>NZ_JAUZUS010000003.1:0-304592 GCF_031844145.1 Kocuria sp. PD6
GGGTTCCGGCGGCGGAGCTCGCGCAGCTCCGTGGAGTCTTCACGGGTCTTCCCGGGACGGTTGCCGTCGTCGATGTCTGCTTGGCGGATCCATTTGCGCAGCGTCATCTCGTGGACGCCGAAGTCCTTGGCGATCTGAGCGAGGGTGTCGCCCGCTTCACGGGCGCGAGCGACACGCACGACGTCGTCACGGACCTCTTGAGGGTGGGGCTTGGGCACGGTGATCATCCTTCCAGGCCGACCCGCGTCGGCCAGCGAGGTTCGGTGTCACCTATCCGTGCAGCAGTCCCAAGCGGCTCCATTCATGAGTACTACTTCTGTCGAGGCAAGCAAGACGGCTTCTGCGACCAGCGCTACCTTCCTGTTGACATCGTCGAAGACAAAGTGGCCGAAGCCTACGCCCAGCTACGGCTCGACCAAGACTTCGAGTCCGACATCTCTCAAAAGCTCCGGGAGAGCCTTGAAAACGAGCACGCTGACACGCATGAATTCTTCGCTCGACTCCAAAACCAGCTTGCTGAGGTGGACGACAAGGAGCGTCGCC
Organism: Kocuria sp. PD6; assembly: GCF_031844145.1. Lineage (NCBI taxonomy): Bacteria > Bacillati > Actinomycetota > Actinomycetes > Micrococcales > Micrococcaceae > Kocuria > Kocuria sp. PD6. The sequence goes on from NZ_JAUZUS010000003.1 coordinate 544, forward strand.
TGGTCACCTTGGCCGCCGAGGGGATCCTGCCGATCGACAAGGTGCGCCAGCTCTCCAACGAGTATCGGATGCAAAGGGTGCGGATCGAGGAACAGCTGTCTACGACCAACGATCGGCTCGAGCTTGGCACGAAGGTGATCACTCAGGCGCTGGCGCAGCTGGGAAGTCCTCGTCAAAGCTACGAGCGCACCACGGACAGCGTGCGCCGGCTGATGAACGAAGCCTTCTTCCGCCGCTTCTATGTGGACGAACATGGGCCAGCCCAGGGTGTCCTCAACGATCCGTACGCGGACATCATGGCCGCCCAGACCGCCTTCCGGTCCTACGTTGTGACCGAGACGACGTCTGGACCCACGTCGACGCCTTCGTCCCCCCAGGCGCCGATTTCGGACGTTCTGACACGTCCTGGCCGGATCGATGCGGACATGAGAAATGCCCCTGATTTCTCAGGGGCACCTCTGTCTGTGTCACTTGGGTCGATCTACTTGGACCATGGTTCAAGTAAAGCGACCTTGGTCGGGATGACAGGATTTGAACCTGCGACCTCGTCGTCCCGAACGACGCGCGCTACCAAGCTGCGCCACATCCCGATGTCACACGGCAGAGCCGCGAACAACTGCTCCAGCATAGCGGCAGCACGGGAGGAATGTGAAATCCCCGAGTCACCGAAAACGTCCGAGCGCGGTGTCAGCGGCTGACCCGCTCCAGCACCTGCAGGACGTGTTCGTAGGGTTTGCCCGTGGCCTCGGTCATGCCTTGCTCACACGTCCGATTCAAAGATGCATATGCATCAAAGGATCCGGCCTGTACCTCCGCAGCCTCGGGAGCCGTGGCGGCCGCCGTGAGCTCGGGATGCAGCATGCCGCGGTCGCCCGCGTACCCGCAGCACCCCCACGCGAAAGGAACGGTGGCGTGCTCGGCACATGCGCCAGCCACGCGCAGGAGGTGATCGTTGATCCCCAGTTGCACGGACGAGCACGTGGGGTGCACCGCGAGCGCGCCCACGGGCGAGGACACGGTCAGCCGGTCCAGCACGTTCTCGGCCACGAACTGCACCGCGTCCACGAACCGCAGTCCGGCGTACCGGGGCGAGTTCGCCGCCAGTTCTCGCATGGTGACGAGTCCTTCGGTGCACGAGGAGGCATCACACACCACCGGGAGTGTGCCGTGCTCGGAGGCCTCCCACAGGGTCTCGAGGGTCCGCCGGGACATGGTCTCGTATCCGGAGGGTAGGCCCTTGGACTTCCACGGCGTGCCACAGCACGTGGAGGTGATGCCCTCGGGAACATGTACGTCCACTCCGGCGCGCTCGCACAACATCAAGAACGCCTCGGACACCGACGGTCCCTCCCCGTGCACCGTGCCGAACATGGCCCCGATGCACGCGGGGAAGAACACGGCCCGGGCGCGGTCGGCAGGGACGTTCGCGGGCGCCGTCGTCAATCCGGCACGGGAGCGACCGCCCGCGGGCAGACGAGGGGAATAGCCGGGGACGGTGTCCGTCCCGAGCGCGGCGCGGGCCACCGACGTCGCGCTGACCGGGAGCGCGGCGGGCATCCGCCGGGCCAGGGACAGCGCGAAGGCCGCACCAGGAACGGTCATGGGCCACGCCCGGGCGAGCCCCGCCCACACGAGGTCCGCCACGGCGGAACGGTTCTCCGACCGCAGCCGACGCACCAGGTCACCCGTGTTGATGTCCACGGGGCACGCGGTCACGCACATGCCGTCCACCGCGCACGTCTGCAGCCCGTCGTAGTCGAACTCGCGCCGCATCCGACCGGCCAGTTCGTGCTCACCGCGCGCTTCGGCGTCCGCGATCTCGCGGCGCCCCACGATGCGCTGGCGCGGCGTGAGCGTGAGATCCCGGGATGGGCACACCGGCTCGCAGTATCCGCATTCCACGCACCGGTCCACCTCCTCCTCCACGGCCGGCGCGGTCTTGAGATCGCGCAGGTACGCGCGCGGGTCCTCGGTGAGGATCACCCCGGGGTTGAAGCGGTTGCCGGGATCGATCAGGGCCTTCAGCTCCACCATCACCGAGTACAGCTCGTCCCCGTACTGCCGCCGCACGAACGGGGCCATGATCCGCCCGGTCCCGTGCTCGGCCTTGAGGGAGCCCCCGCGGCCCAGGATGAGCTCCACCATCTCCTCGGTGAACTGCTCGTAACGGCGTAGCGAAGCGGGATCATCGAACTGCTCGTTGAGCATGAAGTGGACGTTGCCGTCCTTGGCGTGGCCGAAGATTACCGAGTCCCGGTAGCCGTGGGCGTCGAAGAGTCCGGTGAGTTCCTCGCACGTGCCGCCCAGCTGGTCCACCGGCACCACCACGTCTTCGAGCAGCGCGTTGGTGCCCTGCGGTCGGTTGCCCGCCACAGTGGTGTAGAGACCCTTGCGCACGGTCCACAGGCTCGCGCGCTCGCGGGGGTCGGTGGTCAGGGCCACCGGCCCGGCCAGCTCGAGCGCATCGAAGGTGGACGCCGCCGCCTCCGCCAGCTCCCGCACACCTGCCGCGGTGTCGTGCTGGTACTCCACGAGCAGTGCGGCCTGCTGGCTCACCGGGATGTCCATGATCGCGGACGGCGCGAGTCCGGTGCGCTGCGAGACCGCCAGGGACGTGGCGTCCATCAGCTCCAGGGTGGCGCACTGCGAGCCCACCAGGTCCGGAACGGCACTCGTGGCGGCCACCACGGTGGGGAACACCAGCAGGCCGGTGGCCACGTGCGGGTGCACGGGCACGGTGCGCAGGGTCGCGCTCGCCACGAACCCCAGGGTGCCCTCCGAGCCGATCATGAGGTGCTCCAGGATGGCCACGGGGTCCTCGTGGTCCAGGAACGAGTTCAGCCCGTAGCCCATGGTGTTCTTCATGGCGAACAGTCGCTGGATGGTCCGCACGGACTCCGGATTGCCCCGCACGCGGTCCCGCAGCCGGAGCAGGCCCTCGAACAGGTCGGGCTCTCGGGCCCGCAGCTGCTCACCAGCATCCGGGGCGGCGGTGTCCAGCACCGTGCCGGAGGGCAACACGAGCACCATGGACTCCAGGGTGCGGTACGTGTTGAACTCGGTGCCGCACGCCATCCCGGAGGAGTTGTCGGCCACCACTCCGCCCAGCGTGCACGCGGACTCGCTGGCCGGATCCGGGCCCAGCGCCCGCCCGTGCGGAGCCAGCCGCGCATTGACCTGGCGCACGGTGACCCCGGGTTGCACGCGCACGCGGGCACCCCGATCCAGGACCTCCACGCTCTTGAAGTGGCGGCGGACGTCCACGAGGATCTGGTCCGTGACGGACTGCCCCGACAGGGACGTGCCGCCCGAGCGCAGGGTCAGGCCAGCGTCCGTGTCCGCGGCCGCGGCGAAGATCCGCCCCACCTCGTGCGTGTCCCGTGGGCGCAGCACCGCGCGGGGCTGCATCAGGTAGTGGGAGGCGTCGTGGGCCACCGCGCGCCGCTCCAGCTCCCCGGTGACGACGACGCCGCTGCCGCACTCCCGTTCGATCCTCGCCACCGCGCGGTCCAGCGGAGAGTCGATGGGAGCCGGGGCGGCGTCGTCGGGTCGGCGCGTGGGGAGGGGGAGTCGAATCGGTGCCATGGGAAGAACCTTAGTCCGTGAGCGTGACCAGAACGGCCTGTGGTGGGCAGAAAAGCCGCACCGGGGCGAAGCGGGACTCGCCCAGGCCCTGGGAGATGTTCACCGGGACGCCCCTGTGGGAGATCAATCCCTTGCACATCGCGGGATCCAGGTCGCAATTGCTCACCAGCGCGCGGCCCCCGGGGAGGCAGACCTGACCGCCGTGGGTGTGACCCGCGAAGACGATGTCCGCACCGTGGGCGGCGAAACGGTCCAGCGTGCGCACGTACGGCGCGTGCGCCACGCCGATGCGCACGTGGGCCGGCCCGTCCTGCTCACGCGGGAAGCCCGGGTGCCGGTCGAAGCGCAGGTGGGGGTCGTCCACGCCGGAGAAGTCGATGACGGTGTCCGCAATGTTGAGCCGCTCGGCGCGGTTGATGAGCCCGGTCCAGCCGCGTTCGTCGAACGCGAGGTGCATGTCCTCGGTGGGCAACCGCGGGGCCTCGTCCGATTTCTCGCCGCTCGTGGTGCGCCACAGGTAGCGCGCGGGATTCTTGGGCTGCGGCGCGAAGTAGCAGTTGGACCCCGGGACGTACACACCGGGGAACGCGAACAGCGGCTCCAGGATCTCGAGCAGGTACGGCAGGGCGCGCAGGTGCGAGAGGTTGTCACCCGTGTCGATCACGAGGTCCGGGCGCAGTGCGGCGAGCGAGTGCACGAAGCGCTTCTTGGCCTCCTGCCCGGGCACGGTGTGCAGGTCGGAGATGTGCAGGATCCGCACGGGCCGAAAGCCCTCCGGGAGCACACGCACCGTCTCCTGGCGCAGTTGGAATCGACGCCGCTCCCCGAATGAGGCCCACGCGAGCGTCCCGGCGCCAGCGGCGAACAAGCCCGCTCCGGCCGCGGCGAGGGAGCGGGCGACCGGGGCGGATGCGGTGGAGTCCGCCACTACTTGCGCGCCGACATCACGCTGGGCGTCGGCGAAGAGAACCGGGAGGTGTCGTAGTCGGGGGCCACGGTGCGCATGTAGTTCTGCCACTGGCCACCCGCGTACGTGGCACCGTCCACCCACTCGGTACCCGAACCGCCGGTCCGCCCGCCGATGCTCAGGCCGTTGAGGGAGCGGGAACCGAACTCGTAGTTACCCACCCACGAGGCGGTCGCGAGGCCCTTGGTGTAGCCGAGCATCCAGGTCTGGGTCGAGTTGTCGGTGGTGCCGGTCTTGGCGGCGGAGGCATCCGGCAGCCCGATCGAGCGCTGGTACCCGGAACCGCGCACGAGCACCTGCTTGAGCACCTCGTTCACGCCCTGGGCCACCTCCTTCTTGATCACCTGCTGGCAGCTGTCACCGGGGACGTCGTAGTTCTTCCCGGTGAAGTCCACGACCTTGGTGACAGCGCGGGGCTCGCACATCACGCCGTCGTTCGCAAAGCCGGAGAAGGCACGCGCCATTGTCATGGGGGAGATGTCCACCGAACCACCCAATAGGGAGGACAGGACGGTGGTGTCCACGGGATCACCGGTCTTGCCGTCGTGGATGCCCATGGCCTTGGTTAACTCACCGATCTCGCACAGGTCCAGGTCCGCGGCCATGGCGTACAGCGCCGAGTTGATGGAGTTGTAGATGCCGTAGTCCACGTCCATGACCCGGGCGTATCCCTCGGTCGCGTTCTGGAAGCTGAACCCGTTGCCGTCATCACCCGGTTCGATCTTGTACCCGTTGGGCAGGCACGAGGCCTTCCAACGGAAGTCCGCAGGGTAGTGCAGACGACGCGCGTCCACGCTCGCCTTGATGCCCTTGCCCGCATTGATCCACTGGGCCAGGGTGAACGGCTTGAACGTGGAGCCCACCTGGAACCCACCGGCACCGCCCATGGAGCTGTCCACGTTGAAGTTGTACGTGGTGTTGGAGGTGCCCTCCGCGGCGGAGTAGTTGGTGTTCTGCGCCATGGACACGATGTGACCGTTGCGCGGCTCCAGGGAAACCAACGCCGTGGAGACGTTGTCCGGGTTGTCGTCCTTGGGCTGGGTCGCGTTCACCTGGGTGTCCGCGGCCCGCTGGGCCTTGGGGTCCAGGGTGGTGGTGATCGTCAGACCACCGCGCTGCAGCGTGGCCAGGCGCTCCTCCGGCGTGGCACCGAACGAGTTGGACTGCATGACCTGGTTCTCCACGTAGTCACAGAAGTAGGGAGCGGTCCGCGCGGCCGAGCACCCGGAACTCGTGGGGTGGATGTCCAGGTTCAGGGGCTCGCGGGCCGCCTGGTCCGCTTGCTGCTGCGTGATCGCGCCGGTCTGCACCATGGTGTCCAGCACCACGTTGCGCCGCTGCACCGAGGCCTCCGGGTTGACCTGCGGATCGTAGTAGTTGGGGGACTGCACCATGCCCGCGAGCGTGGCGGCCTGCGCGATGCTCAGCTGGGAGGCCGGAATGCCCCAGTAGTACTCGGAGGCCGCCTGCACACCGTAGTTCTGCCCGCCGAAGAGCACGATGTTGAGGTAGCCCTCCAGGATCTCGTCCTTGGACTTCTCCTGCTCCATGGACAGCGCGAGCTTGATTTCCTTGATCTTATCCACGATGCCCTTGTCCGCGCCGATGGTGCTGGCCTGCTCGCCGGCCCGGACCTGCTGATCGATGATCAGATTGTTCACGTACTGCTGCGTGATGGTGGAGGCACCCTGGCGGTTGCTGGGGCGCAACACGTTATTGCCCATGGCACGCACGATGCCCCAGGGGTCCACACCGCCGTGGTCGTAGAAGTCGCGGTCCTCGATGGACAGCAGCGCCTTCTTCATGTTGGGGGAGATCTGGTTCAGGGAGACCGGTTCCCGGTTCTGCGCGAAGAACGTGGCGATCTCGGAACCGTCCTTGGCCACCACGGTGGAGGAACGGGAGAGGGGGCCCATTTCCATGTCCGCGGGAAGGGACTTGAACCAGCCGATGGACGCGTTGGCGGCCAGTCCGGCGGCCGCGGCGGGGGGAACGAGGAGTCCGGCTGCCACCACCCCGGCAACCACCGACACGGCGATGAACGCCACGATGTTGCCCAGTACCGAGGTGGGCTCGGAGCCCGAGTTGTTGCGTGATGCCATTGGGCCAGTCTATAGGCCGGGTCCTGTGCGAATCGTGTACCGGAGAGGGTGGCACACGGCCCGCGAACCTCGTGCGGGAACGCTCCCGGCGCGCTGCGGGGGGCGGGACCAGTAGGGTGGTGGCCATGACCACATGGGAATACGCCACCGTTCCGTTGATGATCCACGCCACCAAGCAGATCCTGGACAACTGGGGTGAGGACGGCTGGGAGCTCGTGACCGTCCTGCCCGGCACGCAGGCCGCGGACACCCCCGCGGGCAACGTGAACGCCCCCGTCCAGACCAACCCGATCGCCTACTTCAAGCGGCCCAAGAACTGACCCGCGGGGAAGAGGACATCATGGACAAGAGCTACGAAGACCGGCTCGCGCAGCTGGGTCTGGAACTGCCGGGCGTGGCCCGGCCGCTCGCGGCCTACGCCCCGGCCGTGGTGAGCGGGAAGCACGTCTACACCGCAGGCCAGCTGCCGCTGGTGTCCGGGTCACTACTCGAGACCGGCGTGGTGAGCGATTCCGGCGCCGAGGGGACCGTGTCCCCGGAACGGGCCGCCGAGCTCGCCGAACGCTGCGCGCTCAACGCCCTGGCCGCGGTGAAGTCCCAGATCGAGGACCTGGACCGGATCCAACGCATCGTCAAGGTCACGGGTTTCGTGGCCTCCGCGACCGACTTCTACGGTCAGCCCGCCGTGGTGGACGGCGCGTCCACCCTGCTGGGCCGGGTGTTCGGGGACGCCGGCGTGCATGCCCGCTCCGCCGTGGGTGTCAGCGTGTTGCCGCTGAACTCCCCGGTGGAGGTCGAACTGATCGTCGAGTTCCACTGACGATGAGCGGGGGCCGCGGGAACGAACGCATCTTCGCGGTGCCCCGCGCCTATTCCACGGCCGCCCGGGCCTGGATGGAACGGGGGTTGGGGTTGCACGGTTCCGCCCCCCGCCACGGCGCCGCCACCGTGTTCGTGCGGGACGGCGAGCACGGCGTGGAGACCCTCATGCTCCACCGCCCGGGCCGCCAGTCCATGGGCACGCTCTCGTTCCCCGGCGGGGTGTGCGAGACCAGCGACGACGAACCCCTGGACTGGCACGGCCCCACCCCCGCGCAGTGGGCCCACAAGGTGCTCTCGGAGGACATCGGCCGCACGCGCCGCAGCGTGGTGGCCGCCGCGCGCAAGGTGTTCGTGGAGACCGGGATCCTGCTCGCGGGAACCCCGGGTCACGGTGTCGCCGAGAGCGTGGACGGCGCGGACTGGATGACCTCGCGGGAACGGTTGGCAGCAGAGGAGTTCTCCTTCGCGGACCTGCTGGCCAAGCGCAGTCTCACGTTCCACAGCGAATGCCTCCGGCCGCTGTCCCACTGGATCACCTCGGACTTCATCCACCAGCGCGTGGACCTGCAGTTTTATTCGGCGGCCGTTCCCGTGGGCCAGCGCCCCGTGCCGCTGGCCACGCAGCGCGGTGTGGCGTGGCTCGATTGGGTGGACGCGCGCGCCCTGTTCGAGGACCCGTGGTCCACACCGGTGCCGGAGCTGTTCCGGCGCCAGTCGGAGGAAGCCAGCCTCACCGACGACCCCTGGCACTTCGACCTCAACGAGCTCACGACCCCCGGGGTGCAGTGCGCCCTCGAGGCGGTTGCGCACGCCGGCTCGGCGGTGGCGTTCCTCGCGGCCCGGCGGGACTTGCGGGTCAAGAGTCCCCGACTGGATCTGCGCGACGGCGAACCCGTCCTCGTCCTGGACGAGTGACCTCCCGGGTGGGTCGCGTCCCGCGCGCCCTCACGCACCCCGTACGCATCCCGTGTGAAAGGCGACGGCGCCCGTGGCGGGTGCCACGAGCGCCGTCGGCGGAAGAACCGGCGTCAGCGGGAGCGCTGCTTGAGGCGCTGCAGGTCCAGGATGACCACGGCACGCGCCTCGAGGCGGATCCAACCGCGCTGGACGAACTCGGCCAGGGCCTTGTTCACGGTCTCGCGGGAGGCACCCACGAGCTGGGCGAGTTCCTCCTGGGTGAGCTCGTGCGCCACCAGGATGCCGTCCGTGGCGGGGCGGCCGAACCGGTCCGCGAGGTCCAGCAGGGCCTTGGCCACGCGGCCGGGGACGTCCGAGAACACTAGGTCCGCGAGGTTCTCGTTGGTGCGGCGCAGGCGCCGGGCGAGCGCCTGCAGCAGCTGCGCGGAGACCTCGGGGGAGCGCTGGATGACCTTGCGCAGGTTCTCGTGCTTGAGCCCGTCCAGGCGGGTCTCGGACACGGCGGTCGCGGAGGTCGAGCGGGGGCTGGGGTCGAACAGGGCCATCTCGCCGAAGATCTCACCGGGACCCATGACGGCCACGAGGTTCTCGCGACCGTCGCTCGCGGTGCGCCCAAGCTTCATCTTGCCGGAGACGATGAAGTAGAGCTGGTCCCCCGGATCACCCTCGTAGAACAGGGTGGCACCGCGGGAGAGGTTCACCTCGGTGATCTCCTCGGTCAGAGCGGCGAACGCCTCATCGTCCAAGGAAGCGAACAGCGGAGCGCGGCGTAGGACGTCTGTATCCAAGGTAAAACTCCTCACGGATTGCGGATGAGCCCGGACAGGGGCACATGATCTGAGTACGTTCCATCGTAACGAATTTCACACCGCCCGGGTCCACCCCGGTGGTTATGCCCGGTGTGAACGCGCCGCGAATTCCGGGTGTTCCCGCTCGTGTTCATCCACCGTTCACGATCCACGATTTACCCAGCCCCCCACCGTATGCTCGGCTGAGCACGCACCCGATCCCCGCGTGTTCCCCCTCCGTGAGGACTTCGATGACCCTGTCCCTGAACATCCTGGACGTGCTGCTGATCGCGGCGCTGGTGGCGTATCTCGTCGCAGGGCTGAGCCGAGGGTTCTTCCGCTCGTTCGCGTCCCTCGTGGGGCTAGTGCTCGGCGCCGTGGTGGCGTTCTGGGCCGGCCCCGTGGTGTCCGCGTACGTCTCGGACGAATGGCGGATCCCGGCCGTGCTGCTCACCGTCCTCGTGGCCCTGGCCCTGGGTCAGTGGCTGGGGTCGATCGCGGGTAACGCCCTCGCGCGGATCACCGAGAGGACGGGACTGGGGATCCTGGACCGCGTGGGCGGGGGGGTGCTCAACGTGGTCGTGGCCGCCCTGGTCATGGGGCTCGTGGGTTCGCTCGTGGGTCAGCTGGGCCTTCCCGCGCTGTCCCAACAGGTCGCGTCCTCGCAGGTGCTGCGCGGTATTGAGCGGGTCACCCCGGAGCCCGTGCGCCAGGCCATGACACAGACCCGCAACGCGATCAGCGGCGCCCAGGGCATCCGGCAGCTGGACGAACTACTCTTCCCGTCCCAGGCCGCCCCGGACCCCACGGACACCCCGGACACCCAGAGCGTCGCGGACGCGGGCCAGTCCGTGGTCCAGGTCTACGGCACGGCGGCCCAGTGCGCCCAGAACCAGACGGGTTCAGGATTCGTGGCGCAGCCCGGCACGGTGGTTACCAACGCCCACGTGGTCGCGGGCGTGGACCAGCCCGTGGTCCAGACGCGCGACGGTCGCGTCTACCGCGCGCAGGCCGTGCAGTACGACGCCGCGTCCGACCTCGCGGTGCTGCGCGTCCCCGATCTGCCTGAGGCGCCCCTGGCCCTGCAGGGTTCGGTGACGAGCGGACAGACCGTGTCCTTCGCGGGCTACCCGCTGGGCGGTCCCTATACGCTGCGCCCGGCCACGATCCAGGGTCAGGCGGTGGCCCCCGTGCAGAACGTGACCACGGGGCAGACCCAGACCCGCAGCATCATCCAGATCGCGGGCAACGTGGAGCAGGGCAACTCGGGCGGTCCGCTGCTCAACGCGGACGGTGAGGTCGTGGGCGTGGTCTTCGCCAAGGCCGTCACGGACCAGGTGGGGTATGCGATCCCCGTGGCTCGTGTCACCGAGATCCTCGCCGCGGCGGGGGACTCCATGGAGTCCGTCCCCACGGGTCAGTGCGTGGTGTCCTGAGCGGACAACCTGTCGGTAGCAGCTGAACACCGACAAGCAGCGGCTGAGCACCGATGACCGGCGGTCGAGCACGGACGAGCGGTGGCCGGGTACCGAGTGCGCCAGCAGGGAGGCGCGGTCCGGGGTCAAGGACGCATTCAGGGGATCACGCAGCGGGCGCAGCTTGTACACGTCGTCGAGGTACTGCGGTTGCCACAGGGCAGTGACGAACCAGTCCTCGTCCGCCATGCGCCGGTCGACCGAGTCGATGATGGCCCGCGGGTCACCGATCTCCTGGTGCCACCCCAGCGCAGCCAGTCCGTAGGCCTCGATGAGTTTCTCGGAGCGCATGGTCAGACCGGTCCCGGGCATGGCCCCCTGCGCGGTGAGCGTGGTCATCCGCTCGGCCACCTCGGGCCTGCCCAGTTCCTCGAGGGACGAGACCACGTCCTCCGGGACATGGGCCGGAACGCCCAGGAGAACATGTACCCCTCGAAGAGCACCGCGGCTTCCATGCACGTGTCCTTGACCTGCTCCCAGTGCACCTCGTGGCCGCCGGGCAACCACGCATCGGCGAACAGCTCCACGCCCCCGGCGGCGGCCACCTGGTGGAAGGACTCGTCGCTGCGCCTGTGGACCAGGGGCACGCCGGACCGTGGATCTGCTGCGGTCAGGGTGCGTCCTAACTCTCGATGTTCTTACCCAGTTCGTTGGCGATCACCTGCACGCCCAGTTCGTACCCCAGGACACCGGCACCGGCGATCACGGCCGTGGCCTGCGGTGACACGAAGGACGTGTGTCGGAAGGCCTCCCGGCGGTGCACGTTGGAGATGTGCACCTCCACGATGGGCATCTCGCACATCTCCAGGGCGTCGTGCAGGGCCACGGAGTAGTGGGTCAGCGCCGCGGGATTGATCACGATCCCGCACGCCTCGGTGCGCGCCCGCTGGATCCAGTCCACGAGCTGCCCCTCATAGTTGGACTGCTCGAACACCACGTCCAGCCCGTACGACTGCGCGCGGACGCGCACATTGCGTTCGACGTCCGCAAGGGTCGTGTGCCCGTAGATCTCGGGCTTGCGGGTGCCCAGGGTGTTGAGATTGGGCCCATTCAGGACGTGGATCGGCAGCTCACTCATGCCTCCATTCAACAACACGGTCACGTGGAGCGACACGGCACCTCCGAACACGGCGGCGCCGACCAACAGTGCGGCACCGACCAACAGTGCGGCGTCGTCGAACACCCTGACAACACCGGACGACGCCGCCACGATGACCTCTTCACGCGAGGCACCGCAGCGGCGTCGCCCGCCGGGGCCGGGGTTACTTCTGGCCGAGCGAGTCCACGATCTGCTGCATGACCGTCTGGTCCGCGAGCGTGGAGACGTCACCCACGGGACGGTCCTCGGCGACGTCCTTGAGCAGACGGCGCATGATCTTGCCCGAGCGGGTCTTGGGCAGCTCGGGGACGATCAACACCTTCTTGGGCTTGGCGATCGGGGAGATCTCCCGGCCTACGTGCGCGCGGATCTCCTCGGCGAGCTCGGCGGCGTCCCGGTTCTCGGCGGTGGCCTGGTCCGAGAGGATCACGAAGGCGAAAACCGCCTGGCCCGTGGTCTCGTCCTGGGCGCCCACCACGGCAGCCTCGGCCACGGACGGGTGGGAGACCAGCGCGGACTCGATCTCGGGGGTGGACAGGCGGTGGCCGGAGACGTTCATGACGTCGTCCACGCGACCCAGGATCCAGACGTCCCCGTCCGCGTCCCGCTTGGCGCCGTCGCCGGCGAAGTACTTGTCACCGAACTGGCCCCAATAGGTGTTGACGAAACGGTCGTCGTCCCCCCAGATGGTGCGCAGCATGGACGGCCACGGCTTGCGGACCACCAGGAAACCGTCGGTCTCGTTGGGCAGGGAGTTGCCGGCGTCGTCCACGACGTCCACCGCGATCCCCGGCAGCGGGACCTGCGCGGAACCGGGCTTCGCGTGGGTGACCCCGGGCAGCGGGGAGATCATGATCGCGCCGGTCTCGGTCTGCCACCACGTGTCCACGATGGGGCAGCGCTCGCCGCCGATCACACGGTGGAACCAGGTCCAGGCCTCGGGATTGATGGCCTCGCCCACGGTGCCCAGCAAGCGCAGCGAGCTGAGGTCCCACTCGCCGGGGATCTCCTCGCCCCACTTCATCATGGTGCGGATGGCGGTGGGGGACGTGTAGAGGATGCTCACGCCGTACTTCTGCACGATCTCCCAGAACCGGCCGCGGTGCGGGGAGTCCGGGGTGCCCTCGTAGATCACCTGGGTGGCGCCGTTCACGAGCGGCCCGTAAGTGATGTAGGTGTGGCCCGTGACCCACCCGACGTCCGCGGTGCACCAGTAGACGTCCGTCTCCGGCTTGAGGTCGAACACGTTCTTGTGGGTGAACGCCGCCTGGGTGAGGTAGCCGCCGGTGGTGTGCAGGATGCCCTTGGGCTTGCCGGTGGTGCCGGAGGTGTAGAGGATGAACAGCGGATCCTCGGCGTTCTGCTCCGAGGGCGTGTGCTCGGTGGAGGCGTTCTCGGTGACCTCGTGCCACCACACGTCACGGCCGTCCTGGAACGCGACGTCCTCGCCGTTGCGCTTGACCACCACCACGTGTTGGACGGAGCTCCCGCCCTTCTCCAGGGCGGCGTCCACGGCGGGCTTGAGCGTCGTGGGCTTGCCGCGGCGGTAGGAGCCGTCCGCGGTGACCACGAGCTTGGCCTCGCCGTCCTCGATGCGCGAGCGCAGGGCGTCCGCGGAGAAGCCGCCGAAGACCACCGAGTGGATCGCTCCGATGCGCGCGCACGCGAGCATGGTGACCACGGCCTCCGCGATCATGGGCAGGTACACGGCCACGCGGTCGCCCTTGCCCACGCCGAGCGCCTCGAACGCGTTCGCGGCCTTGGAGACCTCGTCCTTGAGCTGCGCGTACGTGTAGGACGCACTGTCCCCGGGCTCGCCCTCGAAGTACAGGGCCACGCGGTCCCCGTTGCCGGCCTCCACGTGGCGGTCCACGGCGTTGTACGCGGCGTTCAGGGTGCCGTCCTGGAACCACTTGGCGAACGGCGGGTTGGACCAGTCCAATACCTCGGTGAACGGGGTGGACCACGTCAGCAGCTCGCGGGCCTGGTCCGCCCAGAACTCCTCACCCTGCTCCTTGGCCCGCGTGTACAGCTCCGCGGTGGCGTTGGCCTGGGTGGCGAACTCCTCGCTGGGTGCGTAGGTCTTCGACTGGGATGCTGCGGATTCCGAGGACATGGTGCTCCTTACCTGGGCCGTCTCGTGCCGCTCGCGGGCACGTGGTTCAGTTCACATTCTTGTTCTCCAGCGTAGTCGAGGTTCCCGCCCGTGCTCGATCCATGGCGGCCGGTGTCGCGCGCACCGTCACGGCGGCCGCGCGGTTTGACCCCCGCCACGGCGGCCACCATGATCGAGGACATGGACTCCCCGGCCGCCGCTGCCCACGTGCGCTTCGTGCCCCCGCGCCAGGCCGAGCAGGCGGCCGCGCGGCGTCGTCGTACCGGGGGCGAAACGCGGTTGGCGACGACGCGGCGCGCGCGGCGGATCCAGCGCGAGCTCGCGCGCAGCTATCCGTACGCCGTGGCGGAATTGGATTTCGACGACGCGTGGCAGCTGCTCGTGGCCACGGTGCTCTCCGCGCAGACCACCGACGTGCGCGTCAACTCGGTAAAGCCGGGGCTGTTCGCCGCATACCCCGGGCCTTGGGAGCTGGCCGAGGCGCCGGCCGAGGACGTCGAGGAACGGGTGCGCTCGCTCGGGTTCTACCGGTCCAAGGCGCGTTCCATCCAGGGGCTGGCCACGCGGATCGTGGACGAGTACGACGGCCGCGTCCCGGGTACGCTCGCCGAGCTCGTGACCCTGCCCGGCGTGGGGCGCAAGACCGCGAACGTGGTGCTCGGTAATGCGTTCGGGGTCCCCGGGATCACGGTGGACACGCATTTCGGCAGGCTCGCGCGCCGCTTCGGCTGGACCGACCAGGAGGACCCCGTCAAGGTCGAGACGGACGTGGCCGCCCTGTTCCCGCCCGCGGTGTGGACCGAGCTGTCCCACGAACTGATCTACCACGGGCGGCGGATGTGCCACGCGCGCAAACCAGCGTGTGGAGTGTGTCCGGTCGCGGATCTGTGCCCCTCCTACGGCACGGGCCCCACCGATCCACTGGCCGCCCGGAAACTGTTGGCCTACGAACTCGCCCCGGGCCGCGAGGAGCTGCTCGCGGGCTTCCTGGCCGGGCGCACGCGCCGCGAACTGCGCGCCGACGGACACACCCTCGGCGCGTGAAAGGACTTCGCATGACTCCCTCCGACCCTCACGGGGCCGACCCCCGTGATCAGCTCGTGGAGCTCGCCCGGCACGGTGATTCCGTGATCATGCACGACCGCGAACCGTGGCGGATCGGCGAGCTGGACGAGAACCATCGGCACTCCGCGGTGCTCATCCTCTTCGGCGCGCTGGACGCCGTGCCGTCGCACTACGCCGAGCACACGGACGGGCCGGGACGTGACCTGGACGTGCTGCTCGTCCAGCGCGCCGCGACCCTGCGTGCCCACCCCGGCCAGGTCGCCTTCCCGGGCGGGCGCCTCGATCCGCCCGACGGCGAACCCGGCACCTTCCTGGACGTGCCCGGCGGGCGCGTGAGCGCACCCCATATCCGGGCGGCACTGCGGGAGGCCCACGAGGAGACCGGGGTGGACCCGGACGGCGTGGAGGTCCTCGGTGCACTGCGCCCCGTGCCGCTGCCCGTGAGCAACCACCTGGTTACGCCCGTGATCGGCTGGTGGCGCAGCCCGTCCCCCGTGGACGTGGTGGACCACGCCGAGTCCTCCCTGGTGTTCCGGGTGCCGGTGCTGGACCTGATCAACCCCGCCCACCGGTACTACGCGACCGTGACCCGCGGGCAGCACACCTACGAGTCCCCGGCGTTCGACGTGAGCGTGGCGGACGTGGCCGAGCCCATCACCGTGTGGGGGTTCACCGGCGTCATCATCGACCGCGTGCTCGACTGGCTCGGCTGGTCCGTGGAGTGGGACCGCTCGATCAAGCGCCCCGCGCCGAGGTTCGGGCCGACGGCGTAACCCTTTCAGCGCCGTTCACCCTCGGTCCCCGTCGAGGCGCATGGTGCGGACGGTCCGCGAGGTCACCAGCAGGACGCTACTCAGGAGCGGGACGTCTCAGCGTAATGCCGGTGCGCGCAGCCGCGGTCACTTCGCATCCGCGTACGACGTCACCACCGTCGTGGCCACCGGGACCGCCACGGGTACCCTGCCGAACACCGTGATCACCGCTTGTTCGGCCGCCTGCGTCACGAGGTCCCGCACCCGGGGCGCATGCTGCTCGGCACAGTGGACCATGACCTCGTCGTGCAGGAAGAACACGAGCTGTGCGTCCAGGCCGGCGTCGTGCAGACCCTGTCGGATGTGTCCCAACCACGCGAGCGCCCACTCGGCGGCCGAGCCCTGGACCACGAAGTTCCGGGAGAACCGGCCGTGACCGCGCGCGGCCTGGGTGGCCCGGCGCTCGCCGGCCTGGGTGGCCGTGGCGCGCTGCACCTCAAACCATTCCGCCCCGGGAACGGGTGACCAGCGGCCCAGGTAGGTGCAGACCTGGTGCCCCAGCTCGCCCACGCGCGCGGCGTGTTCCACGTAACCCACGGCGCGCGGGAACATCCGGGCCAGGTGAGGCATGAACCGCCCGCCGGCCCCGGACGTCGCACCGTACATCGCGCCCAGCAGCGCGAGCTTCGCGTGCGCCCGCTCCTTGAGTTCCGAACCGCGTGCCTCGCCCTGCAGTGCGATGGACTCGTAGAGGTCACGGTCGCGCGACGCCTCGGCCAGAGCGTCGTCGCGCGCGAGGATGGCCAGCACGCGCGGCTCGAGCTGGGCGGCGTCGGCCACGACGAGCGCGCGGCCGGGATCCGCGCGCACGGCGCCGCGGATGTACTTGGGGATCTGCAGCGCACCGCCGCCGCGCGCGGCCCATCGTCCGGTCACGACGCCGCCCACGACGTACTCGGGGTGGAAGCGCTCCTCCCGCACCCATGTGTCCAACCAGTGCCACCCGGTCGCGGAGAAGATCCGGGAGAGTTTCTTGTACTCGAGCACCGGTTCCACGATGGCCACGCGCTGCTCCTGCGGCCGGCCGTTGACGAGGGCCCAGTCCTGCAGTTTCCACGCGCGCGTGGTGTCCACGTCCACCCCGGCGTTGCGCAGGGCCTTGAGCAGCTCCACGGGGGAGTCCGAGTTGAGGGTGGGGGCGTCGAGCACGTCACGTACCTGCCGGGCGAGTTCTTGCATGCGCGCGGGCCGCTCCTCACCGACCGGGCGGGGGCCGAGCAGCTCCTCGAGGATCTCCTCGTGGGCCCGGGGGCTCCAGGGGACGCCGTGGTGGCGCATGTCCGCGGCCACCAACGCGCCCTGGGACTCGAGGGCCAGCAGGCGTTCGATCCGCCGGGGATAGCGCGCGGTCTCGCACGCCCGGTTCTGCGCGGCGAGCTCCGCGATCAACTCGTCCGTCCCGGGTCCGCGCTGCTCGACGACGGCGAACAGCGACCCCTGGCTGCTCGGTTCGGCCGGGGCGCGTGGACCGGGCACGCGGCGCGGGTCCGCGGGTTCGATCACGGGACGGTAGTCGAGTGGGCGGGGTTCGTCCGACGTGGGATCGGGCGCGCCGGATCCGGGGGCGGTCGCGGCCGTGGCAAGGATCGTGGCGCACAGTCCCAGGTCCCGGCAGCGGGTCACCCACACGCCCGCGGCGAGCAGCAGTGCGGCGGGGACGGAGGTCTCGAGCCACGTCCACACGGGAGGCACCACGCCCGCGGCACGTGCCGCGTTCTCGCGCCGGGCGACCTCGAAGGCGAGGCCCTCGTCCGTGACGGTGTGCGGCTCCCCGGCGGGCTTGCCGTTCGCGGAGACCACCCGCAACACCCAGGACCCGGGCTCTGCGGCGGCCACCACGATGTGCATGCTCCCAGTATGGGGCGTGGATCGGGTACGCCCGGGCCCCCTGGCGGAGCCGCGCGGGATAGACGTAGCGACCTGCATCACAGAGACCTAGTGACAATTGAATACGCGTTACTTCGAGGAGTGACATGAACGTTCACAACGAGGTGATGGATCCGGAACGAACGGGACCGGGTGAACCTCATCCCGTGCAGATGATCAGTCCCAGCGGTGAGCTGGGACCGCGGCCCAGGCACCCGGGGCCGAGAACACCACCATGACCCTGGCCGCTGCCATCAACCGAGGACTGCGCAAGGCCCTCGAGGACGATCTCGGGGTCGTGCTGTTCGGGGAGGACATCGGCGCGCGGGCGGGGTCTTCCTCATCACGGACGGGCTGCAGAAGGACTTCGGTGACCAGCGGGTCATCGATGCTCCCCTCGCGGAAGCGGGCATCGTGGGAACGGGCGTCGGAATGGCCATGAGCGGGCTGCGGATCATGGCGCCCGGCACCCCGCACGACGCGTACTGGGGCATCCAGGAGGCGATCGCCTCCGAGGTCCCCGTGATCTTCTTCGAACCCAAACGCCGGTACTGGATGAAGGGTGAGGTGGGGACCGACCCCGCCGCCTGTGGGAGCTTCGGTCTCGCAGGCGGGGCAGTGGTTCGTCGCCCCGGCGAGGACGTGACCCTGGTGACGTACGGACCCCTGGTCACCACGGCCCTGGACGTGGCCGCGGCGGCGCAGGACGACGGCGTGTCCGTGGAGGTCGTGGACCTGCGGGTGATCAGCCCCGTGGACATCGACACCGTGGTGACCTCCGTGCGCAAGACGGGTCGTCTCGTGGTCGTCCATGAAGCGCCCACGAGTTTCGGTGTGGGCGCTGAGATCGCCGCGCGGGTCGGGGAGACATGCTTCTACGAGCTCGAGGCACCCGTGATCCGCGTGGGCGGGTTCCACACCCCGTACCCGGCGTCGCGTTCCGAGCACCACGACTTGCCCGACGTGGACAGAATCCTCGACGGGATCGACCGGGCTCTCGAGTATTGAGGAGGAGATCATGAATACAGCCCAGTTCAAGCTCCCCGACGTCGGCGAGGGCCTCACGGAAGCGGACATCCTGACCTGGAAAGTCGCCGCCGGTGACGCCGTGAAGGTCAACCAGGTGATCGTGGAGATCGAGACCGCCAAGTCGGTCGTGGAACTGCGGTGTCCCACCGCGGGATCGGTGGCGGCGCTGCTCGCCCCCGAGGGAGCCACGGTGGAGGTGGGGACGCCCATGATCGACATCGTGGCCGAGGACGCCGTGGCGGACGGGTCCACCGGTGCACCCGCTGCCCCGGCCGGTTCTGCACGGGAGTCCGGCCCCCAGACCGGCGCGCAACCCGCGGCCGATGCCGAGGGTTCCGGCGCCACCCTGGTCGGGTACGGGGCTCGGGAGGACACGAAGCGTCGCGGGCGACTCGGGCGACGTCGTGCCCTTGCGGAGCAGCGGGCGGCCGAGCCGGCGGGGCCAGCACCGTCCGGTCCTATCGGTCTCCACGAGGACGTGGGTGCCCCGCAGCGTCTTGAACCCTCGGTGCCGTCCCCCGGGGACACGCGTGCCCGCGCCACACCGCCCGTGCACAAGCGGGCCAAGGACGCCGGGGTGAATCTCGCCGCGCTGACCGGAACGGGTCCGGCCGGCGAGGTCACCCGCAGGGACCTCGCGCAGCACCTGGTAGGCACCGGTGGTCTCCCGGAGGTCGCGCCGACGGCGTCGCCCGGCGCACCGGAGGGCGACGAGACGTGGACCATCCCGTTGAAGGGCGTCCGCAAGGCCACGGACCGCGGTCTCATGGTCCCCGTGGTCCCGGACGCGCACGCGCTGTCCGTGGGCGAGCTCGCGCTGCGGACCCGTGTGGGAGACTCGGGGCCATGAGTGCCGAGCCGACTGAGACCCACGACGTCCCCTGGGCCATGCAACTGGTGGTGTACCGGGATCGTGGGCGCCCCGCACGGGAGGTAGACGTCGCGGAAGCGGCGGCGCGCGCCGTCGTGATGCTGCTGGCCGACGAACGCAGCGCCCCGGGTGGGCCATGGCACGAGGCCGTGCGGACGTGGCGGGACGTGCAGATCCGCAAACTTGTGCGGCGCGCGGACGGCAAGCGCTGGGAGGACGTGCAGGCGTTACCCGGGGTCACGGTGGCGCAGAAGGCGCCGACTACGGCAGCGGACGAGCACGGCACCGCGGCCGTGAGGGCGTTCGTGCCCGCACCCGTGCAGCCCCTGCCCAAGCAACTGCACAAGCTGCAGGTGTCCGGCACGCAATTCCCCGCCGTCGGGGCCTCCGCCACGCAGAATGCCGTGGTCACCGTGGAGGTGGCCCCGGGACTCGGGATCTCGAGCGGCAAGCTCGCGGCGCAGTGTGGGCACGCCGCGCAGCTCGCGTGGGAGGCCATGCCCGAAGCAGTGCGGGAACGCTGGCGCGTGGACGACTACCGGGTGCGCGTGGAGTTCCCCTCGCGGGATGAGTGGGGCGGGGCCGAGAGGCCGGTCACGGTCACGGACGCGGGGTTGACCGAGCTGGACGGCCCCACCGACACCACCCGGGCGTGGTGGGTGGAACCCGCCTGAGCGGCGGCTCAGCTGAGAGCCGGGCCTCATGGGGCATGCGCCGTGCCCGGTCGGGCGGTGCTCAGGCCACGCTCGTGTGCGTGCGCTCGGCCTCCCGTGCCACGCCGCGGAACAGCACGGACAGGTTTGCCTCGCTCCCGGCCAGGCCCGACAGTTCCAGTGGCATCCGAGGACGCGAGGTCGTTATGATCTGCGACGCGGTCTCCGAGACGGGTCGCAAGACGAATCGGACGCGCGCGCCCCACGACGAGAACGTGATTCCCACCGAGATCCGCCCGCCCTGCGCATCGAGTTCTCGCAAGCCCAGTTCCGCGTGCTGGGCGCAGGCACGCTCGACCAGTCTCGGAAGTTCGGAGACGGGCACCGGTACCGTGAGTTGCCCTTGGCTGCGGGCACCGCATGAGGTGATGGTGTAGTCCTTCGCCCGCTCGGTCTGCGGGCGCAGAGCGAAGAGCCCGGGGATGATGATGACGGCCAGGAGAAGCAGAGCCACCACTATGATGCTGACCCGGCCCCAGTGGAACACCCAGAGCAGCAGGACGAGCACCAGCAGGCAATAGAGCACATTCAGGATCAGCGCCGCGACGGCCGATGTTCGTGTCACAGGGTTGAGGTCCATCAGCTCATGGTGGTGCTTCCCCGGACAACTGTGCACCACCGGTTACCGTTCCGTAATACTCGGCGAGCGCGCACGACGGGAAGGAACCCTCCGTCCCCGCGGCGGGCGATCTGCACAGCACCCGGCACGCCGCGGCGGGTGCCCGCAACGCTGCACAGTGCGGGCCAGCGGGCGCGGAACGTGGGTGTCACCGGCCAGGTTGGTGCCATGAACACCGCATCCATCACGGCTCCCGCCGACCCTCCGGGCGCCTCGCGTCGAGCCCGCCGCGCGGCCAGTCGGCCTTACGCAGCCTTTGACAGTGGCCATGGCGATCAGGGGTGTGGCCCGCTCCCTGCCGGGCCGGTCCCCGCGGATCGCGAGTCCCCGATCGCGGCGCGCTCCCGGGTCAGCGCAGCGGGGGGACGTGCACCGATGGGAAGCGCGGCGACGGGCAGCGCGGCATCGGGCGGTGTCGCCGCGGGCAGTGCCTCGGCGGGTAGTTCGCTGGCCTGCACCGAGTTGCACGGGACCCGCGGCGTGCAGTTGCTCAGCACCACCCCTGACCTCGTGGAGGCCGTTGAGGCCGTGTGCATCGGCGCCGGGGTTGCGCTCAGGGTGACGGACGACGGTGCGGGGGCGCGAGCGGCGTCGTCGGACGTCGTGCTCGTGGATGCCGCCTGGGCCGGGGACGTCGTACCCCGCGGGGCGGTGGTCGTGGCGCTCACCGAACACGCCGACGCGTGGGACACCGCGGTGAGGTTCGGGGCGTCCGCCGTGGTGGTGTTACCGCACGCGGCCGCGTGGCTCGCGGACATGATCTCTCGCTCGTCCGATTCCGAACTGCCACGCACGACCGGGCGGGTGTACGGCGTCGTCGGCGCTACCGGGGGAGTGGGCGCGTCCACGGTGGCGTGCTGGCTCGCGGGGCACTTCGCGGCCCGGGGGGTGGACACCGCGCTCGTGGACGGTGACCCCCTGGGCGCGGGCCTCGATCTCGCGCTGGGGGAGGAAACCACCGACGGGCTGCGGTGGCCCGAGCTCAATCAGTTCTCGGGCACCGTGGCGGCCGATCAACTGTGGGCGGCCATGCCGCGCCTGGATGCCCTGCGGTACCTCTCATGGGATCGCCACGCGAGCCTAGCGCACACCGTTCCGATGGCCACGGTGATCGCCGCGCTGCGTGGCGCCGCTGCGGTCCAGGTGGTGGATCTGTGCCGCTCGGACCTCGAACGGCAAGCGCGCTGGTGCGATGCCGTGCTGGTCCTGGCTTCCCGCACCGTGCGCGGGATCCTGGCCGCGGAACACACGGTGCGGCGTTGCGCACCCGTTCCCGTGGTGAGTGCGGTGTGCGGGGTCAACGTCGCGGACGTGGATCCCCCGGTCGTGGCCGAGGCCACCGGCGTGCCGTGCGTCGCGGCCGTGGCGTTCGACGCTCGCGTGCCCCAGCACCTCGACGACGGCACCGTCCTACGTCGCGGCCGGCACACCCGCCACGCGAAGGCCGTGGCGCAGATCGCCCGGGCATTGGAGGAGCTGTCATGACGGTCTCATGCACGGTGTCCCGCGATCACGACGCCGCCCGGCCCGGTCCGCCCGACGCGTCGGGGTCGGAAGTGGTCGACCACACCGCAACCCGGTCCGGGCCGTGCGCCACGCCAGGGCCGGAAGCTGCCGCGCACGACGCCGCGTTCGTGGACCAGGTGCGCGAACGCCTCCTGGCCGAGGGCGGTCCGGTCACCGACACCAGGATCGCCAAGGCCGTGCGGGAGACGGGCCGGGTGCTCGGGGCCGTCGGCTCCGTCCGAGCCGCGCAGCACGTCAAGGCGCAATTGACCGGGCTCGGGCCGTTGGAGCCACTACTGCCGGCGACCGGACTGAGCGACGTCTACGTCAACGGCCACGAGAACGTCTTCGTGGAGACCCACGACGGGATCCAGCGTGTCATGAGCCCGTTCACGTCCGAGGCGCACGTGCGTGCGCTCGCGGTGCGGCTCGTGACCGCGGCCGGGCGAAGGCTGGACGACGGCCACCCGTGCGTGGACGTGCAGACCGCCACCGGGCTACGGGTGCATGCCGTGATCCCGCCGGTGTCCACGTCGGGGACACTGCTGTCCATCCGTTTCCGGGCTCCGCAGCGGCTGTCGCTCGCGGATCTGGTGCACTCCGGGACCGTGCACCCGTTCCTCGCGGACGTCCTCACGGATGCCGTGGCCGCACGGGCGAATCTCATGATCAGCGGCGCCACCGGTTCCGGAAAGACCACCGTGCTGTCTGCTCTACTGTCCCAGTGCGCGCCGGGACAGCGCCTCGTGCTCGTGGAGGACGCCGCGGAGCTGAACCCCGATCATCCCCACGTGGTCGGCATGCAGTCCCGGCAGGAGAACGTGGAGGGGGCCGGTTCCGTGGACCTCACGGACCTGGTCCGGCAAGCGTTGCGGATGCGCCCTGATTGGCTCGTGGTGGGGGAATGCCGTGGCGCGGAGGTCCGCGAGTTGCTGACCGCCCTGAACACGGGGCACTCCGGTGCGGGAACCGTGCACGCGAACTCCGCGCGGGCGGTTCCGGCCCGGCTCGCCGCCCTGGGGTCCCTCGCGGGACTCAGCCGTAGCGCCGTGGACCTGCAGGCTGCCAACGCGCTGGACCTCGTGGCCCACGTGAGCCGCACCCCCGCCGGACGCAGGCTGGATTCCCTGTGCACTCTCCACCTCGAGGACGGTGTGCTGAGCACCCGGCCCGCTCTGACCGTGGAGTCCGGGCATCCGGTCGAGGGGCCCGGGTGGTCACAGCTGGCACGGCTGCTGGCCCGAGGGCGTGACGCATCATGATGCTCGCGTTTCTCCTCTTCGTCCTCACCGCGGCCGCGTTGCTCGTCTGGAGCAGTGGCGGCGCGCGCGGGGGCAGCCTCGCAGTACCCGCACACCGCTCGGGTGATGACGACGCCGACGGCGGTGCCGAGCGTTCGGTGGGTACGGGCGTGTTCGCACGGTGGCGTCGTCGTGATCGTGCCGCGGAAGCGATGCAATGGGTGACCGTGGTGCGCCGACTGGCCGCGCTGCTGCAAGCGGGGCGGGCACCCGCCCGGGTGTTCGGCGAACTGCCCGCGGTCTCCACGGGCTCGGGACCCACGGGGCGGTGGATCGCCCGGATGTGCGGGGACGTCCACGCCGCCGCCCAGGTCGGGATCCCGGTGTCCGCCAGTCTGACACGCTTCGCGAGTGCTCCCGTGCCCGTGGGTGATCGTGCCCTCGCGGCCACCGCGCGGTCCGTGTGCGCCCAGCTCGCCGCGTGCTGGGAGATCTCGGAGCGTTCCGGGGCGCCCCTGGGGCGCACGCTCTCGGGCGTGGCGGAGTCCCTAGAATCGCAGCTGGACGCGCAGGCCGCCCGGGACAGTGCCCTGGCAGGACCGCGGGTCACGGTGCGGACGCTGTCGTGGCTGCCCGTGCTCGCGCTGGGGCTCGGTGTGCTCATGGGCACGGATCCGATCACCACGTTGCTGACCACGTGGTGGGGTCGGCTCGCGCTCGCGGCGGGTGCCGCCCTCAGCATCGCCGGGCGATTGTGGACCCGGGCCCTGATGCATCGCGCCGAAGTGGAAAGCGCGTCATGATCGGGGCGCTGATGGCGGGTGTTCTCGCGGGATGCGGTGTACTTGTGTGGCTTTCTCCCGGCTCGCGGCTGCGGATCCCTCGCGGACGACGACGTTCCCCGCGTGAGCTCGGGTCGTCCCGTTCGGGGTTGAATGGTGGGTTTCTTCGTCCTGGCTCAAAGGCCACGTCGACCGTTCACGGCGGATTGGCCCGGGGCGGGGACATCGGATCGACCGGGGTGAACGGGTGGTCGTCTGGGTCATCCACGACCCCGGGAGCGACCGGGGATGCTCGGAGTGTGGCGACCTGGGCAATGCCGGCGGACGCATCGCTGGGTCCCTCGGTCCGTGCAGCAACTGCGACGGCGGCGTCGATCCCCCCACTACCCGCCGCGGCACTCGTGGAACTCACGGCATGCCAGCTTGAGACCGGATTGCCCCTCGCGGAGGCCGTGTCCGTTCTCGCGAACAGCTGCGCTGGAGCTGTCCACCAGCAGCTGGGTCGGGTTGCGGCCGCCCTGCGACTCGGGCTCCCGTGGGACGCGGCGTGGCCCGCGGATCAAGAACTGTCCCGGGACATGCGCGACTTCCGCGACGCTCTCGAGTTCACGGCCACCTCCGCCACGGCCTCGGCGTCCGTCCTGCGGGGTCAGGCGGACCTCGTGCGGCGAGCGCAGTACCGTCGCGCCGAACGGGCGGCCGAGGCGCTCGCCGTGAAGCTCGTGCTGCCGCTCGGCCTGTGCTTCCTGCCCGCGTTCATGTGCTGGGGTGTGGTCCCCGTGCTCATGAGTTTGCTGCCCAGGGTCTTCGGATTATGACCGGCCACGCGCGCCTGCACGGCGCTCACGCTGCGGGGAGGGGGAGGGGACCGCCCGTAGGATGCTGCGCCCCGATCTAGACACGTATTTGCAACCTTCCACTTGTCACGAAGGCGGGTGCGCGACACCGCTGCCATCTCACCCCTCAACACATCACGAACACCCAACGAACAGGAATACCACCATGTCCACGATCACGCTTCCCGCCTGCACCACCGCGTTCGACGATCCCACGGAGATCCCCGTGGAGGATGCGACCCAGTCGATGCCGACCGCCGAGGTGCGGCCCCGCACCGCCATCGATCCGGACGACCCGGACCTCGGGGCGTCCACGGCGGAGTACGCGGTCATCGTGCTCGCGGCCGCCGCGTTCGGCGGCGTCATGGCCGCAGTGCTGTCCTCGGACTCCGTGTCGGGCATGTTGCTCGGCATCATCCAGAAGGCCTTGGCCGTCTGAACCGCGCACCCACCGGGCCCGGGCCGTGGGAGGGCCGCGTAGGACCGGCCACCCTGCGGCCCGGGCCCGGTGCCAGAACCGCATACACCCGAACCACTCCGAGCCCCCGGGCCCGCCGCGCTTCTGTTCCGGCGGACCCGCTCGTCGGAGTGGGGCCACCACCACGCCGCCCGGAACTGCCACGGTCCCCAGTCACACCGTGGTTCGAACACCGTGGAGTGCCGGTGAGCGAGCGCGTGGCCGTCCGTAGGAGGAGGACTCCCATGAGAAGGTCAAGAACCGTGCCGGTGCATGATCGCGCCGAAGCCCCGCCGGGACAGCCGGAGCACCCACCACGACATCCGGATGCCGGAGCGGTCACGGTGGAAACGGCCGTGATTATGCCCGGTCTCGTCCTGCTCCTGGCCGTTCTGCTCGCGGCCGCAGCTGCCGGGATGACGACCGTGCGTTACGAGGAAGCCGCCCGGGCCTCCGCGCGCGCCGCCGCACGGGGAGAAACCGCCGAGGTCGTGGAACGCACGGCGCGTGAGATCGCCGGGGACACCGCCGTCGTCCGGGTGAGCGTCGCGGACGACCGGGTCACGGTCGCGGTGAACGGCCCCGCCCCGGGGATCCTGGGGACATGGAGTGATTGGCGCTTGCAGGCCACGGGCAGCGCGGCCGTGGACACCGCTCTCGGAACCACCGGGGGTCCGAGCGCCGGGCCGGGGACGCTTGATCATGCGAGGCCGTGACATGACGTCGGACGAGGTGCACGAGCGTCGCCGGACTCGAGCAGTGGGCGCGGGAGATCATCGCGACGAGGGGTCCGGCGCGGTGCACGGTCTGACACTGGCCGTGATGCTCTGCTTTGTCCTCGTGGTGGTCCTGCTCGTCGGGCAGGCCGCGATCCTCACGCACCGTGCGGCCAAGGCGGCGGATTTGGCAGCACTCGCCGCGGCCGACGTCGCTCGCGGCCTGAGCCCCGGCGTCCCGTGCGATGTGGCTGCGCGGGTGGCCGCTGACAACGGGGCGCAGTTGTCCGAGTGCGCGGTGGTGGCCCCTGAGAACACGATCGTGAACGTCACCGCGGTGATCGAGTTGCCGCAACCCCTCGCGTCACTGGGCCCGGCCACCGGGGTGTCCCGGGCCGGACCGCCGCCGGGGGAGCCATGAGCTCCGGGAACTTTACCCCCGGAGCAGCCATCAGCCCCGCAGCAGGCGCCCGCCCCGGAGTGGTCCCCCACCTCGGAGTAGTCAGCCATTGCGGGACGGCCACCCGCCGCGTGGCAGCCGCGAGCGCATCACGGCGCGAAGGACAGCACCCCGTTGAGCAGCTTGAGCGCCCCCGCCTTGTCGAGCGGGTTGTTGCGGTTGCCGCACTTGGGGGACTGCACGCACGAGGGGCAACCGGACTCGCATTCGCACTGCGCGATCGCGTCCCGGGTGGCGGTGATCCAGTGCCGGAACATGTCGTACCCGCGCTCGGAGAAGCCCGCACCGCCGGGGTGGCCGTCGTGCACGAAGATCGTGGGCAGTTCGGTGTCCACGTGCAGGGCGGTCGAGAGCCCGCCCACGTCCCACCGGTCACAGGAGGCCAACAGTGGCAGGAGCCCGATCATCGCGTGTTCCGCGGCGTGCAGGGAGCCGGGGATGTCCGGTTCCTCGATCCCCATCGCGGCCAGCTGACCCCCGGAGACCGTGAACCATGTGGCCGTGGTGGACAACTGGCGGGGCGGCAGATCCAGGGGTTCCTCACCCGCCACCTCGTTGGACGCCACCAGTTTGCGTTGATAGCTGACCACCTGGGTGGTCACGTCCACGGCCCCGCGGTGGATGCTCACAGGACCCCACTGCATCGAATCGCGCACGTCCCGCACGCGGACCTCGGTGATGTCCCGCGCGACCGTGTAGAAGTCCGGGAACGCGCGGTGCACCGCCGCCACGTGCAGTTCCTCGTCCAGTTCCTCCACCAGATAGGTTCGGCCCTGATGCACGTAGACCGCGCCCGGGTGGGCTTGGTAATGCGATTGCGGAGCGCCCATGGTGCCGAGCACCGAGCCGGTCTCCGAGTCGATGATCTGCACGGGACCGCCGTCCCCGGAACGGATCGACACCATGGTGGCGGGCTGTTCGGACCGGGTCCAGAACCACCCGCTCGGGCGTCGGCGCAGGTGCCCCGCGTCCGTGAGGGAGTCGACGACGTCGCGCGCGGTGGGCCCGAACAGCTCGAGTTCGTCGGGGCGCAGGGGCAGTTCTGCGGCGGCCGCACACAGGTGCGGTGCGAGCACGTAGGGGTTGGAGGCCTCGAACACCGTGGCCTCCACGGGGACGTCGAAGATTGCCTCGGGGTGGTTGACCAAGTAGCCGTCCAGGGGATCGTCACCGGCGATCAGTGCCGCCAAGGCGTGCTGGCCCGCCCGCCCGGCGCGGCCGATCTGCTGCAGGAAGGACGCGCGGGTGCCGGGCCACCCGGCGACCAGGACGGCGTCGAGCCCCGCGATGTCGATCCCGAGCTCGAGTGCGGACGTGCTCGCGACCCCCAGCAACCGCCCGTCCCGCAACTGCTGTTCCAGCTCACGGCGTTCCTCCGGCAGGAATCCGGAACGGTAGGCGGCCACGCGATGACCGAGCGAGGGGTCCACCTCCTCGAGCTGCCGGTGGGCCGCCTGTGCGATGGTCTCCGCGCCGCGGCGGGAACGGATGAACGCGATCGTGCGGATCTGACGCAGCACCAGGTCGGTGAGCATGTCGGAGGCCTCGGCTGTGACCGTGCGGCGACGGGGCGCGCCGTTGTCAGAACCGCCGGGCGACTGTTCCGGCTCCCACAGCACCACGGTGCGCGAACCGTGGGGCGAGGTGTCACGGGTCACCGCCGTCACGTCCTGTTCGGACGCGCCGATGAGCTTGGCGAATGACTGCTGCGGGGACGCACTCGTGGCGGACGCCCCCACGAACACGGGGGAGGCCCCATAATGCGCCGCGACCCGGACAAGTCGGCGCAACAGGACGGCCACGTGCGAACCGAACACCCCCCGGTAGGAATGTGCCTCGTCCACGATCACGAACCGCAGCCGCCGGAAGAACCGCGACCAGCCGATGTGATGCGGCAGGATCCCGTGGTGGAGCATGTCCGGGTTGCACAGGATCACGTCGGCGTGCTCCCGGATCCAACGGCGCTCGCCGGGATCGGTGTCCCCGTCGTAGGTCGCCGCGCGCACGTCCGCGAAGCCGAGCGCACGCAGGGACGTGAGCTGGTCCGCGGCCAGGGCCTTGGTGGGCGAGATGTAGAGGGCCGTGGTCTCGTCCGGATGGTGTAGCAGGCCGGGGCGTTCGGCCACCGCGAGTTTGCCCCGGTGCACGGCGTCGAGCACGAGGGACTGGTAGACCAGGGACTTCCCCGAAGCGGTGCCCGTGGCCACGATCGCGTGTCGCGGAGCGGTCAGCGCAGCGACCTGGTGCGCGTACGGTTCATGGATACCCAGCCGTTCATATGCGCTGACCACGTCCGGGTGCAGCCATTCGGGCCAGGGCGCGTGGGTGGGTTCACGTTCCGGGATCTCGCGCACATGACGTACCTGCTCGGGGCGGGGTCCGCGTCCGAGCAGGTCCACCATCTCCTGCGAAGTCGTCACCGTGACATTGTGGCCCACACCGGGCGGGGACGACGCCGCCCGGCCACCAATGCGCGGGGCCCGCCACGCGTCGTCGGCTCCCTGCCTGTGCGGGGACCCGGTGCCGGAATCCGATGCGGGGACGACACCGCCGCCTGGCCCACGTCCCGCACCCGCATGGAATCATGGGGGTATGAGCAACGCTGAGCACCCGCACCCCATGAACATCGCCCACGAGCACGATGACGCGTCCCAGGTCCCGCCCATCACCGAGCTGAGCGAACAGGAGAGCTGGGAGCTGCTCAAGCAGGCACGCTTCGCGCGGCTGGCGACTCGCGACGGCGACGAGATCGACATCACCCCGCTGAACATCGTGACCGACGGCGAGAAGATCTTCTTCCGCTCCGCCAAGGGCACCAAGGTCCTGCACCTGCAACTGCACCCGAACGTGACGGTCGAGATCGACCGCGCCGCCGGTTCACAAGCGCACTCCGTGGTGGTGCGCGGCACGGCCGAGATGATCACGGACACGGACCGGATCGCGTACGTGGAAGAGCTTGGTCTGCGACCGTGGCTGGAGACGGAGAAGATCGAGTTCGTGGAGATCACGCCCACGCGCATCACGGGTCGCGCCTTCCGGTTGGGTCACTGACGGGTGGTCTCTTCCTGTCCCAACGACGCCGCTCCCGGGCCCGCGTTCAGCGTGGTCCCGGATGCCCCGCGCTCCGATGACCCGGAGCTGATCGCCCGCCTCCACGACGACCTCGTGGCCGCGGGGTTCACGGTGGACGGGGTCACGGACCTCGTGGGCGAGCAGGCCATGTCCGCGTGGTCGCGGGACCAGGCGGTCCCTGCCCGTCGCGCCCTGCAACGACGCTCGCAGGACCTCGGTTCGGTGCCGGGCGGTGCGGAAGATACTCACTCCTCACCGCGCGGCGTCGGCAACGCTGCGGATTCCGCGGGCCATGACGTCGCCGCGTTGATCACCCTCGCCGCGTTCTTCCTGCTCGGGGACCCCGTAACGGCCACATCGCTCGACGCCGCGCTGCCCTCCGTGGGCGCTTCCGGCCTGCAACGGTTGGGTCTGGTCGAGGCCGGCGTTGAGCCGGCCGATGGTGCCGCCGATGCCGCCACCGAGTCGGCCGAAGGCGCCGTCGACGCCGCTGCACGCGGGCTCCGTGAGAACTGCCCGTCCCACGCGAACCCGGACGAGAGCGCAGCGGCGGATACCCCCGCGCCCTCCGTCACAGTGCGTTCCGCGGTGGATCTGCGGCCCTACGCCACGGATTCCTCGGCCGAGCTGTACGTCGCGAGCGACCTGGGTGCGTTCCAGCGACCGGGCGTGCTGCGCCATGACCACGTGCTGGGCATCGGGGGTGCATCGCTGACCCTCGTGCAGTCCACACCGCGCCGGCCCGTGGACACCGCCCTGGATCTGGGGACCGGATGCGGGATCCAGACCTTCCACCTCTTGGCCCACGCGCGCCACGTCACGGCCACGGACATCTCCGACCGCGCCCTGGCCACCGCGCGGTTCAACCTGATCCTCAACGCCGAGGCATTGGACGTGGACCCGTGGGACTTGCCCGCCCGGGTGAGCCTGGAACGGGGGAGCCTGTTGGAGCCCGTGGCGGATCGCCGGTTCGACATGGTCGTGTCCAACCCGCCCTTCGTGATCACGCCGCGCAACCCGGACGAACACGCCGAGGACCGCTTCACCTATCGGGACGGCGGTCTGCCGGGGGACCGGCTCGTGCGGGAATTATTGGGCGCGCTGCCCACCGTGTTGAACCCGGGGGCCACCGCGCACCTGCTCGCGAACTGGGAGATCCCGCGTGATCCGCACGAGGAGCCCTCGACCACGTGGTCCCGCGGGCCGGCGTCGTGGGTGCCGCCGGGAACCGGCGCGTGGCTCGTCCAACGTGAAGTGCAGGACCCGTGCGAGTACGCCGAGACCTGGTTGCGGGACGCGTCCCAGCAGCGCGACGTCGCCGACTACGAACGTGCCTACGCGGCCTACCTGGACGACTTCGACTCCCGGGACGTGGCCGCGGTGGGCTTCGGTATGGTGTGGTTGTACCGCCCGGGTGAGGAAACACCGGATATTGCACCGCGGATCTTCGAGACCGTCCCGCACCCGATCCAGCAACCCATCGCCCCGGCGCTCGCCGCGGAGTGGGAGCGCATGCTGCGCATGGCGCGCGACGAGGCGGACCACGGCGCTCGCGGCCCGGCAGCGGCGTCGGGCACCGATCCCGCGTGGCTCGCGCGGCACTACACCGTGGCGCAGGACGTGACCGAGGAACGCCACGGCACACCCGGGGCCCCGGACCCGGCCCTGATCCTGTTGCGGCAGGGGGCGGGACTGCGTCGGAGCGTGATCCTCTCGAGCGAGGCGGCGGGCTTCGCGGGCGTATGCGACGGCGAGCTCAGCGCGGGGCAGATCCTCACGGCCCTCGGATCGCTGCTGGGGTGGCAGGACGGCCCGGCACCCCAGCTGCTGCGTGAAATCAAAGGCCTGATCACACATGGCTTCCTGACGGAGGTGTAAGACTGAACCCATGAGCGAGAACCTGAATCCCTTCCGGGTCATGGATTCCCAGCGGGTCTGGGAGTTGTTGGGCGACATGCCGTACGGCCGCCTTGCCGTCCAGGGCGCGGGCCTCGTGGACATCTTCCCGGTCAATCACGTGGTCAATCAGCGCAAGATCTATTTCCGCACGTCACAGGGCACCAAGCTGGCCAGCCTGGTGGTGAACAACCACGTGGCGTTCGAGGTGGACAAGGTCGAGGGCACCCACGTTGAATCCGCGGTGGTCCACGGCCGGGCGCGCCGGTTGGAGACCCGGGCGGAGGTGGAGGCGGCGGAACAATTGCCGCTGACCCCATGGGCACCGAACTACAAGTTCCACTACGTGGTCCTGGAGCCGGACGACGCCACCGGACGCGAATTCACCATGGGCGAGGAACCGGATCACGACCTGTAGTGATCCAGCGTGTCGTACGCTGACGTCCCGGGCACGGAGTGAACGCGGCGCGCGGAGGAATCGAGCGCCGTCGCCCACGCCCACCGGCCGATCAGCATGAACGGCCAGCATTGAACACAGACCCGCTCCGCAACCACGGGTCATGACGAGGAGCACCTTTGGCATCCAAGGCCACCAAGAACGCCGGTACGGGCAAGAGCCTGCTGATCGTGGAGTCACCGTCCAAGGTGAAGACGATCGCGGGGTACCTGGGGGACGCCTATGAAGTGGAGTCCTCCATGGGCCACATCCGTGACCTGCCGCAGCCCTCCGAGCTGCCGACGGACATGAAGAAGGGCCCGTACGGCAAGTTCGCGGTGGACGTGGAGCACGAGTTCGACCCGTACTACGTGGTCAACCCGGACAAGAAGAAGAAGGTCACGGAGCTCAAGCGCAAGCTCAAGGACGCGGA
This sequence comes from Kocuria sp. PD6, assembly GCF_031844145.1. Classification (NCBI taxonomy): domain Bacteria; kingdom Bacillati; phylum Actinomycetota; class Actinomycetes; order Micrococcales; family Micrococcaceae; genus Kocuria; species Kocuria sp. PD6. The sequence continues at coordinate 33,226 of NZ_JAUZUS010000003.1, forward strand.
CGCCCTGTACCTGGCCACGGATGGTGATCGCGAGGGTGAGGCGATCGCGTGGCACCTGTTGCAGGTGCTCAAGCCCAAGGTCCCCGTGTACCGCTTGACGTTCCCGGAGATCACCCGGGAGGCCATCGAGCGCGGGTTCGCGCAGTTGCGGGAGATCGACCAGGACCTCGTGGACGCCCAGGAGACCCGCCGCATCCTGGACCGGCTCTACGGCTACGAGATCTCCCCGGTGCTGTGGCGCAAGGTCTCCTCGGGGCTCTCCGCCGGGCGCGTGCAGTCCGTGGCCACCCGCCTGGTGGTCCAGCGCGAACGGGAGCGGATCGCGTTCGTGCCCGCCGACTACTGGGACCTCACCGGCACCTTCTCCCGGCCCGAGGGGCAGGACACCGGGAGGGCCTTCACCGCGCGGTTGAGCTCCCTGAACGGCCGCCGCGTGGCCACCGGCAAGGACTTCACGGACCGCGGCGAGCTCAAGGCCTCCGGGCAGAACGCCCCCGCCGCGCTGGACGAGACCGTGGCCACGGCGCTCGCGGCCGGATTGCAGGACGCCGAGTTCTCGGTCCGTTCGCTCGAGACCAAGCCCTACACGCGCCGTCCCGCCGCACCGTTCACCACCTCCACGCTGCAGCAGGAGGCCGCTCGCAAGCTGCGTTTCACCTCGCGCACCACCATGCGGGTCGCGCAGCGGTTGTACGAGAACGGCTACATCACGTACATGCGTACCGACTCGGTCGCGCTGTCCGATCAGGCGGTCAACGCCGCGCGCTCGCAGGCCAAGGAGCTCTACGGCGCGGAGTTCGTCCCCGCCTCCAAGCGCGTGTACGCGTCCAAATCCAAGAACGCGCAGGAGGCCCACGAGGCCGTGCGCCCTGCGGGGGACACCTTCCGCACCCCGTCGCAGGTGCGCTCGCAGCTGTCCGTGGACGAGTTCAAGCTCTACGAGCTGATCTGGAAGCGCACCGTGGCCTCCCAGATGGAGGACGCCAAGGGCAGCACCGCGACCGTCCGCCTGGGCGCCACGGCCACCTCCGCCGCCGGTGAGCATTCCGGGGCCGACGCCGAGTTCTCGGCTTCCGGGACCGTCATCACCTTCCGGGGGTTCCTGGCCGCGTACGAGGAGGGCCGGGACGTGAACCCGGATCTCGCCCATGAGAACTCGAAGCAGTCCGAGAACTCCGAGGACAAGCGGCTGCCCGTGATGGCCGAGGGTGACGCCCTGGACGCCTCCGAGGTCACCGCGGACGGGCACACCACCACGCCCCCCGCCCGCTACACCGAGGCCTCCCTCGTGAAGACCCTGGATGAACTGGGGATCGGGCGGCCCTCCACGTACGCCGCGACCATCTCCACGATCATGGACCGCGGTTACGTGCAGGTGCGCGGCTCGGCGTTGATCCCGTCCTGGCTCGCGTTCTCCGTGGTGCGGTTGTTGGAGGAGCATTTCTCCGACTACGTGGACTACGACTTCACGGCGGAGCTTGAGGAGGACCTGGACCGGATCGCCCGTGGCGAGGCCGAGCGGGTCAAGTGGCTCGAGGGGTTCTACTTCGGTGATACCGCCTCCGAACCAGGACTCAAGCCGCTCGTGGACGACCTCGGGGAGATCGACGCCCGCGCCGTGAACTCGATCCCCGTCACGGACGAGATCACGTTGCGCGTGGGCAAGTTCGGTCCGTACCTCGAGACCGGTGGCACGGTGGACCCGGAGACGGGGGAACTGACCGACCCGGTGCGCGCGAACGTCCCGCTGGACCTCGCCCCGGATGAGCTCACGCCCGAGAAGGCGCGGGAACTCATGGAGATCGGGAAGGCGGACGGCCGTGAGCTGGGCGTGAACCCGGACACCGGTCGGATGATCGTGGCCAAGGACGGCCGTTACGGTCCCTACGTCACGGAGGTGATCCCGGAGCCCACGCAGGAGGAACTGGACGCGATCCCCACCGAGTACTACAAGAACGGCAAGCCCAAGCCCAAGAAGGTCGAGCGGCCCAAGCCCAACACGGCATCCCTGTTCTCGTCCATGAATCTGCAGGACATCACCCTGGACGACGCCCTCAAGCTGCTGTCCCTTCCCCGGGTACTGGGTGAGGACACCGACGGTGAAACCATCACGGTGCAGAACGGGCGTTACGGCCCGTACCTGAAGAAGGGCTCCGACTCCCGGTCGATCGGTTCCGAGGACCAGATCTTCACGATCACCCTGGACGAGGCCAAGACCATTTACGCGCAGCCCAAGCAGCGCGGTCGCCAGGCCGCCAAGCCCCCGCTCGCGGATCTGGGTGCGGATCCCCTGACCGAGAAGCACATGGTCATTAAGGAAGGCCGCTTCGGCGCGTACATCACGGACGGGGAGACCAACGTGACGGTCCCGCGTGCCGAGGCGATCGAGCAGATCACCGCGGCCCGCGCGTCCCAGTTGCTCGCCGAGAAGCGGGCGAAGGGCCCGGCGCCCGCCAAGACGACGTCGCGCTCTCGCAGCTCGGCCAAGAGCGGCACGGCCAAGAGCGGGACGGCGAAACGTTCCACGACCAAGGGTGCGGCTACCAAGAGTGGCGAGGCCAGGAAGACCACGCGCAAGACCGCCGGCGCGGGGCGTTCCGCGAGCAAGTAGGACCGGTTCGTGCGGCGGCATCCCGGCGGCGTCGTCCCCGCGGTCGTCCCGAAGCCCCGCGATCCGATCCGGCCCAACGGCCCCACCCAACGCCTCCACCCAGCGAGCGAAGGAACTCACATGCGGCTCTCCGTCCTGGACGTCGGCTCCAACACGGTGCACCTGCTCCTGCTGGACGTCTACCCGGGGTCGCGGCCGGAACCGTACGCGTCCCACAAGATGGCGCTACGGCTCGTGGACTACCAGGACGACGACGGTCGGATCACGGACGAGGGCCGTGACCTGCTCACCGGGTTCGTGGTGGAGGCGCGTGACTTTGCCGTGGAGCACCACGCGGAGGACCTGCTCGCGTTCGCGACCTCCGCGATCCGGGAGGCCACCAACGGCAACGCCGTGCTGGACCACGTCCAGTCCACGTCCGGGGTCACGCTCACGGAACTGTCCGGGGACCAGGAGGCGGCCGTAACGTTCTCCGCGGTGCGCCGCTGGTTCGGGTGGGGCGCCGGACGCGTCCTGGATTTCGACATCGGCGGAGGGTCCTTCGAGATGGCGATCGGCACCAACGCGTTGCCCACGGTCGCCACGTCCGTCCCGCTCGGTGCGGGTCGGCTGTACCGGGCATATCTCGCGGGGTACGACGTCGCACCCCCGGCCCGCTTCAAGGCCTTGCGCAAGTACGTGCGCACCACGCTGCGTCCCGCCGTGGACCGGATCGCCGCCGGGGGACAACCGAATCTGGTCGCGGGCACGTCCAAGACGTTCCGCTCGCTCGCGCGGATCTGCGGGGCGGCGCCGTCGGGCCAGGGACCGTATGTGCAACGCGTCATGCACCTGGAGGACCTACGCTTGTGGACGCGGCGCATGGAGGCCATGACCGTGGCCGAACGCGCGGACCTGCCCGGTGTCTCCGAACACCGTGCCGCGCAGGTGGTGGCCGGGGCGATCGTCGCGGAGACCGCCATGGACCTGCTCAAGGTGGAGTCGCTGCGGATCTCCCCGTGGGCCCTGCGGGAAGGACTCATCCTGCGGCGCATGGACCGGCTGCTGCGGGACTCCACGAGCTCGACCGTCGATCCCAAGGACCTGGTGACCAGCTCATGACCGACACACCCGTCTACCGCCCGCACGTGGCCCTGTCCACGAGTTCGCTGTACCCGCAGGGTGTCCCCGAGACGTTCGACGCCGCCCAGCGCCTGGGCTACGACAGCGTGGAAGTGCTCGTGACCCACGAGCGCATGAGTCAGCTGACCCACCAACTGCTGGACAACATCCAGAAGTACCAGCTACCCATCTCCACGATCCACGCGCCCACGCTGCTGTTCACGCAACAGGTGTGGGGCAAAGCGTGGACCAAGATCCAGATGGCCGCCAAGCTCACGCACCAGGTGGGCGCGGAAGTCGTGGTGGCCCACCCACCGTTCCGGTGGCAGCGCAAGTACTCGCGCAACTTCGTGGCCGGTGTGCGTGAGGTCTCCCGGATGACCGACACCAAGATCTCCGTGGAGAACATGTACCCGTGGCGCGTGAGCGGGCGTGAGGCCGTCGTCTACTCGCCGCATTACAGCCCCCTGGGTCAGGACTACGACTGGGTCACGTGGGACTTCTCCCACGCGGCCACCGCCAAGATGGATTCGCTCGCGGCCGTCAAGGAACTCGGTTCCCGGTTGGGCCACGTGCACCTCACGGACGGTTCGGGTCAGACCATGGCGGACGAGCACCTCCTGCCGGGGCGGGGCGTACAACCGGTCGCCGAGACCCTCGAGTACCTGCGTGATCAGCGCTGGCAGGGTGTGGTGGGGGTCGAGGTCTCTACACGCAAGACCAAGGACGCGGACGAGCGGGACGAGTGGCTCGCCGAAGCCCTGTCTTTCGCGCGCCGCCACATGACGGTGGAGGGCTAGCCCGCCGGACCCCGGACCCGGCGCACCGCGGCGGGCCGTTACCGCCACCCCTTCCGCCTCACACCGCCTTGAACCGCCACCCGTCCAGGGTGGCGCGCACGTCTGCGCTGCGATACGCACGGTTTCGGCCCCGAATCCGCGCGTTCTGCAGCGAGGATGTCCCGGGCCGCACCGGCGTGGGAGCGGGCTGAGGTTGGCGCCTCCGCCCGGTCACCAGGGGCGGATACACACAAGTCCCGGAACAGCCGCCTGGACACGGGATCCGTGTCTTTTCGGGCCATGAATGTTCGCAGCCGCGGGGCGCGGTGCTTCCCTTGCCCCGTATGGAGTGCTCCCCGCCGACCCCCACGGCACGGAGTCCCATCCGGCGCGCTCGCGGGGACCGTCCGCCGCGCGATACCGTTCAAGGAGAGTTCCGTGACCGCAACAACACCCCGTGAGCCCTACTGCGCGGCGACAGCACGAGAGGGCCCCCGGGCGGGTGTGAAAGGACTGATGGCATGAGCGAGCTGACCCTGGCGTTCCTGGGAACCGGTTCCATGAACGGTGCGATCCTGCGAGGGGTCCTGGCGGGCGGCACCGAGAAGGGGGCGGTGCGCGCGACGACCCGATCGGCGTCGTCGGGGGAGGAGCTGCGTGACGAGACCGGCGTGACCGTGTTCGCGGGCGAGGAAGACGCGGAGGCGAACCGCACTGCTGTGAAGGGCGCGGACGTCGTGCTGCTGGGGGTCAAGCCGTACGCGATCCTGGACCTGGCGCGCGAGATCGCACCCGCTCTGGACCCCGGGACCGTGGTGGTGTCGGTGGCCGCCGGTGTCACGCTGGACGCCCTGCAGAAGGCCCTGCCGCAGGGGCAGCCGGCAGTGCGCTCGATGCCCAATACGCCGTCGAGCGTGGGCCGTGGCGTGCTGTCCGTGACCCCGGGTGAGCACGTGTCCCGTGAGCAGCTGGACGCGGTGAAGGACGTGCTGGCCGCCGTGGGCACGGTCGTGGAGGTGCCCGAGAACCTGATCCGCGCGGTCACGGGTGTGTCCGGCTCGGGCCCCGCGTACGTGTTCTACCTGGCCGAGGCCATGCAGCACGCGGGGGAGCAGCTGGGCCTGGACCCGGAGACGGCGCGCGTGCTCGCGAAGGAGACGGTCTCCGGCGCGGGCGTCCTGCTCGCTCCCGACGACGCTGATCCCGCCGCCCTGCGCAAGGCCGTCACCAGCCCGGGCGGCACCACGGAGCAGGCGATCACCACGTTCGACGAGAAGGGCCTGCGCGAGATCATCGCGGCCGGCGCGGAGGCGTCCGCGACGAAGGGTGACCACATGGAGGAGGAATACGGCGGCGAATGACGTGAACCGCCCGGCCCACCACACGAGACCACGCAAGGCGGTAGCACCATGAGCACGTTCGGCATCGAGGAAGAGTTCCTGCTGGTGGACCGCGGGGACAACCTCCCCGCACGGCCCACGCCGGAACAGTCGGCGCAACTGATGTCGCTGACCGCTGGCGGCGGTGCGGCCACCCCGGAATGGCTCTCGTGTCAGGTCGAGGAGACCTCCCCGGTGTTCCGCGACGCCGCCACGGCAGTGGACTCGCTCGTGACATTCCGCACGGCGCTGCGCGAGGCCACGAACGCCATGGGCATGGACGTGGTGGGCGTCGCCGCAGCCCCGGACGTGCGGCCCGAACCCGCGCAGATCACCCACGACGCCCGCTACCAGCGACTTGCCGGCCAGACCCCGGCCATCGCGGCGGACCAGTACATCAGCGGGATGCACGTGCACCTGGGGTTCCCGGACCTGGAGGTCGCGGTGCGCGCCCTGAACGGGCTGCGGGGCTGGTTGCCCGTGCTCGTAGCCATCGGTGCGAACTCGCCCGTGTGGCGGGGCATGGAATCCGGGTTCGAGAGCTGGCGTTCCATCCACTATCGCCGCTGGATGACCAACGGCGTGCCGCCCCACTTCCAGGACCTGCACGACTACGACTCGCGCGTGGCCATGCTCACCGCGTTCGACGCCGTGGAGAGCCCCGCGAGTCTCAGCTGGCTCGCCCGGTTGTCCCACCGCCACGACACCCTGGAGATCCGCGCGTGCGACGTCCAGTTGGAGGCCCAGGACTCGGTGGCCATCGCGGTGCTCACGCGCGCCCTCGCGAACTACGCGCTCGAGACACCGCCCGCGGTCGCGTTCACCCAGGAGTACCTGGACATCGCACTGTGGCAGTCCGCCCGGTGGGGGCTGAGCGGTCGGCTCCTGGATCCCGTCACGGCCACCCTGGTCCCAGCCGAGGAACTCGTGAGCACCCTGCTGGAACGGGTGAGCGGGCACTACACCTCGCAGGAGGACCGTCGCTTCGCCGAGGCGGGGGTGCACCACATCCTCGAGCGCGGTAATGGGGCGAGCCGTCAGCTCCGGGCGTTCGGCCGCGCCGGCGTCCCCGGGATCATGGCGCTCGCCACGCGGGCCATGACGGCCGCGCCGTCGGATGCTGAGTAACGCGGGGTAGCGTCACGCGCGTGCGCCGTAGCGGGGGACGACGTCGCTCGCGGGCGTCGGTCACGCCGGTCACCGAGGGGCGTCGGGCCGTGATGCCGGATCACAACGGCCCGCCGAGACGCAACCGGGTCAGGGGCGTGCGGCGAACCGTTCGATCAGGTCAACGTGCCCGGACACGATGAGCAGGTCCCGCGAGCTGACCGTGGTGTCCGGGCGGGCGTAGGTGAAGTCCTCGCCCGGGGACTTCACACCCACCACGGTCACGCCGTACTTGGAGCGGATGTCGGACTCGCCCAGCGTGAACCCCTGCGTCTCCCGGGGCGGGTACATCTTGACGATCGCGAAGTCGTCGTCGAACTCGATGTAGTCCAGGAGCCGCCCGGAGACCAGGTGGGCGGTGCGGCGCCCGGCGTCGGCCTCGGGGAAGATCACGTGGTGGGCGCCGATGCGCGCGAGGATCTTGCCGTGGGCGGGGGAGATGGCCTTGGCCCAGATCCGGTCGATCCCCAGGTCCACGAGGTTTGCGGTGGTCAGCACCGAGGACTCGATAGACGTGCCCACACCCACCACGGCGGAGGAGAACTCGGCGGCGCCGAGCTGGCGCAGGGCGTCGATGTCCGTGGCATCGGCCTCGACTACGTGGGTGAGCTGGCCGGACATCTTCTGCACGAGGGCGGCGTCGCGTTCCACGCCGAGGACCTCGCGCCCTTGCTGGATCAGCTGCAGGGCCGTGGCAGAGCCGAAGCGCCCGAGGCCCACCACCAGGACGGGGACGGAGTGGGAGGAGTTCTTAGCCAATGATGGGCCTCTCTTCCGGGTACGTGTAGAGCCGGCGCCGCGAGCGCAGGGCCAGGGCCGTGGCCACGGTGTTGGTACCGATGCGGCCGATGAGCATGATGACGGACAGCACGTACTTCCCGGCGTCCGGGGCGCCCGCGGACACACCGGTGCTGAGACCGCATGTGGCGTACGCGGAGATGACCTCGAACAGTACGTGGTCCAGGGGCATGTGGGTCAGGGCGACCATGATGCTCGAACCCAGCAGCACCACGGAGGCGCCCATCATGATCACGGAGATCGCGATGCGCAGCACGGAGTCAGGGATGGTGCGGAAGAACGCGATCACGGACTGGTCGCCGCGGGCCTCCGCAAGGATGGCCAGGAAGACGACGGCGAGTGTGGTCACCTTGATCCCACCGGCCGTGGACGCGGAACCGCCGCCGGCGAACATCATGGCGTCCGTGAGCAACAGCGTGACCTGGGACGTGTCGGTCATGTCCACCAGGTTGAAACCGCCCGAGCGCATCATCACGGACGCGAAGAACCCCTGGAAGATCCGCTCGGGGACGGACTGTCCGCCCAGGGTGTCCGGGTTGGCCCACTCGATGGCCGTGAACAGCACCCACGCCAGCAGCAACAGTGCGGCGGTGGTGACCACGGTGAGTTTGGCGTTGAGGTTCCACCGGGTGAACCGGAACCCCACCTGACGCAGCACCAAGATCACGGGGAAGCCCAGGGACCCCACGATCACCCCGATGCACACGGGCAGCAGGATGAGCCACGCGGTGGGCCCGGCGTGGTCGTAGGGCACGAGCCCGTCCGTGTGGGGCGTGAACCCGGCGTTGTTGAAGCTCGAGATCGCGTAGAACACCCCGTGCCACAGGGCCGTTCCCAGGGGTTCTCCTTCGGCGAGGAACCCCACGGAGAGCACGAGCGCCAGGGCGGCCTCGATGCTCACGGAGGTGATCACAATGATCTGCAGCAGCGAGCCGACCTCACCCAAGCGCCCGATGTTGAGGGCCTCCTGAGTGATGAGCTTGGACTTGAGCCCGAGCTTGCGCCCGATGGCCAGCGCCAGGATGGACGTGAGCGTCAGGGTGCCCAGACCGCCCACTTGAATGGCGATCAGGATGACTACCTGGCCGAACACGGACCACTGCGCGGCCGTGGACACCGTGGTCAGTCCGGTCACGGTCACGGCGGAGGTCGCGGTGAACACGGCGTCCACGAACCGGGTCTCCTGACCGGGATTGGCGGACAAGGGCAGCCACAACAGGGCCGCGAAGCCCAGGTCCACGATCACGAACACGATCACCGCGAGCCGCGCGGGCGAGGAACTCGCGATCTGGTCCACGAAGTCCCGGATGCCTCGGGCCGTGCGTGTGGTCAGCGGTTCACCGGAGGGCGCGGGGGATGCAGGCTCCTCGACGGCGTTGGGTTGTTCGAGCTCGCTCACGGCACCTCCTCGCGGGATCCGATGGACGGTCGGGTCACGCGGAATCCTACGGTCCCGCGGGGGTGGATCGGCGCAACGACCCCCAGTATCCCCCGTCACAGTGCGCTGCAGCGACCGCCGCACGCGCGTGAGTGTTCTAATGGAGGTGTGAGCTCCGCGACAACGGGCAAGGATGCCGTCTACCCCACCAGTGTCTACTGGGATCCCCGGTTGCTCCAGTACGACTTCGGGGACTACCACCCCATGAGCCCCACCCGCCTGGACGCGACCATGCGGTTGGTGCAGAACCTGGGCCTGGACACCGCGCCCAACGTGCGGGTCACCGTCCCCGAGGTCCCGGACGACTCCGTCCTGGAACTCGTGCACACCAAGACCTACGTGCAGTCCGTGCGCGCCGTCTCGGAGGACCCCACGCGGCAGATCCCCGAATGCGGTTTGGGCACCGAGGACACTCCCGGCTACGAGGGCATCCACGAATCGAGTGCGCGCCTGGTGGGCGGCAGCTACCAGGGTGCCGTGGACCTGCTGAGCGGTTCCGTGGTCCACGCCGTGAACTTCGGCGGTGGCATGCACCATGCCGCGGCGGACAAGGCCTCAGGTTTCTGCGTGTACAACGACTGTGCCGTGGCCATCCAGCACCTCTTGAACAACGGAGTGCAGCGCGTGCTCTACGTGGACGTGGACGGCCACCACGGGGACGGCACCCAGTCGATTTTCTACGACGAGCCCCGCGTCATGACCGTGTCCCTGCACGAGACGGGCCTGTCCCTGTTCCCGGGCACGGGCTTCGCCAACGAGATCGGCTCCGGGGCGGCGGCCGGCACCGCGGTCAACGTGGCCATGCCCACGCGCGCGGACGACTCCCAGTGGCTTCGAGCGTACGACGCCGTGGTCCCCCCGATCGCGCGCGAGTTCCGTCCCGAGGTGATCGTCTCCCAGCACGGCTGCGACTCCCACTTCCAGGACGAACTGACCCATTTACGCATGAGCGTGGACGGGCAGCGTCAGATCGCGTTGGCGGTGTCCGAGCTCGCGGCGGAATTATGTGAGGGCCGGTGGATCGCCACGGGTGGCGGCGGGTACGACTGCCACGACGCCGTTCCCCGCTCGTGGGCGCACCTCGTGGGGGTCGCCTCGGGATACCCCGTGGACGTGAACACGCCGGTCCCGCAGGCGTGGCGCAGCTACATGGCCGAAAAGTACGGCGGGCGCCCGCCCGAGCGCATGGGCGACGACGTCGACATCTGGTGGCGTTCGTGGGAGATCGGCTACGACCCCAGTGACGAGACCGACCGCAGCATCATGGCCACGCGCAAGGAGGTCTTTCCCCAGTGGGGACTGGACCCCTGGTACGACTGACCCTGGCAGGGCTGACGCTGGCGGGACCGACCCGTGACGGGAAGGTCTGATTGGGTCGGGGTGGGCAGCCCGTCTAAGGTGAATCCCATGTCCCACGACGCATATTCCGCCTTGTCCGACCCCACCCGACGCCGCATCCTCACGGCCCTGCGCGGCGGGCCCCGGCCGGTGGGCGAGCTGGTCACCGCGCTCGAGGTCTCCCAGCCCACGGTGTCCAAGCACCTCAAGGTCCTGCGCGACGCCGGGATGGTCACCACGCGCGCCCAGGGACAGAAGCGCTTCTACAACCTCACCGCCGAGCCCTTCGTGGCCGTGCTCGACTGGGTGAACGAGCTGGTCGCCGCCGCGAACGAGGCGGACACTCCCGTGACGGATACGCACGAGTCCGCCCCGGCCGAGTCCGATGAGCCCGCCATGGCGAACGACGTCGCTGTGCAGCTGGCCGTCGACGACGCTGCGCAGCTGACCACGGACGCCTCCGCCGAGTCGACCGACCATGACGCCGCACCGTCGCCCGAGGACGCCCCGCGCCCGGAGCCCGTACGCGCCGAGGCCGCTGACGTCGACGCCGCCCAGGAACCTGTGCGCGAACCCCAGCGGTCCCTGCCGTGGTTCACGGCGGAGGTCACCGACGTCACGGCGGAGGCCGCGGAGGCCACCAACACCTCGGACGATCCCGAGGTCCTGGACATCCTCGCTCCCACGGTCGCCCCGGGATCCCCGGTCGATGATCCCCGTCCGGAAGAAAATTCTGGCGAAGCAGAGACGCCCGTAGAAGCCGAGTTTTTCGACGAATCATCCCAGGGGTCCGAGAAAGTCGTGCAGTTCAGCTCGGGGGTCACCGAAGAAGCTATCAATTCCGCTGATCCGGAGGGCCTGGCCGACGAACGGGAGGCCCAGGTCACAGGGGATACTGTGGACGATGGTGCCCACACCGAGCCCGCTGCGCAGCCCCGTGCCGCGCATGATGCCGAGCCCCACGATGCAGAGCCCCGCGCTGTCTCCCCGGAGACGAACTCGCCCGAGATCGCGGAGCTCATCCGACCTCGCGGGGCCGCGCATCGCCGTCAGAGCGGTCTGCTGTCCACTCTGACGGGTTTCCGGCGCCGCAACCGCGGTTCACGCCGCGGTTGAGTGGGAGCCGCAGACCTTTCAAGAGGGCAGGAGAGACATGCACGAGAAACTGATCCCCATCCGGCAGATCGTCACGGCGCGCAACCCGGGTGAGTCCGAGTTCCACCAGGCCGTGGACGAGGTCTTCGAGTCGTTGGGTCCCGTGGTGGCTCGCCATCCGGATCTGTTGGACTCCGCGATCGTGGAGCGTATCTGCGAACCCGAACGTCAGATCATTTTCCGTGTGCCGTGGATGGACGACCATGGCCAGGTGCATATCAACCGCGGGTTCCGGGTGGAGTTCAACTCCGCGCTGGGTCCTTACAAGGGTGGCTTGCGGTTCCACCCGTCGGTGTACCTGGGCATCGTGAAGTTCCTGGGTTTCGAGCAGATCTTCAAGAATGCGCTGACCGGCATGCCCATCGGCGGCGGCAAGGGTGGATCGGACTTCGACCCGTCCGGGCGCAGTGACGCGGAGATCATGCGGTTCTGCCAGTCCTTCATGACCGAGCTGTACCGCCACATCGGTGAGTATACGGACGTCCCCGCCGGTGACATCGGCGTGGGCGGGCGTGAGATCGGGTACCTCTTCGGTCAGTACAAGCGCATCACCAACCGCTACGAGTCCGGTGTGCTCACGGGCAAGGGCCTGTCCTGGGGCGGTTCGCTCGTGCGCACCGAGGCCACGGGCTACGGTGCGGTGATGTTCGCGGAGGAGATGCTCAAGACCCGCGGGTTGGACCTCGAGGGCCGGGACGTGATCGTCTCCGGTTCGGGCAACGTGGCGATCTACGCGATCGAGCGGGCCCAGTCGCTCGGCGCCAAGGCGCTCACGGCGTCGGACTCGAGCGGTTACGTGGTGGACAGCAACGGCATCGACCTGGAGCTGCTCAAGCAGGTCAAGGAGGTTGAGCGGGCCCGGATCAGCGAGTACGCCGAACGGCGCGGCTCGAGCGCCCGATTCATCTCCGACGGTTCGGTGTGGGACGTCCCCGGCACGGTCGCGCTGCCGTGTGCCACGCAGAACGAGCTCAACGGCCGTCAGGCCAAGACCCTGCTCGAGAACGGGATCGTGGCCGTCGCCGAGGGTGCCAACATGCCGTGCACCACCGAGGCCGTGCACCGGTTCCAGGAATCGGACGTGCTGTTCGCGCCGGGTAAGGCCGCCAACGCCGGCGGTGTGGCCACGTCCGCGCTCGAGATGCAGCAGAACGCGTCCCGCGACTCGTGGAGCTTCGACTACACGCAGCAACGCCTGCGGGAGATCATGCGCGGGATCCACGATCGCTGCGCGGAGACCGCCGAGGAGTTCGGGATGCCGGGCAACTACGTGGCCGGTGCGAACATCGCGGGGTTCCTCAAGGTCGCCCGGGCCATGGTGGCCCAGGGCGTCATCTGAGCACGGCCGCGTCCGGAGAGCGGCGCGCCGGGCGCCCGACCGTGCCATACGGCGGTCGGGCGCCGTACGACGTTTAGGGTGGGATATATGGCAACGCATCGAGAGGTTCTGCAATGGCTCGAGAACGAGCTGTTCGACGCAAACCTGGTGCTGGGTCAACGACTGCCCACCGACAAGGACCTGGCCGCGATCTTCCGGGTGTCCCGCAACTCCATGCGTGAGACCCTCAAGATCCTGGAGGCCCAGGGCATCGTCAAACTCTTCGAGGGCCCGCACCGCAGCATTCTCCCCATCCTGGTGCGCGAACCGGCCGCGTCCGCGGGTCCCGCACTGCAGTTGCACATAGCGACGTCGCAGCACCCGTTGCGTGACATCGTCCAGACTCGCGTGATGCTCGAGACCTCGGCCCTAGAGAACGCCGAGAAGCACAGCATCCCGCGCGAGGAACTGCACGCGATCATGGCGCAGATGGACGAGGACCTGGGGCTCAAGCAGTTCCACCACCTCTACGTGAGCTTCCACATCGCGCTGGTCAAGGCGGGCGGCAACGCGGTGAACGCGGCATTGTTCACCGCCCTGCGGGACTCGATCTACGAGTACACCCTGGCACTCGTGGGTCATGTGCCGCTGTGGAGCACCACGTCCAGCCGCATCCGCGCCGAGCACCGGGCCATCGTGGGCGCCCTCGAAGCGGGGGACTACAACCTGGCCGCCCGCCTCGTGGCCGAACACATCACCTACCAGTACGAGGAAGCCGGCGTGAACCCGGACGACTCCCGCGCCTCGGTCGCGGAACCACGCTCGCTGGACCGTGTGGCGTCGTCCCGGGACAAGCGCACGGCCACGCCGCGGGGGCGTTCCGTCGCGGAGCAGGACGGGCGGCCAGAGCAGGACGAGGAACTCGACGCCGATCGCCGCGCGAGCGCCTGAGCGCCCGTTTTCGGGCCCGGCGGGGTCGCACGGTAAGGTAGGCCAGTAGTTTGCCGTTAAACGTATGTTGCCCCCGCGTTAGCAGGGGCGGGGCGGTGTTCACCCGCGGCCCCCAGCAAATACCACTGTCCAGAGAACTGTGAGGGATCCTATGGGTTCGGTCATCAAGAAGCGCCGCAAGCGCATGTCCAAGAAGAAGCACCGCAAGCTGCTTCGCAAGACTCGTCACCAGCGCCGTAACAAGAAGTAAGCGCGCCCGTGATAGGCCCCGTTCCCGCTATGGGAACGGGGCCTTCATCGTGTGCGCAGTGTCCGCGTGCGTAGCATGGGCCGCATGACGCAGCAGCCCGTGAGCCCCGACCGTCTCGATCCCGCCCGTCCGGCCGAACCGGGCCCCGCCGTGCAGGCGGAACCCGCAGCGGCGACGACGCGCGGGACGACGGCTCCCGCAACGACGACGGCGCGTGGAACCGGCGCGGGCGCCGGTGCCGCGGGGCGGCAGGACGGGCGCGAGCGACGTCGTACGCCCCTGCTCTCCGGCGCGGACTGGACCCGCCCGCGCCCGGCGCACACAGTGACGCTGCTGACCAAACCGGGATGCCATCTGTGCGAGGACGCGCGCGAGGTCGTGACCGGGGTGTGCGAGCAGACGGGCAGCGAGTACCGCGAGCGGGACATCACGGGCGATCCGCAGCTGCTGCGCGACTACGCCGAGTACGTCCCCGTGGTCTTCGTGGACGGAGCCCCGTGGGACCGGTTGCGCATCGACGCCGCCCGGTTGCGCGCCGTGCTGTCCTGACGCGCAGTGCTGTCCTGACGGGGTCAGTTCCGTGCCGACGGGGCCGATTGGGGGCTGACAGCGGGGTTTGAGACACTGGGGGCATGCCTTCAGCAACCGTTCACCTCCTGCGCCACGGCGAGGTCCACAACCCCGCGCACGTGGTCTACGGGCGGCTCCCGGACTACCACCTGTCCGAGAAGGGCGCTCGGATGGCCGAGGCCGCCGCGGCGGACCTGGCCCGGCGGGTCCAGGATGGCGATCGGATCGTTCTGCTGGCGTGCTCGCCGCTGACCCGCACGCGGGAGACTGCCGCACCCGTGGCCCGCGAGTTGGGGCTCGAGGTGCGCACGGACGAGCGGTTGATCGAACCGGCCAACCACTTCCAGGGTCTGCACGTGACCGGTCGTGAGCTCGCCAAGCCCAAGCACTGGCCCTACATGCTCAACCCCTTGCGGCCCTCGTGGGGTGAGCCCTACAAGGCGCAGGTCGAGCGCATGGCACAGGCCGTGCGGGAACTCGCCCGGGACGCGGTGCGCCGCGGTGGCGACGGCGCCCAGGCCGTGGCCGTGTCCCACCAGTTGCCGATCTGGCTCACGCGGTTGTCCGCGCAGGGCCGTCCGTTGCCGCACGACCCGCGGCAGCGTGAGTGCAACCTCGCGTCCCTGACGTCCTTAACGTTCGAGGACGTGGACGCCGCGCAGGTCCCGGAGGTCTCCTACCGGGAACCCGCCGCCCACCTCTATCCAGGCGTCAATCAGCTTCCCGGCTCATAATTGATCTCTCACCCCACGACCTCTTCCCAGGAGTTCTCCCCGTGACTTCTCCGCGTTGTTCATCCGCCCGTTCCCTGCCTGCCCGTGCCCGAGTGCGCACGGGAGCGGTCGCCGTGGTGGTGTGTCTGGGGCTCGCGCTCGCGGGGTGCTCGTCCTCGGGCAACGACAGCCTCGCCCAGCAGGCCAACGCCGGCGGCGAGAAGGGCTACGTGGCCGGTGACGGTTCCGTGAGCGAGTACGCGCCGGAGCAGCGCGGGGAGCCCGTGCAGTTCGAGGCCGAGATGTTCGACGGCAGCACCGTGAGCGCCGAGAGCCTGCGCGGCAAGCCCGCCGTCGTGAACTTCTGGTACGCAGGGTGCGCGCCGTGCCGCGCGGAGGCCCCGGACCTCGTGGCCCTGCACCACGAGTACCAGGACCGCGCGCAGTTCCTGGGCGTGAACCTGCGCGACCAGCAGCCCACCGCGGAGGCGTTCGAACGCAACTACGGGGTGGACTACCCCTCCGCGTCCGATCTCAACGGGGCCGTGCTGCTCGCACTGAGCGACTACATCCCGCCGCAGGCCGTCCCCACGACCCTCGTTCTGGACGAGCAGGGTCGCGTGGCCGCCCGCGTGCTGGGCAAAGCGGACAAATCCACCCTGGACGCCCTGATCAAGGACACGGTGGCTGAGTCCGCATGAACGGCAATCCCTTCGCCGAGGTCGTCCTCGACGGTTCACTGATTGCCGCGCTGCCCGTGGCGCTGCTCGCGGGATTCGTCTCCTTCGCCTCACCGTGCGTCCTGCCACTAGTGCCCGGGTACCTGGGCTACATCACCGGGCTCACCGGGGTGGACCTGCGGGAACAACGGCGCGGGCGGATCCTCACGGGCGTGGTGCTGTTCGTCCTGGGGTTCTCCGCGGTGTTCGTGCTGATGTCCGTGGTGCTCGCGCAGCTCGGCGCGTTCGCGTGGTTGTTGGGCCAGCAGTGGATCATGGTGGTGCTCGGGATCCTGGTGATGCTCATGGGCGTGGTCTTCATGGGTGGTTTCTCGTGGTTCCAGCGTGACCGCAAGATCGAGCGCCGCCCGCCCCCGGGGCTGTGGGGTGCGCCCCTCCTGGGGATGGCCTTCGGTTTGGGATGGGCCCCGTGCATCGGCCCGACCTTCGCCGCGGTGCAGGCGCTCGTCTACGTGGACGGCGCGTCCACCGGCAAGGCCGTGGTGCTCACCACCGCCTACTGCCTGGGACTGGGCGTCCCGTTCGTGCTGATCGCCCTGGCGTTGCGCCGGGGCATGGGGGCCATGTCCTTCTTCCGCAGGCACCGTCTCACGCTGCAGCGCGTGGGCGGTGCCGTGCTCGTGCTCATCGGGGCCGCCATGGCCACGGGCGTGTGGTCCGCACTGGTCTCGTGGGTCCAGTCCGAATTCGTAACCGATTGGGTGATGCCGATATGACCGAGACGCGCACGCCACGCCCGAAGAAGGCGCAGCGTTCCGACGTGGAGGTCCCCTCACTGGGTCCCCTCGGCATGGCCCGGTGGGCCTGGCGGCAACTGACCAAGATGTCCACGGCCCTCGTGCTGTTGTTGTTGCTCGCGATCGCCGCGGTCCCGGGATCCCTGTTCCCCCAGCGGGTCCAGGACCCGGACGCGGTGACCAGCTACATCGAGGCGAACCCCACCATGGGTCCGTGGCTGGACCGCCTGCAGCTGTTCGACGTCTTCTCCTCCTACTGGTTCTCCGCGATCTACCTCCTGCTGTTCATCTCGCTCGTGGGCTGCGTGCTCCCGCGCGCCGTCCAGCACTTCAAGGCGTGGCGTTCCAAGCCGCCGCGCACCCCGCGCCGGATCTCCCGGTTGCCGCAGTACCGCAAGGTCATGCTGGGCGGGCGCGACGGCGCTGCCGCACCTTCCCCGGACGACGCCGTCGAGCAGGCCGCCGCCGCCCTGAAGAAGCGCGGCTACCGGGTGCAGACACAGGACCTGGGCTCCGCGGCGCCGTCGGTCGCGGCCGAGCGCGGGATGCTCAAGGAAGTGGGCAACATCCTCTTCCACGTAGCGCTGCTGGGCGTGCTGGTCTCCGTGGCGATCGGTGCCCTGTTCGGGTACAAGGGGCAGAAGATCATCGTGGAGGGGGAGTCCTTCGTGAACACCCTCGTGGACTACGACTCCTTCAACCCGGGGACCAATTTCGACCCGGACTGGCTCAACCCCTTCTCGGTGCGGCTCAACAACTTCCAGGCCACGTTCAACCGGGACACCTCCGATCCCCGGAACTACGGTCAGCCCACCGACTTCAACGCGGACCTGACCGTCACGGACGAACCCGGGGCCACACCCCAGGACGTGAACCTCGCGGTCAACAAGCCCCTCAACGTCAACGGCACCAAGGTGTACCTGGTAGGCAACGGTTACGCGCCCGTGATCCGCGTGACGGATGGGGAAGGCAACGTGGCCTACGAGGGCCCCGTGGTCACGGTCCCCTCGGACTCCGTGTACACGTCCTCGCTGACCCTCAAGGTCCCGGACGCCCGCCCCGATCAGCTCGGGTTCGTGGGGTTGTTGTTGCCCACGGCCGTCTCGGAGCCGGGGGAGATCCCGCGCTCCGCGGACCCCGCGCTGAACAACCCCGCGCTGATCCTGTCCTCGTTCTACGGGGACCTGGGCCTGGACAGCGGGCAACCGCAGAACGTGTACGTGCTCAACACCGAGAACCTCACGGAACTGAACTCCATGACTTCGGCCAACGGCCCGATCCTGCTGGACGGTCAACACCGCGAGGTGCAGTTGCCCAACGGCAAGGGCAGCGTGGAGTTCCTGGACGTGAAGCGCTACGTGGGTCTGGACGTGAACAGCGACCCCGGGCGGATCCCCGCGTTCATCTTCTTCGTGCTCGCGTTCATCGGGCTCATCATGAGCCTGTTCATCGCGCGCCGGAGGGCGTGGGTGCGGGCCACCACCACGGAGGACGCCAACGGGGTGCGGTGTACTGTTCTGGAGTACGGACTGTTGGCGCGTGGCGAGGACCACCGCTTGGGCGCGGAAGCGGAAAAACTGACAGCTCTGTGGACGTCATTGTGGGAGGACCGCGGCGTGCGGGAGTTCCACCTGAATTCGAAGGCGTGAACTAATGGGTAGCAACATCAACGTGACCTTGGGCAACTGGAGCGAATGGTTCATGCTCCTGGCCGCCATGACCTACCTGGTGGTGTTCGTGGCCTTCGTGTGGGACATGGCCTCCCACTCCAAGACCCTCGGCCTGACTGAACGTGCCCGGCGTGACACCGCCGAGGGCGAGGCCAGGGAACTCGTGGGCGCCACGGCCGCGCATTCCGGGGCCCGGGCGGCGGGTTCCGCCACGGTCGGTTCCACGGTGTCGCGTTCCGCGTTCACTCGCTCTTCCGCCGGGGGTGCGTCCGGCGACGGCACGGGGACCGGTGAGTCCGTCGCGGATGAGTTCCGGACCTCGGCGGACGGCGCCAAAGGCGTGAACGAGTTCGAGGCGCTGGACTACCAGCACAACAGCCGCCGCCCGGCTGCCCGCGTGGCCGTGACCCTCATGGTCATCGCGTTCCTGTTGCACGCGTTCGCGGTGGTCTCCCGCGGTGTCGCCGCGGACCGTGTGCCGTGGGCCAACATGTACGAGTTCTGCACCACGGGCGCCCTGGTGGTGGCCGGTGTGTACCTCGTGACGCTGTTCTTCAAGGACCTGCGCTTCGTGGGACCCATGGTCTCCGGCCTCGTGCTCATCATGCTGTGTCTGGCCACGATCGCGTTCCCGACCCCCGTGTCCCCCTTGCAGCCCGCACTGCAGTCCTACTGGCTCATCATCCACGTGTCCATCGCGGTCGCGGCCTCCGGGATCTTCACCATCACGTTCGCGATGGCCGTGCTGCAGTTGCTGCAGTCCCGCCGCGAGGAGAAGCTGGCCACCGGCGAGGACGCCCGTCTGGGCTTCCTGCGGGCCGTGCCCACGTCCGTGACCCTCGAGAACTTCTCGTTCCGGCTCAACTCCGTGGGATTCGTGTTCTGGACCTTCACCCTGGCCGCCGGTGCCATCTGGGCGGATCAGGCCTGGGGTCGGTTCTGGGGCTGGGACACCAAGGAGGTCTGGACCTTCGTGGTGTGGACCGTCTACGCCGCCTATATGCACGCGCGCGTGACTCGCGGCTGGAACGGCAATCGTTCCGCGTGGCTGTCGATCGCGGGCTACCTGTGCGTGGTGTTCAACTTCGCGGTGGTCAACACGCTGTTCCCGGGCCTGCACTCGTACTCGGGCCTGTGAGTCCTCCGCGGGCATGAGCCCGTGACATGAGTTCGCGAAACAGGTGAGCCCCGTCCCTCATGGGGCGGGGCTCACATCATGTTCAGTGGGTATCTCGGGCTCGTTAGCGGGGAGTGGAACCACCGGGACGCGAGTCGTCGCCGTGCGGATCGTCGGGGTCTAGGCCGTCCGCGTCGGGATCGTCCCGGGGAGCGTCTGAGTCTTCCGAGTGGGAGCCGCTGCGGGGGGCGACGTCGTCCGGGTCGTCCGCGCGGACATCACCCGCCGGATGGTCGGGGGAGGGAGCAGCGAGGCGCGGGTCGGAGGGATCCAACACCGGTTCTTCGGCGTCGGGGCGTTCTCCCGGGGCGCGACCGGTGCGCTTGAGTTCGTTCTCCCATTCCTGGAGCTTGCGAGCGCGTTCCTGTTGCTTGCGCCGCTCCTCGAGGTTGCGCAGGAACTGGGGGTCGTCATCCGGGCCGCGGCCGCGCTGGGGTTCGCGAGCGGCGTCGTCCTTGCGGGGGCGGCCGAAGAAGAGCCACAGCACCGCCCCGACCACCGGCAACAGCAGGATCACCAACAGCCAACCCCACTTGGGAATGGCCCGCACGGCGTACTTGTCCGACTGCGCGCACTCGATGAGCGCGTAAATGATGACGCCCACAGCGAGGGCGCCTGCTCCGATGATCAGGATCGCTCTGCCCATGCGAATCATCCTAGGGGAGTGGACTGGGCAGTTCCTCTTCGGGTCAGCGCGGCGGGTGGGGGCGCGCGTTCCGTCCGGATCGGGCCCGGGCAGGAAGGCGCCCTGACCAGGGCCGGGGCCTTGAGCGGGGAGGGCGTTCGAGGCAGATGCCCCGCACGGGCAACGTCCTGTCCAGATCGGGGCTTCTCGCAGGCAACCACGGTGCCCGGGAAGCCCCCAGGGCGGGCCCGTAGAATGGTCGGGTGAACTTCGTGAAGTATTCCCTGCTGCGCCTGGGCATCCTGGTGGTGCTCTTCCTGCTGTGCATGTACCTGGGGCTGGGGTTGGTCTTCTCCGGGATCGCGGCCGTGGTGGCGGCCTTCGCGATCTGCTACATCTTCTTCCCCAAGCTGCATTACGCCGCGGGCCAGGACTTCCACCGATGGATCTCACGCACCCCCAAGCCCACCAACCGGGTGGCCCTGGAGGACCAGGAGATCGAGGACTCCTACACGGACCGCGAGGCTCGCAAGGACGTCTGAGCGTCCGCCCGCGGGGTTCTGGCCCGGGGCACTTCAGGGGTCGCGATGGCGCACACCCGGAGCGCGACGCCATGATTCAAGCGGCGGGGAGTGTCAGCCCAGGTACTGGTGCACCAGCACTGCGATCGCGTAGAGCACGGTCACGCCCAGGTTGATGAAACCGCACTGCTTGAGCACGGGGATCAGCTCGCGCCGGTCGGTGGTCCTGAGCACGGTCACGGCCGCGCCGATGGCCAGTGGCGTCACGGCATAAATCAGGAGCACCCACGGGTTGTGGGGCACGAGCAGCAACGGCAGGACCATCCCCACGAACAGCTCCGTGGTGAACGTGAGCCGGGCCTTCGGATCGCCCAGACGCACGGCCAGGGTCTTCTTGCCCACGGCGCGGTCCCCGGGGATGTCCCGGACATTGTTGGCCATGAGCAGCGCGCACGCGAACAGCCCGGTGGAGATCGCCAGGACCCACGACTCCAGGTTGAGCCGCCCGGCCTGGGTGATCGTGGTACCCAGGGTGGCCACGAGACCGAAGAAGATGAACACGAAGAGATCGCCGAGTCCCATGTACCCGTAGGGCTTCTTGCCACCCGTGTAGCCCCATGCCGCGAGGATCGCCAGGACACCCACCGCGGCGAGCCACCACTGCTGGGAGACCACCACGAGCGCGATGCCTGCGAGCGCCGCCAGCCCGAAGCACACGAACGCCGCGGTCTTGACCTCGCGGGGGGATGCCGCACCGGAGCCGGTCAGACGCAACGGGCCCACACGATCGTCGTCCGTCCCGCGCACGCCGTCAGAGTAGTCGTTGGCGTAGTTCACCCCGATCTGCAGGAACAGCGCGACCAGCAGCGCGAGGACCGCGGGGCCCAACCGTGCGGCAGCCATCCACTGGGCGGCGGCGGTGCCGGCGATCACGGGGGCCGCGGCCATGGGAAGCGTACGCAGACGTGCTCCCTCGACCCACTGAGCTGGTGTGGCCACGGTGCAACCTTTCGAGAACGGGGACGGGTTCGTGTCATTGTTTCACGCGCTGTGCATGTGCACACGTTCCGGGGACACGATGAGCCCAGGCGGTCCCAGCGGCCCGGCCGTGGAGGCGGTCGCGGATTCCGGTCGGGCGCTGGGGCGCCTGAGTGCGTCAGGCATGCGCGGTCTCGCCGAGCCCAAGGGATGACGACGGCGCGAGCGCGGTAAGCCGCCCGGTCCGGTTCAGCCCACCACCATGGCGGTGACGCGCTGGTCGGGATCCCACCGTCGCAGGCCCGCGATCTCGACCGCGCGCGGTGCGGGCACGTCTGCGAGTACTTCCAAGGCCCTACCCACCTGAGACGCGGTGAGTCGCTTACCCAGGGTCAGGTGCGGAACCCACGGGCGCGCCGGGGGTCGGGACTCCGCCGCGATCCGTTCCAGCTCGCGGACGGCCTCCGTGACCCCGGGTGGCACAATCACCGACTCCGCGAGCACGAACGGCCCGTGCCCCACAACGAGCAACCCAGGGATGTCCACGGAACACGGCAACAATGCGGAGAACATCTCCCGTGCTCGGGCCAGGACGTGTTCGGGCATCCAGGGCGCGGACAGCGCGGTGATGTGCGGGGCGTTGGACGCACCGCGATGCGTGGCGAGGCTCGGTAGACCGGCCCCGTGCAGTGCCGCCCACCGCGAGCGGATCAGATCATCTGAGGCGGGGGAGAGCACCAGGTCGAGGGAGTGCGCGGGCATGATGTCACCTCGTCCCGTCCGTGGGGTCGTCGCGCAGGACCGCCCGGCCTGTCGCGGTCGGCAGCCACACCCCGGCCCCGTGGAACGCCGGCGCGCTATACATCGGGGCTCGCGAACAACGCTTCGGCGGAACGGCGGTCGGGTTTCCCCGTGGCCAGCATGGGCAGTTGCGCCACGTGACGCCACAGCTTGGGCACCGCGGGGGCTCCGAGCCCGTCCCGGATCGCCGAGGACAGTTCACGCTCCACGGCATTGAGGTCCGAGCCCTCCCGCAGCGCGATCAACGCCGCGACCGCCTGCCCCCACTCCGGGTGCGGCACCGCGAGCACGAGTGCCTGGCGGACCCGCTCATCACGCTGCAGTTCGGCCGCGACCAGTCCCGCGGAGACCTTCACACCGCCGGTGTTGATGACGTCGTCCGTGCGGCCCAGCACCCTGAGCGTCCCGTCCTCCCGCAGCACACCGAGGTCGTCCGTGCGGTACCAGCGCACGCCGCCGATCACACGGAAGTGGTCCGCGGTCTGGGCGGGATCGTCCAGGTAGCCGTCGGCCACGGCCGTCCCGCCCAGCCAGATCCGGCCCTCCCGGCGCTCGTTCGGGTCGGGTACGGCGCTGGATGGTGCACCGTCGGGGACGATCCCGGCGGTGACGGCGTCGAGCGCGGCGTCGTCGTACACGCAGCCCCCGCACGTCTCCGACATCCCGTACGTGCGCACCACGTGCACGCCCTCGTCCGCGGCGCGCGCGGCGAGGTCGGGGTACAGCGCGGAGCCGCCCACGAGGACGGCATCGAAGCGGGCGAGGGCGGCGACGGCGCGCGGGTCGGGTGCGCCGTCGCGCGGGTCCAGAATGCGCTGCAGCTGCGTAGGCACTACCGAGACGTAGCGCACCGGATGGGTGAGCCGCTGCGCGGCGTCCGCGAACGCGGCGGGGGTGAAATGCTCGGTGGGCATCGCGACCGGGCGCGTGCCCGCAAGCACCGAGCGCGCCAGCACCTGGATGCCCGCAACGTAGTGCGCCGGTAGGCACAGCAACCATTGACCGGGGCCTGCCGTGGCACGCTCGGTGGCGCGACCGGAGGCCGTGAGAGCTTGCGTGCTCAGCACGGTCTTCTTGGGGCGCCCGGTGGAGCCGGACGTCGCCACGACCACCGCAGGGCCCGGTCGGGACAGGGCTGCGGTCAGGCGCGGTACGAGCTCGAGTGGGTCCTCGGGGACGGGCCCGTCCAGGGTGACGACGTCGCTCGGCAGCGCCCGCGCCTCGGGTGCCGGCACGGGCTCACCCGGCAACGCGGGATCATTCGGATAATCCGACATGCCGTGATGCTCAGAAGTAGTAGGGGAACGCGGACCAGTCGGGGTCGCGCTTTTGGAGGAAGGCGTCCCGGCCCTCGACGGCCTCGTCGGTCATGTAGCCCATGCGGGTGGCCTCGCCCGCGAAGACCTGCTGGCCCACCATGCCGTCGTCCGGGAGATTGAACGCGTACTTGAGCATCCGCACGGCCTGCGGGGACTGAGCGGTGATCTTGCGAGCCCACTCGACGCTCGTCGTCTCGAGGTCCGCGTGCGGGACCACCCGGTTGACCGCGCCCATCCGGTGCATGTCCTCGGCGGAATATTCATCTGCGAGGAAGAAGATCTCTCGTGCGAACTTCTGGCCCACCTGGCGAGCCAGCAAGGCGGAACCGTAGCCGGCGTCGAACGAACCCACGGTCGCGTCCGTCTGCTTGAACTTGCCGTGCTCGCTCGACGCGATAGTGAGGTCGCACACCACGTGCAGCGAGTGGCCGCCGCCAGCGGCCCAACCGGAGACCGCGGCGATCACGACTTTGGGCATCGTGCGGATCAGGCGCTGGACCTCCAGGATATGCAGGCGTCCGGCGCGGGCCGGGTCGATGGAGTCCGCGGTCTCACCCTCGGCGTAGTGGTAGCCGTCCCGGCCGCGGATGCGCTGATCGCCGCCCGAGCAGAACGCCCACCCGCCGTCCTTGGCGGAGGGGCCGTTGCCCGTGAGGATCACGGCGCCAACGTCCGAGGACATCCGGGCGTGATCCAGGCTGCGGTACAGCTCGTCCACGGTCCCGGGACGGAATGCGTTGCGCACCTCGGGCCGGTCGAACGCGATCCGCACCCACGGCAGATCCCTGACCACGTCCCCGTCCCGTTCCACCCCGCGGTGGTAGGTGATGTCCTGCAGGTCCTCGAAGCCCTGCACCGGACGCCACTGCTGCGGGTCGAAGATCTCGGATACCTGCTCGGGAAGCTGCGCGTTGGTCATGGGTACCACTCTAGGCAGGTGGCCGGGGCGCCGTCCCGCTCGGCGTCGGGCCCGTTGACGTCGCTGTGCCCGCCGACGCTGCTCGGTCGTGGCCGTTCGAGCGGCCCGCCATCGCGACCGCGCACGCGCCGACGACCACGGCCACGAACGTCAAGGTGAGGAACGTGAAGGTGAGCATTCCCGTCACCGCTGTCACCACCAACAGGATGACACCGGCGACGATCGCGCCGATGCCCAGTGCGCGGCCACGTTTCGCGGTCGAGTCCATGCCCACCTCTCCGTCGGGGGCTGCCCACCCTAACAACCGCGTCCGAGGGCTCGGCCATACTGGAACCCATGAGTGCCGCCCCGTTCGACGTCCGCCGGATCGGCCGGGGCCTGCCGTTCGCGGAGTCCGTGCCGGCTCTGCAGGAGGCGCTGCGCGGGGGCGCGGCCGTGGTGCAGGCCCCGCCCGGGACGGGCAAAACCACTCTCGTGCCGCCGATGGTGTCCAACGCGGTCCGGGAAAACCTCGTAGGGGCGTCCGGTGCGGATGCTGATCCCGTCACCGGCCGCGTCGTCGTCGTCCAGCCCCGCCGGGTGGCCGCTCGTGCCGCCGCGCGCCGGCTGGCCGCGCTCACGGTGACGGAGCCGGGCGGCGTCATCGGCTGGAGCGTGCGGGGCGAGCGCAGGACGTCGAAGGCCACTCGGGTGGAGTTCGTGACCCCCGGCATCCTGCTGCGCCGACTGCTGCAGAACCCGGAACTGGCCGGGACCGCGGCCGTGGTGCTGGACGAGGTGCACGAGCGGGGCGTGGAGTCGGACCTGCTCGTGGGGATGCTCGCGGAGCTGCGGCAGCTGCGGGAGGACCTCGTGCTCGTGGCCATGTCCGCCACGGTGGAGGCGAAACGGTTTGCGGCCCTGCTGGGAGGGGACGCGCCCGCTCCGGTGGTGGACTGCCCGTCCGCGCTGCATCCGCTCACAGTGGAGTGGGCGCCGGGCCCGCAGCGCCTCGACGAACGGGGTGTCACCCCCGCGTTCCTGGCTCATGTGGCCCGCACCGCCGCGGCGGCTCATGCCCGCGCCGTGGCCACCGACCCGACCGTGGACGCCCTCGTGTTTCTCCCCGGCGCCCGGGAGGTCTCCCGTGCGGCGGCCGAGCTGCGCAGCCTCACCGACGCCGAGGTCCTGGAACTGCACGGTCAGCTCAGCCCGCGCGAGCAGGACCGCGCCGTCGCGGGCCGCGCGCCGGGGGAGCGCCCGCGCATCGTGGTCACCACGTCCCTCGCAGAGTCTTCGCTCACCGTCAACGGCGTGCGCCTCGTGATGGACTCTGGTCTGGCCCGCCAGCCCCGCCGGGACGCCGGGCGCGGGATCTCCGGGCTCGTCACGGTCTCGGCGTCCAAGGCGTCGGCCGAGCAGCGCGCCGGCCGCGCCGCTCGCCAGGGCCCGGGCACGGTGGTGCGCTGCTACGACGACGCCGCCTGGGGCGCCATGCCCGCCCACTCCGTTCCCGAGGTGCGCACGGCGGACCTCACCGCCGCGTGCCTCGCGCTCGCCGTGTGGGGCTCACCGGGAGGTGAGGGGATGGCCCTGCCGGACCCGCTGCCGCCCCGTGCCCGCGCGGACGCCGAAGCCGAGCTGACGCGCCTCGGCGCGGTAGCCGAGGACGGCCGCGCCACCGGCCTCGGACGCCTGCTGGTCTCCCTGCCGGTGGAACCCCGCTGGGGTCGCGCCCTGTTGGACGGAGCGGACCTCGTGGGTGCTAGAACGGCGGCGGAGGTCGTCGCCGCCGTCTCCGACGGCGTCCGCGTGCCCGCCGCGGACGTCCCCGCGCTGGTGCGCGGGCTGCGCTCCTCCCGCGGTGGCGAGTCCGCTCGGTGGCGCCGCGAGGCGCAGCGGTTGGAGCGGATGGCGGCGCACCCCGCGCTGGCGGGCGACGGTGCGGCGGAGGGAGCCGAGGAGAACACGGACGCGCCGCCCCGCGGGCCGGAATCGGACGTGCCCGCCGACGTCCGGGAGGGTGTCGTCGTGGCCTTGGCGCGGCCCGAGTGGATTGCCCGGCGGATGGACGCCCACGGGGACCAGTGGCTGCTCGCCTCCGGAACACGCGCGGGGCTGGAGACCGGGAGCCCGCTGCGTCACCACGAGTGGCTGGCCGTCGCCGAACTGACGCGCGCCGCGGGCAGGGTTGCCGCGGGCACCGGCGCGGTGATCCGTGCGGCGGCACCCCTGGACCTGGCGCACGCGCAGCTCGCCGCCGGTCCGCTTGCCCGCACCGAGACCCGCGCGAGCTTCTCGAACGGTCGCGTGAGCACCCGCGAGGTGCGTGCGGTGGGCGCGATCGAGCTCTCCGCCACGCCCGTCCGCGCGGATCCGGACACCGCCGTGCCCGCCATCCGCGCCGCGCTCGCCGCCGAGGGCCTGGACCTGCTGCCGTGGGACGACGCCGCCCGCGGCCTGCGCGCCCGGCTCGCGCTGGTGCGTCGTCACCTGGGGGAGCCGTGGCCTGCCATGGACGACGCCGCCCTGGTCGAGCGCGTGACCGAATGGCTCGCCCCCGAACTGCGGGACGTGGCGCGTGGCGGGTCGCTGCGGTCGATCTGCGTGGTCGATGCGCTGCGCAGGCTGCTGCCCTGGCCGGAGGCGGCGCGCTTGGACGAGCTGGTCCCCCAGCGGCTCACGGTTCCCAGCGGGAACACCGCCCGGATCGACTACCCGGCGGTCTTCTCGGAGGACGAACCCGCCCGTCCGGCGGTGGTCGCGGTGAAACTGCAGGAGTGCTTCGGGTGGGCGCAGACGCCGTGCGTCGTGGCCGGGCGTGTGCCCGTGCAGTTCCACCTGCTCTCCCCGGGGCGGAGCACGCTCGCGATCACCGATGACCTCGCGTCCTTCTGGTCGGGGCCCTACGCCCAGGTCCGGGCCGAGATGCGTGGCCGCTACCCCAAACACCCCTGGCCCGAGGACCCATGGAACGCGGTGGCCACCGCGAAGACCTCCAGGGCGCTGCGCAGGGACGGGTGAACCCACCCCCGGTTGAGATCGGGTGTGAGCTGGGTTACGGTGGGGTCACCGATTACGCCCGAGCGCATCACCGTGCGCCGCGGCCCGCGCATTCGAGGGATGTCGAGGCCGCCGGGCACCACGACTGGCGGACAACCTGCACCAACCGCCCCATCGTTCAGGTTGGTCCGTGCGTTCGGCTGACCTGCGCCACCCCGATTTCCCGCTCACCCGGATCGGTACACCTGCCCGACGCCCACGCGTTGGGGCAGTCGTGATACGTCGGGCCCCGGGCGGCACCCGGGACTCGCGGGGGCGCGTCCGTTCACAGACACAGATCGCGAAGTGACATCATGACCACCACCATTCCGGACACCACCACCATGACCATCGACCCCACCGAGACCCCCGCCGTGGGGCCGGAGCTGGCCCGTTCGTGGCTGCTTGTCAACGGCTCCCACAGGTCCCGTTTCGACCAGGCCGCGCAGAGTGCCGCGGACGCCGTCGTCCTGGACGTGGAGGACTCCGTGGCCCCGGCGGACAAGGCCCAGGCTCGCGAGAACGTCCTGGAATGGCTCGGTGCGCGCACCGAGGACGGCGAACAGAACCGTGCGTGGGTGCGCATCAACGGCTTCGGCACCGCGTGGTGGGAGGAGGATCTCCGCGCCCTGCGGGACGTCCCCGGGCTGGACGGCGTGATGCTGGCCATGACCGAGTCCCCGGAGCACGTGACCCGCACCGCGGAGCTGTTGCGCGGGACCCGAATCGTGGCGCTCGTGGAGACCGCGCGCGGCGTGCAGAACCTCCAGGCCATCGCCACGGCCCGGTCCACGTATCGCTTGGCGTTCGGGATCGGCGATTACCGCCGTGACACGGGCTTCGGCGAGAACCCCATGGCGCTGGCGTACACGCGCTCGCAGTTCACCATTGCCTCGCGTGCCGCCAACCTGCCCGGGCCCATCGACGGACCGGCCGTGGGAGCTCTCGGCGCCAAGCTCGCGGAGGCCACCGGTGTGACCACGGAGTTCGGGATGACCGGCAAGCTGTGTCTCATGCCGGAACAGACCGCCACCGTCAACGAGGGGCTGTCCCCGTCCCTGAGCGAGCTGTCCTGGGCCACCGAGTTCCTGGGGGAGTTCGAGGCCGAGGGCGGTCAGATCCGCAACGGTTCCGACCTGCCCCGACTGGCCCGGGCCCGCAAGGTGTTGGGGCTGGCGTCGGCATTCGGGATGCGCTTGCCGGAGGGCTACGACATGCACTTCGAGGCCCCCACCGACACCTACCACTGCTGACCTGGGCAGGGCGTGTGGCCCGGACCCGGGAGCGCCTTCAAACGTGGCCGTGGCTTGGGAGTATCTGGAAAGTCGGCCGTGGCCTCCGCGTTGAAGCACACTCGAAGAGCGCAGCCCACGACGGCGCGGGACATCACCGCCCCGACGTGGGCTGCTCATTGCCAGGCATCGCCGTCGCGGCCGAAAATGGGGTGGGGACCGCGCGGTGCCCACCGCGCGGGACGCCACCGAACGGCGTCGCCGTCCCCGTCAGCTGATCCGGGTTCGCGGGTCCCCCGCGGGCGCGGTCGGACCGAGTGCGTCGAATGGAGAATGAGCCGTGAGCCCGTCAAACGAAACTACCGTGCGCCGAACCAAGATCGGGATCGTGGGGGCGGGATCCGTGGGGACATCCCTGGCCTACGCCGCGATGATCCGGGGCACGTCCACGGACATCGCCCTCTACGACCTGCAGACCGCCAAGGTGGAGGCCGAGGCACTGGACCTCTCCCACGGCCAGATGTTCGCCCCGGGCGTCCGGGTGGAGGGCTCGGACGACGTCGCCGTGCTCAAGGACGCGGACATCGTCTTCGTGACCGCCGGCGCCAAGCAGCGCCCCGGGCAGACCCGCCTGGATTTGGCCGGTGCGAACACCGCGATCCTCAAGTCGCTCATGCCGCAACTGGTGGAGCAAGCGCCGCAGGCGGTCTTCGTGCTGGTGACCAACCCGTGCGACGTGCTCACCGTGGTGGCCCAGCAGATCACCGGGCTTCCCCACCAGCGGATCATGAGCTCCGGAACCGTGCTGGACACCTCCCGGCTGCGCTGGTTGATCGGCAGCGAGGCGCAGGTGAACACCAGCAGCGTGCACGCCTACATCATCGGTGAGCACGGGGACAGCGAGTTCCCCGTGTGGTCCTCCGCGAGCATCGGTCAGGTACCGCTCAGCGAGTGGGAGGTGGACGGGCGCCGGCCCTTCACCACCGAGCGCCTGGACGAGCTCAAGGACCAGGTGGTCAACGCCGCCTACCGTGTGATCGAGGGCAAGGGCGCCACCAACTACGCGATCGGCCTGGCCGGGGTGCGTATCGCGGAGGCCGTGCTCAAGGACCAGCAGTCGGTGCTGTCCGTGTCCACCGTGCTGGAGGACTACTACGGCGTGAGCGGCGTGGCCCTGTCCGTGCCGTCCGTGGTGGGGGGCGCCGGTGTGGGCCAGCAGCTGCGCATTCCCATGGGCGAGCCGGAGAAGCAGCAGCTGCGCGCGTCAGCGGGGACCATGCGGTCCTCGCTGCACGACCTCGGCTTCTGAGCCCGCGCGCCCCGGCGGAACGGGTTTCGCAGGAATGAACGACGCCCTCGCACCGTGCGGTGCGAGGGCGTCGTCCGTCTGCGCCGCGGCGCAGGCCGTGGAACTCAGACGGTCCCTGGGGTGGTGCCACCGGCGGCCGCCTTGGCCGCGGCGGCGGGATCGGCTTGCTCGGGGTGGTGGACCAGGCGGAGGGTCTCGTCGAACTCGCGCTGGATCTCGGGGTTCTCCCGGTGGGTGGCTAGCGAGACGATGATGCCCACCAGACCACCCAGGATGAAGCCCGGGATGATCTCGTAGAGGTCACTCCACGGGGTGTACTGCCACAGGAACACGGTCGCGGCACCCACGACCATGGCGCTGATGGCGCCCGCGTTGGTGAGCTTGCGCCAGAACAGGCACATGAGCACCACGGGGCCGAAGGCGGCACCGAAGCCGGCCCACGCGAAGCCCACGAGGTCCAGGATGGTGGAGTTCTGTTCCCACGCGAGAGCGGCCGCCACGAGGGCCACGAGCAGCACGCCACCGCGGCCCAGCCACACCTGCGCACTGGGGGACGGGGTGCGCTTGACGGCCAGGTTGTAGAGGTCCTCCACCAGCGCGGAGGAGGAGACGATCAGCTGCGAGGAGATCGTGGACATCACGGCCGCCAGGACGGCGGCGAGCACGAGGCCCGCGATCAGCGGGTGGAAGAGCACCTGGGACATGTCCAGGAAGATGGCCTCCGGGTCCGTGGGCTCCTGGCCCGGGCGGTTGCCGTAGTAGGCCATGCCCACCAGGGCGGTGCCGATAGCACCCAGCACCGTGAGGATCATCCAGCCGATGCCGATCCGGCGCCCGGACTTGGCGTCCGCGGGGGTGCGCAGCGCCATGAAGCGCACGATGATGTGGGGCTGGCCGAAGTAGCCCAGGCCCCACGCGAGCGAGGAAATGATGCCCACCGCAGTGCCGCCCGCGAACAGGGACAGCGCGTCGGGGTTCACGTTCTCGATCCGGGTGGCCATCTCACCGGGCCCGCCCACCAGGAAGATGCCCACGATCGGCACGAGCAGCAGCGCGCCCAGCATCAGCAGACCCTGGAACAGGTCCGTGTAGGACGCCCCCAGGAAGCCTCCGAAGAATGTGTAGAGCACGGTCACCCCGGCCACCAGGAGCATGCCCGTGAGGTAGCTGGTGCCGAACGAGGACTGGAAGAACACACCGCCGGCCACCATGCCGGAGGAGACATAGAACGTGAAGAACACCAGGATGATCACACCGGAGATCACGCGCAGCACGCGGGTGTTGCCCTTGAGGCGGTTGTCCAGGAAGGACGGGATGGTGATGGAGTTGTGGGAGACCTCGGTGTACGCGCGCAGCCGCGGTGCCACGATCTTCCAGTTCACCCACGCACCGATGGTCAGCCCGATCGCGAGCCACGCCTCCACGAGACCCGAGAGGTACACGGCACCGGGCAGACCCATCAGCAGCCATCCGGACATGTCCGACGCGCCGGCCGACAGTGCAGCCACGCCGGGCTTGAGGTTGCGCCCGCCCAGCATGTAGTCGTCGAGGTTCTTGGTCTTGCTGTTGGCCCACAGGCCAATGCAGATCATGGCGATGAAATACGCCAGGATCGCCAGGAGTTGGTACGCCTGATCGGACATACTCGTGCCTTCCGGTACGGGGTCGTTGGACTGCGTCCACTGTATAGGGGAGGTGACGCAGATCCCATGTGAGCCGTGTGAGACAGTTCACAACTCTACCGCTCCGGAGGCCCTACGGACGCGTCACCGGCCACGGTGTGAAGGTCGCGGGTTCGCGCCGCCACGAGCTCGGGTCCCAGCGGTCCAGCACGTCCGCGGCGGTGCGCACGGGGTGGACGATCCCCAGAGAGCCGGCGAGCCACGCGAGCACGTCCTGCGCCGTGTACCCGATGTCCTCGAGCTCCCCGAGCGTGACGGCGCCGTCCCGCTTGGCGAGCCGCGCCCCGGCGGGACCGAGCACCAGCGGCACGTGGGCGTACTCGGGAACCCGGTGCCCCAGCAGCCCCGCGAGATACGCCTGTCGCGGAGCGGACGGCAACAGGTCGTCCCCGCGCACCACCTGGTCCACACCCTGTTCGGCGTCGTCCACGACCACGGCCAGGTTGTACGCCGGCGTCCCGTCGTTGCGCACGAGCACCATGTCGTCCACGGCTCCCGTGTACTCGCCCACGAAGTGGTCGTGCACCGTGAACTCCCGCGTCTGCGCCCTCAGCCGGATGGCGGGGGGTCGCTGGGTACGACGTCGCGCGCGCTCGGCCGCACTCAGGTTCCGGCACGTGCCGGGGTACGCGCCCGGGATGCCGTGGGGAGCGGAGGCCGCCGCGTGGATCTCCTTGCGCGTGCAGAAGCACTCGTACGTGAGGCCCGCCTCGGTGAGGTCCTGTACGGGGTCCAGGAATCGGGGAATGTGTTCGGACTGGTGGTCCACGGGGCCGTCCCAGTCGAGGCCGATCGCCCGCAGATCCGCCACGTTGCGCTGTGCGGCCCCCTTCTTGACCCGGTCCAGGTCCTCCACGCGCAACAGGAAGCGGCGCCCCGTGGCCCGCGCGAATCCCCACGCGGCCAGGGCCGTGCGCAGGTTTCCCAGGTGCAGGTCCCCCGACGGCGACGGCGCGAAGCGGCCCGCCGGGGTCACGGGGGTGTCGGGGTTGGTCGAAAACACGCGGCACACAGTAGCACCGCCCCGCCGCGGGTTCCCGTCGCGCGGGGCGGCCGGAGCGGCGTCGTGCCCCATGCCCGGTGGCTTGCGGCGATACGTAGAGGGTGCGGGGTTGCCGATAGAGTGAGCCCCATGGCACGCACCCAGGAGTTGCGCCCCGGCGTCTATGTGATCGGCACCGAGAACTGGAGGTTGAACTCCGGTCTGGTGCTGGGCACTCAGCGCGCCCTGGTGATCGACACGGGTGCGGGGCCTCGCCAGGGCCGGGAGATCCTGACCGCGGTGCGTGAGCTCACGGAGCTACCGCTCACCGTGGTGAACACGCACGCGCACTACGACCACTACATGGGTAACGCGGTGTTCACGCGCGCCGGGGCCACCGAGTTCTGGGCGCACAAGGCGTGCGCGGCCGCGATGGCGGAGGTCGGCGAGTACCAGCGCAGTTTCGTGAGCACGCAGGAACCCGAGATGGGTGAGGGCCAGGGCATGGACACCCAGCTCGTTATGCCCACCAACACTCTTCCGGGGGACGGTCGCAGGCCTTCCCTGACCCGGATCGACCTGGGGGAACGCCCCGTCACCCTGTTCTTCCTGGGCCCCGGTCATACGGACAACGACGTGTGCGTGGGCGTGGACGACGTCGTCTTCTGCGGTGATCTCGTGGAGGAGGGGGCGGACCCCAACTTCGAGGACGCCTACCCCCAGCGCTGGGTGGAGTCCTTGCGCGCGCTCGCGACTCTGGAACGCTACCGGGTGTTCGTGCCGGGCCACGGCTCGCCCGTGACCGGCAACTTCGTGTCCCAGCAGGCGGACACCATGGAGCTGGCCATCCGGCGCGCTCGGGACGTGGGCCTCTCCGGTGAGGGCCCGTCCACCGCCTCGATGTACCGCTTGCCGTACCAGGCCGGCGTGGCCCGGGTTTTCCTGGACCGATTGGCGGCGATCTAGCCGGTCGTCACTCCCGGACGTCCGATAGCAGTTGCGTTCGTTGTCACCGGGTCGCCGTCACCGGGTCGTGTCGCGCAGTCGCCGCGCCACGAGCGACCACCCCAGGGCCGCGGCCGCCGCGATGCCCACGTACCCCGCCGTGAGCGTGACCCGCCCGGCGAGCGTGCCCGCCACGGTCGGGGAGGGCCACCAGATTGCTGCCGCGAGCAATGCCGCGGCCACCACGGTCAGGGTGATCGCGGTGCCCAACCGGGGTCGCGCGGGGAATCGCGGGCGGTACACGGGCGCTCCGTAGGGGGCGGGCTGCGACCACGTCGGCTGGGGCTGCTGGTGCCCGTACTGCGCGTGCGGGTACCCCTGCTGAGCCTGCGGGTACGATGCCGCCCGCTCCTGCTCACCACGCTGCTGTTCTGCGAACTGCCGCTCGGCGCGCTCGTGGGCCGGCGGAAGATAGGCACTCTCGCCCCGGTCCTCGCTCCATTCGATGTCCTGGCGTCTATGCGAACGGTTCTTCCGGAACTGCCGGTAGAACTGGAGCGAGGCCGCTCCGGGGCGGGCGTCGGTACGGGAGAGAGCGGCGTCGACGGCGCGTGCCACGAGGGTTGCCACGACGCCCCACCCGCCCACGATGAGCAGCGCGGCCGCGGCGTCCGTGGGACGGTGCCAACCGTTGAGGATGGTGAGCATGCCAGTGACCGCCGCTATCAGGGCTCCCCAGCGCCCCGCCCTGGCCCGCAGGTGGGGAGGCGCCACGAGCAGCACGGCCATGAGCGCGGAGGCCGCCGCGGTCGTGTGACCGGACGGGAATGAGTTGGACGCGATCTGCTGGATCCCCCAATCGGGTTTGTCGAGCACCCCGTGCTTGAGGAACTGGGTGGTCACGTTCGCAGCGAACGCCGCCCCCGCGGCACATACGGCGGCCGTCCAACGGCGGTAGCGCACGGCCCACACGAGCGCGAGGACACCGGCGGCCACCGCCCCGAGCTCCGGGACGTACTGCGCGAGGACGAGGGCCGCGCCGGGGAAGTAGACATTGCGGTCGGCCTTGGCCTGGGCCAGGGCGACCTCGTCGAGTGCCTGACCCGTGACCGTGTGCAGACTGCCGTACGCGATGAGCATGACCAGACCCCACAGCACCGCGAGCGCCAGGAAGGCACCGACCACGGTCCGGGTGGTCACCGAGCGGGCGGAGGTCCCGGCCGGTGGGCCGGCGAACTGCGGATAGGAGGCCTCGGGGCCGCGGGGGGAGGGGGCGTGGGACACGGAAGACTTACCTCACCGATAGAAGGACAGGCGGGCCCACCCGGGTGTGGCGGGCCCGTCCCCATGGTGACACGTTCCGCCCGGACGGTGCTGTGAGTTCCGGGGTGGGCCGCCCGGGCCGAGAGCGCCACCAGGGTGGTCCTCAGTGAGCGAACGAGTTCTGGGGCGACATCCGGACCTAGCGTGCTCATTGGGGCGAGTTCCGACGGCGAGATCTGCCAGATATCAAAAGCGTTCGGTAACTAATCAATATGGATTTCGTCCGAATGGTCGAATTGCGTAGTCCTACCCTTACGACAACGCCAATTTCATGCTAACCGATCCAGTTTTTGAGGCGGATGTTGTCTGTAGCGACTGAACTGCTTGTGAGTTACCGAGTGAGATCCATATCGTGTGAGACAAAACACAGAATATCATTCCATTCCTCCAAGGAGATATCATGCAGTTTCATGTAGATGGCTATCAAACCGGTGATCCCATGACTATGCCCGCTCAGGGCTCGGGGGTGGATCGTCCCGCCGAGTTGCCCGACACCATGGACGTGCTGATCCTGGGGTGCGGTCCCGCCGGGTCGATCACCGCAGCACAGCTGTCCCGGTTCCCAGAGGTCAACACCAGGTTGATCGAACGCCGGGAACACCGATTGCCGTTGGCCAATGCGGATGGCGTGCACTCCCGGACCATGGAGACGTTCCAGGCGTTCGGCTTCGCCCACGAGATCTACGAGGAAGCGCACACCATCACGGACATGGCGTTCTGGAAGCCTGATCCCCAGAATCCGGAACGTATCATCCGCGAGATGAGCACCCGCGAATTGCCGGAAGAATTCAGCGAATGGCCCATGATGCTGATCACCCAGGTGCGCATCATCGATCATTTCAATCGGTTCATGAAGAACGCGCCCACTCGGATGGAACCGGATTACGGCTACGAATTCGTGGACATGGAAGTCGCCCCCGAGGAAGAGAACCGCGAATACCCGATCACGGTGACCCTGCGCCGCACGGCCGGACCCGACGAGGGCCAAGAGCTTCAGGTGCGTACCAAGTATGTGGTGGGGGCGGACGGCGCTCGGAGCAATGTGCGCAAGTCCCTGGGGTATCGACTGCATGGCAAGCAGGCCAACCATGCGTGGGGCGTGATGGACATCTACGCGGACACCAACTTCCCGGACGTTCGCAAGAAGTGCACCATCAAGTCCTCGACCGGTCGCACCATCCTGCTCATCCCGCGCGAGGGCGGGTTCCTCTTCCGGCTCTACGTGGATCTGGGTGAAGTGGCGGAGGGTGATCGCTCCGTGCGTGAGACTCCACTCGAGGACGTGATCGCCACTGCGCAGCAGATCATGAGCCCGTACAAGCTGGATGTGAAGAACGTGGTGTGGCACTCGATCTACGAGGTGGGTCACCGCGTTTCCGACCATTTCGATGACCGCGCCTCGGAGAAGACCTCCAGCCAGGACCCCCGCGTGTTCATCACCGGGGATGCGTGCCACACGCACTCGGCCAAGGCGGGGCAGGGTATGAACGTGTCCATGCAGGACGGGTTCAACCTGGGGTGGAAACTGGGCCACGTGCTCTCCGGAAACAGCCCCGTGGAACTGCTGCGCACCTACGTGGAGGAGCGCAAGGACATCGCCCATCGTCTGATCGAGTTCGACAAGGCATGGTCCACCCTCATGGCGCAGCCGAGTGACCAGTTCGAGAACCCCAACGAACTGGAGGATTTCTACACGAAGAACGCCGAGTTCAACGCGGGCTACCTCACCGAGTACGAGCCATCGATGATCACGGCGGACACCAAGCACCAGGAACTCGCTGAGGGATACCCGCTCGGTAGGCGTTTCAAGTCCGCCATGGCGGGCCGTGTGTGCGATCTGGTGCCCATGCACATCGGGCACGATCACTTCGCGGACGGTCGGTGGCGTGTCTACTTTTTCGCTGACGACGCAGCTCCGGGAGTTTCCCAGACCCTCCAGGACTGGGCCCACTGGGCTGAAGGATCGCTGTCTCCCGATCTGTTCGACACCAAGTTGATCCACCGCCAGCGGCACACCGAATTCGATGTCTCGGACGTGCCGGAGGCGTTCAAGCCCAAAACCGGCACGTTCCGACTGACGGACATGGAGAAGGTGTTTGGCACGTTGGAGGGACACGACATCTTCGAGGAGCGCGGTATCAGCGCGGACGGTGCGGTGGTAGTGGTTCGCCCCGACCAGTACGTGGCCGGCATCTTCCCGCTGGGGGACACGGCGGAGATCGAGGAGTTCCTCTCAGGCGTATTTCCTTCGGTGCGCTCCGCGGCAATGATCACCGTCTGAGTCCCAGCCGCACCAGCGTTTCTTCACGCCCTGACCGGCTGACACTGGCGCCTCGGACCTCTCGATCCGGGGCGCCAGTGCATGTCGTGCTTCGCGCCTTACATTCCTCGTCTGCCGTCGACCCACGATGCGATGTGCATGCGGGTCGTGACGTCCAACTTGGTGAGGATGCGACCCACGTGGCCGTCCACGGTGCGCGGCGAGACCACCAGTTCTTCGGCCACCTGTCTGTTGGTCAGCCCCCGGGCCACCAGTTGAGCGACCTGCCATTCCTTGCGGGTCAGCGGTTGGATGTCCGTCTCCTGATCGGCATCCTGCGGTTCGGCGAGTGCCACCGCGATCGCTTCCTCCTTGGTCAAGCGCTTGTGCTCGAAGGGTGAGGAATCCGACGTTCCCGGTTCCAGTCCTTGTCGGACACGCTTGGCGGAGGCCCGGGAAATCTCGTCGATGTGGGGCCCGAACGCCCGGATCGTGGTTCCCAGACTGCGCCACACGGAGGCCGCGGCGCCAGAGAGTTCCACGGCGCGCGGGAAATCACGGGTGGAAGCGGCAACCCACGAGAGCAGTTCGGTCGTCAGGGCTGTGCAGATCGCCCACGCGGTCGTGGGCGGCTACTGCGCGTTCATAGTGAACTATCGCGGAGGAGAGGTCCCCTGTGAAGATGCCGTACAAACCGCTCCAGTGCTCCGTGTGAGCAAGCAGGCCGTCGTCCCCGAGGGCCGTGGCTACCCGTCGGCATTCGGCGAGGTATTCCGCGCCAGCTTCGTGATCGCCTTGCAACAGGCTGACCCAGGCGACTACCCACAACGCGGATCCTCGTTCGCGTCGTTCCGGGGCGTCGTCGTACTCGCCCAGCACACGGTCGAGCCAGAAACGTCCTTCGCTGAGGTAACCGTCCGACACCCAGTGGTGACGCAACGCCACCGCCAGGCGTGCAGCAGCGTTGATCTCACCGGGGGTGGCTACGGACCACTGCAATGCCGCCATGGAATTGGGGCGTTCCGTGCGAGCGCGCAGGATGAACTCACCCTGGCGCGGAGTAGACCACTGTTCGACCATGGTTTCCGCCCGGCGAAGAAAGCAATCCCGGTGACGACGGCGCAGCTCAGTGGCCGCGCCGTCGTTCAGCCGGTCGGCGCCGTATTCACGCACGGTCATGAGCTGGCGGTAGCGCACTGCCTCCCCGTTGCGTTCGGTGAGCAGGATGGACTTGGCCACGAGGCGATCCAACAAGTCCAGAACGAGATCGGGGACGAGACCATCGAAACTGCAGATCTCCTCGGCGGCTTCCAGATCGAAACTGCTGGGAAAGACTGACAGCCGTTGCCACAGCACCTGCTCCTCGGGGGTGCAGAGCTCGTAACTCCAGTCGATCAACGCTTGGAGTGTCCGGTGCCGGGGTTGAGCAGTGCGAGACCCGCGGCTCAACAATCGGAAGCGCTGGTCCAGGCGATCGAGCAACTGGGTCACGGACATGCTCTGCAACCGCGCAACGGCGAATTCGATGGCCAGTGGCATGCCGTCGAGGCGCGTGCACAACTCGATCACGGCCTTCTGGTTCTCGGGAGTGACCGCGAAGTCACCCACCACGTTCCGTGCACGGTCCACGAACAAGGCAATCGATTCGAAGCGTTCAAGGTCCTGAACCGCATGGTCGTCCTCCACGGAGGGTGTCGCCAAGGGAGGCACGGGATAGATCGCCTCGCCGGCCAGGCTCAGGGGCTCACGGCTGGTGGTGAGGATCCTCACCCCCGGGGCCGTGGCCAGGACACGGTCCACCAACTCCCCGGCCCCGGACAGCACGTGTTCACAGTTGTCGAGGAACAGCAACAACTCCTTGTCCTGCAGGTAGTCCGTCACTCCTTCCAGCGCCCCGCGATTCGACTGGTCTTGAATGGCCAGGGCGGAGGCGACTATCGGGCTGATGGGGGCACCGGGGTTGAGGGATCCCAGATCCACCATCCACGCACCGTCGCGAAAATGGGTCTGCAAGCGCTGACCGACTTCCATCCCCAGGCGGGTTTTGCCCACGCCTCCGGGACCCGTGAGGGTCGTCAACCGCGAGCGGGACACCGTGGCCCGCGCTTCCTTCAGTTCCCTGCGACGTCCCACGAATGAGGTCGAAGCGGTACTGCTCGTCGCAAAGGACTGACTACCTACGCGGTTAACCATGCCCATCATCTTCTCGCGGCGAGACCCGGAACAGAACTCACGAACCCTTACGGCGTACCCACCAGCCCGGACCCGTCAGCTGCGCGTGCGCGTGAAGGACGAGATCCGGGTGATCTCCCGGCCCACGATGAGCGCCTGCATCGAGTCGGTGCCCTCGTACGTGGAGACCACTTCCATGTCGGTGAGGTGACGGCCGATGTGGTACTCCAGCAACAGCCCGTTGCCGCCCAGCATGTCCCGGGCGGTGCGGCACATGGCCAGGGCTTTGCGGGAAGTGGTCATCTTGACCATGGAGGCCATGGCGTCCGTGAGTTGGCCGCGCTCCTGCAACTGCGCCATGCGGGTGCACAGCAGCTGCATGGAGGTCAGGTCCGAGAGCATGGTGGCCAGCCGCTCCTGCACCAGCTGGTAGCTGGCGATCGGCATCCCGAACTGTTCACGCTCCAGGGCGTAGTTCGCGGCGATCTCGAACGCCGCCATGCCGTGCCCCACGGCCTCCCACGAGGCACCGCCGCGGGTGGCCTTGAGCACCTTGTTGACGTCCTTGAAGCTGTGGCAGTTCTCCAGCCGGTTCTCCTCGGGGATCCGCAGGTTCTCGATCACGATGTCCGCCTGGTTGATGGCGCGCTTGCCGATCTTGCCGTCGATCACGGTGGGGAGGTAGCCCTGCGGGTACTCGCCGTCCTCCTGTTTTTCCACCACGAAGCATTTGACCTGTCCGTCCGCCTCGTCCCGGGCATAGAGCACGATCACGTCCGCGGCGTGGCCGTTGCCGATCCACCGCTTGTGCCCGTTGAGCACCCAGTGGTCCCCGTCCCGGCGCGCGGAGGTCTCCAGGGACACCGAGTCCGAGCCGTGGGTGGGCTCGGTGAGCGCGAACGCACCGGTCGTCTCGATCTTCGCCATGGTGGGCAGCCACCGCTGGCGCTGCTCCTCATTGCCCAGCATGTAGATGCTGCCCATGCACAGGTTGGAGTGCACGCCGAAGAACGTGTTCACGGAGCCGTCGATCCGGCCCATCTCACGGGCTACCAGCCCGGCGGCCTGGCGGGAGAGTCCGGGGCAGCCGTAGCCCTCGATGAACGTTCCCACGACCCCCAGGTCGGCGAGGCCCTTGAACGCGGGGAGGGGGTGCTCGCCGCGCTCCCAGAACGCGTTGATCGCGGGCAGCACGTGCTCCTGGCCGTAGGCGCGCACGCGGTCGCGCAGGGCGATCTCCTCGGCGGAGAGTTCCTGGTCCAGCAGGAAGAAGTCGGGGTTCTCGAGCAGTTCGCTCATCACGGGTCCTTTCGGTGGCCGGGAGGCGGGGCTCCGCCTCGCTGCGGCGCGAGATTCTGGTGTGGGGAGGGGCTACGCGCGGTTCGGGGCCGCGCCCGGGGAACCGGCGGCGCCGTCGTGCGCGGCGGTGGGCACTGCACCGACGGCCGTGCGGTCCGGTGCGGGGGCGTCGTCGTGGGCGGCGCGACGGGAACGCAGCCAGGCCATGACATCGGTGCCGTCCGCACCGAGGGCGGGCGGGGCCTTGTCGTAGCGCACCGGGGTGCGACTGAAGGTCACGGGGTTCTTGATCAGGGGCACGGCCTCATCGCCCTCGCCCACCTGCACCACGGGGTCCAGGCCCAGGGAGGTCGCGTACTCCACGCCCTCGGGGATGGTGAGGATGGGGGCGCACGGCAGGCCCTCCGCCTGCAACCGGGACGCCCACACCTCGGCGGTGTCCGAGGACAGCGCCTTGTTGAGCAGCGGGCGCAGCTCCTCACGGTGTTGGTTGCGGTTCTCCACGGTGTCGAAGCGCGGGTCCTCCGCGAGCTCGGGCAGGCCCAGCACCGTGACGAAACGCCGGAACTGGGGGTTGTTGCCCACCGTGATGATGAGGTCCTTGTCCGCGGTGGGGAACGGTCCGTACGGGAACAGACTGGGGTGGTCGTTGCCCATGCGCTGGGGGTCGTTGCCGCACGCCGCGTAGCCCGTGGTCTGGTTGACCAGGGAGGACAGCGCGCAGGAGAGCAGATCCAGATGGATGTGCTGGCCCCTGCCGGAGACGTCCCGCTCGTGCAGGGCGCCCAGGATGGCCACTGCGGCGTGCAGCCCGGTGAGGACGTCGAACATCGCCACGCCCGCCCGCTGGGGTGGGCCGTCCGCGGAGCCGGTCACGGACATGAAGCCCGAGACGCCCTGGACCAGCAGGTCGTAGCCCGGCAGGTGTGCGCCGCGGTCCGTGCCGAATCCGGTGATGCTCGTGTGGATGAGCCCGGGCCACCGCTCGGCCACGGCCTCGGGATCCAACCCGTAGCGGGCCAGCCCGCCGGGCTTGAAGTTCTCTATGAACACGTCCGCGGCGTCGATGATCTCGTAGGCGGTCTCCAGGTCTGCCGGATCGCGCAGGTCCAGCACGATGGAGTGCTTGTTGCGGTTCACGGAGAGGTAGTAGGTGCCCACCCCGTCCCGGCTAGGCGGCTTGTACCCGCGGGTGTCGTCCCCGGTGGGGCTCTCCACCTTGACCACGGTGGCGCCCATGTCCGCGAGCAGCATGGTGCAGTAAGGCCCCGCGAGCACGCGGGAGAAGTCCGCGACGACCACTCCGCTGAGCGGCCCGGAGGTCGCAGGATCCTGGGTGAGGGACATGAACGCTCCACTGGGACGGGGAATGTGTTTCACCCCACACAATCACCGTCATTAGGTTCTGTCCAATACAAGAAGAGCGGTGGACTGATGCGCGTGTGGCAACAATCACGTAGGCTCCGCCCATGGAAGTCCACGAAGCCAAGGCGTTCCTGGCGGTTGCCGAGGAACTGCACTTCGGACGCGCCGCCGCCAACCTGCGGATCGCGCAGCCACCCCTGAGCCGGCTCATCAAGAGCATCGAGAAGTCCCTGGGCGCTCAGCTGTTCGAGCGCAGCACTCGGCAGGTCTCGCTCACCCCGGCCGGGGCGGCCCTCCTGGAGCCCGCGCGCGAGCTGGTGGCGGCCTCGGAACAGGCCCGCACCGCGGTGGCCAAGTCCATGACCGGAGAGACCGGGCGCGTGCGCCTCGGGTTCGCGGGAGCGTCCATCAACCGGCAGGTGGGGGAGCTGGCCCGCCACGTGCGCACCCACCGCCCCGGGGTACACCTGGAGCTGCACGGCTCGCAGTTCTCCCACACCGCCATGCAGAAGGTGCTGGGCGGCTCCCTGGACGTGGCCATGGGGCGGTGGGATTTCATCCCCTCGGAGCTGCGCTCGTCCGTGCTGGGCCACGAGGAGGTCATGGTGGTGCTGCCCAGCAACCACCCGCTGGCAGACGCGCCCCGGGTGGAGATGTCACAGCTGGCCGAGGAGTCCTGGGTGATCCTGCCCTCGGGTCCGGGGGCCGCACTGCAGAACCGGCTGACCTCCCTCGCCACAGCGGCGGGCTTCGTGCCACGCGTGGCCCAGGTGGCGCCGGACTCGTGGACCCTGGTGGTGCTCGTGGCCGCCCAGATCGGCTGCGCCCTGAGCCTCGACACCGTGCGGGACAACGTCGCCTCGGACGGCGTGGTGTTCCGGCCCCTCGCCCAGCCGCAGCGCCCCCTGGACGTGCAGCTCATGTGGCGCGCGGCGGACCCCAACCCCGCGCTGTGTGCCGTGGTGCGCCTGGCCCAGAACCTCTACGGGGACCCCCGCGGCCAGGCCGCAGAGGTCCCCGGAACCTAGCGGGTCCTACTCGTAGTCGTACCAGCCGTGGCCGGTCTTTCGGCCGTAGTCACCGGCCTCGTACTTCGCCGTGATGGACTCGGCTGGCAGGGACGCGGGGTCACCGGTCTGCTCGTACTCGGCCAGCCGGATCAGGTAGACCACGTCGATGCCCACCA
Source organism: Kocuria sp. PD6 (assembly GCF_031844145.1). Lineage (NCBI taxonomy): Bacteria > Bacillati > Actinomycetota > Actinomycetes > Micrococcales > Micrococcaceae > Kocuria > Kocuria sp. PD6. The sequence goes on from NZ_JAUZUS010000003.1 coordinate 77,057, forward strand.
TGTCCATGAGCTCGAAGGGGCCCATGGGGTGGTTCAGGGCGGTCTTGGCGGCCACGTCGATGTCCTTGTAGTCCGCCACCCCGTCCTCGTAGAGCTTCAGCGCCTCCGTGCGCAGGGCGCCGAGCAGGCGGTTGGCCACGAAGCCCGGAACCTCCTTCTTGAGCTCCACGGGGGCCTTGCCGATCGAGCGGGCCAGCTCCATGGCGGTCTCCACGGTCTCACGGGAGGTGCCCTCGTGGGGGACCACCTCCACGCACTTCATCACCAGCGCGGGGTTGAAGAAGTGCACGTTGCACACCTTCTCCGGGCGGTGGGTGGCGTCTGCCACGCGCGAGGACACGATGTTCGAGGAGTTGGTGGCCAGGATGGTGTGCTCGGGGCACACCGCGTCCAGCTCCGCGAAGACCTGACGCTTGATGGTCAGGTCCTCCACGGCGGCCTCGATCACGAAGTCCGCCTGCGCGGCGCACGCGTCCCGGTCCGTGGAGAACGTCAGGCGCTCGAACGCGGCGTCCACGTCCTGCTGGGTGCGCCGGCCCTTGCTGACGTCACGGTCCATGCGGGAGTGCAGCTGCTCGGAGGCCTTGTCCACGGCCTCCTGCTTGATGTCCACCACGTCCGTGTCGTACCCGGCGAGGGCGCAGACCATGGCGATCTGGGAGCCCATGGCCCCGGCACCGATCACGGTGATGTGCTGGATCTCCTTCAGGGGGTTCTCGCTCACTTGCTCACGTCCTTCTGTGCTGCACTGTGGAAATCGGGGGTCCGCTTCTCCAGGAACGCGGTGGTTCCCTCGGCCTTCTCGGCGCTGCTGTAGAGCACGGACTGGGCCAGGCGTTCCAACAGGATCCCGGTTTGGTGGTCCACGTCGAAGCCGTGGCGGATCACGGTCTTGGCCAGCTGGATGGCCAGCGGGCCCTTGGCCATGATGGCCTGCGCCGTCTCGCGGGCGGTAACCAGCAGCTCGTCCGGCTCCACCACCTCGGTCACCAGCCCCATGTCCAGGGCCTCGTCCGCCTTCACACGTCGCCCGGTGAGCACGATCTCGGTGGCCCGGCCCAGGCCCACGAGCTTGGCCAGGCGCTGCGTGCCGCCCGCGGCGGGCATGATGCCCAGCCCGGTCTCGGGCAGCGCGAACTGCGCATTCGTGGAGGCCACGCGGATGTCGCATGCCAGGGCGAGCTCGTGGCCGCCGCCGAACGCGTAGCCGTTCACCGCTGCAATGGTGGGCTTGGGGAACTGCTCCACCTTCTCGTACACGCCCTGCATGGTGGCCTTCAGCCCGTCCTTGGGCGTGCGTACGGCGAGCTCGTTGATGTCCGCGCCCGCCACGAACGCCTTGTCCCCGGTGCCGGTGAAGATCAGCACCTGCACGTCGTCGTTCTCGGCCAGCTGCGAGAGGGTCTCGGTGATGGCTCGCAGCACGGTCGCATTGATCGCGTTGCGCACCTCCGGCCGGTTCACGGTGACCAGGGCGATCCCGTCCGTGACGTCCACGGTCAGGACGTCGGTGTTCTCTGCGCTCATGATGCGTTCTCCTTCGTGTTCTCGTGCGGGGCGTGCGCACCCGCGGGGGCACCGCCGGTGCCGTGCGCGCCGTGCGTGCCGCGGGCGGCGTCGGGAACCTCAGCTCCCTCCGGCACCCGGGTGATCTGCCCGGTCTCGGGGTCGACGACGGCGCGCGGCCGGCGCAGGCGCGCGAGCACCGCGGCCGCGACCACCAGCGCCAGACCGATGAGCGTGACCGGGGCCCCAGGCAAGAACATCATGAATCCGCCCACCGCGAGAACCACCCGCAGGTACAGGGGCAGCTGGCGTTCCACGAACGTGAGCCAGCCGCCCATGGCCGCGGCGATCGCGTAGACCGCCACGAGGCTGGAGAGAAAGGCCAGCACGATGTGCACGGGCTCGCCCTGGGCCACCAGCGCGGGGTTGAGCGCGAAGCCGAACGGCACCACGTACTTCACCGCGCCGAGCTTCATGGCGGAGAAGCACGTGGCCATGGGGGAGGCCTTGGAGATGCCCGCCGCCGCGAAGGCCGCGAGCCCCACGGGCGGGGTGATGTAGGAGACCGAGGCCCAGTAGATGACGAACAGGTGCGCGGCGATCGGGTCCACGCCCAGGGCCGTGACGGCCGGGACCATCACGATGGCCAGGAACACGTACGCGGCGGAGATGGTCAGGCCCATGCCCAGGATGAAGCACACCACGGCGCCGGCGATCAGGACGAGCACCACGTTGTCGCCCACCAGGGCCACCAGGTCGCGGGACAGGGACAGGGCCACGCCCGTGGCGGTCAGCCCACCCAGGATCAGGCCCACGCCCGCGATGATGCCCACGATCTGCGCCAGCGTCTTGCCCACGTCCACGCCCATGTCCACCCACTGGCGGGGGCCGAACGTGACGCTGGGCTTGACCAGGGCGATCAGCAGCAGGATGGCCACCACCCAGTACGGCACCCGGGCCTCGGAGTCCGTGGTGAACAGCAGCGCCGTGAGCACGGCCAGGGCGCCGAGGTAGGGCCAGCCCATGGCCAGGGCGTGGCGGGCGCGCGGCAGCAGGTTCTTGGGCGTGCCGCGCAGGCCACGCTGGGCGGCGTAGCCGTCGATCTGCAGGAAGATGCCCAGGTAGTAGAGGATCGCGGGGATGGTGGCCGCCACCAGGATGGACGTGTATGGCACGCCCACGAAGGAGACCATGAGGAACGCCGCGGTGCCCATGATGGGCGGGGTGATGGAGCCGCCGGAGGACGCGGTGGCCTCCACGGCCCCGGCCACCCGGGCGCTGAACCCGGAGCGCTTCATGGCCGGGATGGTCATGGGCCCCGTGGTCAGCACGTTGGACACCGCCGAGCCGCTCATCATGCCCATGGCCGCGGAGCTCGCCACGGCCACCTTGGCGGAGCCGCCGCGGTAGCGGCCGAACACGGCCATGGACAGCTCGTGGAAGAAGTCCGCACCGCCGGTGTGCTGCAGAACCACGCCGAACAGCAGGAAGCCCACCAGGATGGTGCCCGCGGTCTGCAGGGGCAGGCCCAGTACGCTGTCCACGCCCATGGTGTGCACCTGGGCCAGGGTGGGGAGGTCGTAAGAGATGCCCTGCAGGAAGGACAGCGGGATGATCCCCGCGAACAGCGGGTACACGGAGAACAGGAACGCGATCACGAGCACCACGAGCCCGGCGGCCCGGCGCAGGGTCTCCAGGATCAGGGCCCAGAACACGAAGCTCAGCACGGTGGCCAGGGTGGGGGCCATGTACTGCCAGCCGTACTCCTGGATCTCGATGCCATGCACCGCGAAGTACGCGCTGGTGCCCACCACGGCCAGCAGCAGCAGGACGTCGTACCACGGCACGCCCCGCCGCTGCCGAGCCGCGGCACCGGGGGCGTGCTTGCGGATGGGCGTCACGATGAACACGATCGGCACGAACACCGCGATCAGCAGGTACAGGAACGAGTTGGTGGGGATGGTCACCCCGCCCACGTTCCAGAAGAACACCTGGTTCATGGTCAGCAGCACGCCCACCACGGTCAGCACGATCACCAGGCTGCGCCAGAACAGCGTCAGCCGCGGGCTCGCGTCGTGCAGGGAGACGTCCGAGGGCATGGTGGGCTGGGCGGCGTCGTCGCCCCCGTGCGGGTGCGTGGCGGTGAGCGGAGCGCCGGTGCGAGGGTCGATGGCCGGTCCGGGGGCGGTGATGGGGCCAGCGGTGCCAGCGGGAGTCACGGCATCGGCGGGGCCGGCGGCGTCGTCGGTCTGGTACGGGGTGCTCATGCGTGGCCTCCGGAGGGTGCGGTGGTGGACGAGGCGCCGGGCAGGGTGCCGGGGGTGTCCGGGAGCTCGGGAAGGTTGGCCTTCTTCCAGTCCACCCACTCCTTGCGCGCGGACTTGGGGTCCTCACGGTCCTTGTGGTCCTGCCAGAACGCGGGCCAGGCCTCGTGCATGCGGCGCTCGCGCTCCAGCAGGGCGTCCTGGCGGGTCTGCAGGTCCTTGCTCCAGCGGCCCTTGCTGGTGAGGAACTCCACCATGGCGTCGTGGAACGGGATCACCAGGGGCGTGAGCTGGATCTGGTCGGTGCCGAAGCGGTGGGCGTCCGGGGTCATGTCCTTGTAGTCCGGGTAGTAGCGGTCCATGTCCGCGACCAGTGCGGCGACCTCGTCCGCGGGGCGGTCCGCGCGGGCGACCACCGGGATGGTGTACTGCATGTTCACCGCCGTCTCCCCCTTGGCCAGGCCCGCACCCTTGGAGAACTCGCCGGGTTTGACCATCGGCGCGAGCTCCTTCCACGTGGCGTACTGGGAGGGCGTGCCGCCGCCCAGGCCCAGCCAGCGGATGGGGTACTGGGAGGCCAGCTCGGAGACGTTGGCGCCCACCACGTTCTGGTAGAGGGTGTCGATCTGACCGGTCTTCAGCGCCTCGATCTGGCCGCTGTAGGTGACGTCCACCATCTGGACGTCCTTGCCGGTGAGGCCGCCGTAGTTGAGGATCGCCTCCATCTTGCGGTTGATGGACGTGCTCGCGATCAGCTTGGGGAACTTGCGGCCCTTGAGGTCCGCCACGGTCTCGATGCCGCTGTCCTTGCGCACCAGCACCCCGTAGTTGCCCGGGGGAGTCCACACGAGGCGCAGCGCCTGCGGGCCCCACTGCTCGGAGCAGTACTCGTCATTGCCCTCGAACGCGTAGTAGTACTCGTCCCCGGTGCGCGAGTACTGGGCCGTGCCGTTGATCAGCGGGGCCAGGCGCCCGATGCCGGTGTCCGAGGTCATCAACCGGATCTGCCGTCCCGTGCGCTGGGTCAGGGTGTTCGCGACCGTCGCGAGGTCGTTGTACGTCCCGGTGCCCACGCCGTAGGTGGACCACACCAGCTGATGCGTGCGGTCGGTCGCGCGCGGGCCTCCCGCGCAGGCCGACAGGCCCCCGATCACGGGCAACGACGCCGCTGCGGCCAGCAACGATCGTCGGCTGAGGGTTCGTGTCATGGTGCCTCCACGGGAGTGATGCGATGGACCCACCGGCCCAACGCCGCCGCAGGGTGCGCGGGGGCCGGTTCGACCGGTGGGTACATTCATACCGTCAATTGCGTGACCCACGACACTTTCCGGTCGATTGATGCCTAACCAGTATCGCCGAGGGTCAGGTGGGGCAATGCGTCACGGTGGCGGCGGCGGGTCCCTGCCAGTCCTCGAACTCTGGGGCGCGTTTGGACCAACGTGCGCATTTTGAGGCACGTTCTGGCCAGCCCCCGGACTGTGAGGCACGTTGAAGCCACGAACAGCGGGTATTCCTGGCCTCGACGCGCCTGAAAGTGCACCCGGTGGCTCGAGAGTGCCTCAGATGTCAGGCAGTGGGCGGGGTGTCGCTCTCGCGACGTCGCATCGCGGCCTGGTGGACACGCAGGTCCGCGAGGAGACGACGCCGCTGCAGCTCCACCGTGCGACCGTCACCTCGGTCGGTTCGAGGGTTCGATCGTCCGCCGGGCCGGCGTCGGAACGTGGTCGCACCGCGGGCAACTCTGGCCGACTGGCCAATCGACCCATGCGGCGCGCTCCCCGATAGGCTCCGGCCATGGACACTTCCGCTCTGGACTACGTCGTGACCGAGTGCAAGGCACTACTCGAAACCCGGTTTCCGGACGGGTCGGAGCACGGTGCGGCGGCCATGCTGCTCGAGGACCGCACCGTGGTCACCGGAACCGCCCCGGACATGCCGAATGCTGCGGTCGAGGTGTGCCACGAGATCGAACCGTACTGTGCCGCCCACCGGTTGGACCTCAGGGTGGTGGCCTCGGTGTGTATGCACCGCAGGGCGGATGGCAGCGTCGTCGTGCTGAGCCCGTGCGGGGTGTGCCGGGAACGGCTGGCGGCGTACGGGCCGGACGTCCTGGCGGCGGTGGCGGACCGGGACGATCCCACGGCGGTCGTGTGGAAGCGATTGGCGGACCTGCTGCCGGACTACTGGCTGACCGCGCTGACGGGTGACGCCCACCCCGGCTGGCTGCGGTGACGGGATGCCCCGCGGGGAAGTGGGTCCGGCATACGGTTCCCTCATGAGCACTCGAGGAATGAGCGTGGGGGAGCGAGCGCCGGCGTAGCGACGGCCGGGACGATGAGGATGGGGAGTCCGCATTGTGGGGTGTCCCCTGGAACTGGCTTCTAGCCGACTCCTACGGCCCGCTTTTCGAGTTCCGTAGCAAATAGAGGCAAGCCGACGCGAGCGAGACCCTCGAGGTACCCATTCCACGTGATCTTCGGATTCCGCATATCAGCCACCACTTCTTTGGCGATGCGGACCACGGTTGAAGGGTCCAAATCCAACTGGTCAAGTAAGAAGTCATCCGGAGACCGCACCGCAACGTCATAGGGCTTGAGGGCGGTCGCCGGGAAGTCCTTCTGGTTGGATGTCACGATGAGCTCGGCTCTTGAACGGACCGCTGCCGCCAGCACATGTCTGTCCTTGGGGTCATTGGTCATGGCAGGCACGAGGCTCTCGTAGTTCTCGACCAGAGCGTCGGGGAAGAAGTCCCGCATGGCGTTCACACGTCTGCGAGCGCTGTGCGGGTCCTTGTGAAGCTTCTTCACCAGATTGCTCTCTACCTCGTTCAGAATCTCATCCGACCAAAGCGGCCTGAATTGCTTGGCCGTGGCCAGACGCAGTAATAGATCTGCGATAGGCATGGGAATCAATACGCATGCATCGAGAACCACCGGGAACGACATGGGGATTTACCGGGTGGCCGGGTCTGCCGGGATGTCGAAGTATGTGCCGTGGTTAGCTGCCTCGTGAGTTGCCTGTCGGAGACCTTCGCGGCGTGTCTTCTCGAGACGTTCTTCGTAGGCAATGAGATCAGTCAGCAGGACTCTGCGGTGCCTTCCGACCTTGGTGAATGGGATATCACCTTGCTCCAGCAGCTTGACCAGTGTCGGCCGGGAAATTCCCAGATGATCAGCAGCTTGCTGGGTGGTCAGCTTTGCGTTGGTAGGTACCACGGAGACGCCGCGGTTGTTGGCAAGCGCGTCCACGACGTGTGTGAGCAGGGAGTAGACCTCAGCGGGGATCTGCTGTGTGGCTCCGGTCGGAGACACCAGATATGGGATCCCGCGGCCCTGTGCCGAGGGCGTGGGCTCGAGGAAGGCCGCGAGGGCTTTCAGTTCTTCCTCATGAGCCGGGGTGGGTGCGACAGTTGAGCGATCCAGCGGGGCGGTTGTCATGTTTCTACCCTACTGACTATTCGAAATATTCAAAATGTCGTCACTCCACCTCACCCTGCCCGCAGCCGCTTCCATAGGTCGAACGCCAGAGCGGGTACCGCGGGATGAGGTTGACGCCAGTTAGGGGTTGCGGGTCCTTCCAGGATTGGCATTGCCGCCCCGCCCGGCGACGAGGCGGCGCGTCCCCTTCGCGCAGTAGGCGACCACCCGCTCGAGTGGTCCCTGCCCAAGAGTCCGCTGCCAGATGACGGCGAAGACGACGGCCACCAGTACGTGCACGAGGTACCAGAGGTAGGGGGAGTCGTAATGCAGCTCGAGGGACAGCGCCAGCAGGTGCGCCGAGTACAGCGTAAGGGTCATCGATCCCATCGCGGACAACGGCACGAGCCAGTCCCCGATCTTCTGGCTGATCAGCAGGAACACCCCCAGCACCGCCAGACTCAGCCCGAGGCTGGTCGCAATGGCCAGCGGCGTGTTGGAATGCGGGGTCGTGATGGCCAGCCACCACCCGGTGTCGGTCGGTAGCGAGTCGGTACCCCACACCAGGATCTCGTCGAGCGTGGACTCGCTTAAGCGCGATGCCTCCTGCAATACGGAGTAGCCCCCGAGGCCGTAGAGGAGCACGGCGGACACGAGCTGGGCCAACACGGTGAGCGCGACGCCCACGATCACCAAGCGGACCTGGGTGCGCACTGCTCGCAGATCCAAGCGGCCCAGCCCCATCCCGACCAGCAGATACGTCATGTACGGCAGCGCCGGGTAGTTGCCGGTCAGCAGAAGCTGAGACAGCGTGCCCGCGGGGTTGCTGAGGACATTGGGCAGCGTGGGGTTGTAATACCACCACTCCGGCAGGACATCCAGCATGCGCTGCATCAGCAGGGGCGAGAGGATCCCGAACGCGGCGGCCCAGATGAACAGCGTCTTGGGGCGGGCATGCAGGAACGGGATGGCCAGGATGAAGAACATGCCGTAGTAGAACAGGATGTTGTAGGCGGGAGGGTCCTCCGGCATCGCGGCGTTGACGGTCATACCCACCGTGACGATCAGCAGGGCGCGGACCAGGACACTCACCCGGTCAGCGGTCAGGGCTCGCCCCTCGCGTGGTTGCCGGGCGCCGGAGCCCAGTGCCAGGCCCACTCCGGCCAACAGCGCGAACAGGGCCGCCGAGTGCCCGGAGAACAACCGCCAGGACCAGCTGGCCTCCCCGGTCTGTTCGTTCCACGCGGGCAGCAGGTGGATGGCCATGAGCCCGATCAGTGCCAGCCCCCGGGCGGCATCGATCCCCACCAGTCGCCGCTTGCGCGGCGCCCCGTCCGTTGCGGTTGCCACGTCCCCCGTGCCACCGCGTCGTGTCGAATTCACTCGTCCTCCTGAGTTCCCCCCGGCCTCGCGGCCCCCTAACACGTGCTTTCAGGGATAAGCCCTACCCTGCCCGCGACCGTTCCCACAAATCGAACGCCATGGCCAGTTCCACCAGATCGGTGGGTGGGAGCTCCTGGAGCCGTTTGGCGATCGCCTCGGACTGGCGGTTCTGATTCCATACGGAATCCTCCAGCACAAGACGCACCTGCGGGGAATGCGAGAAGTCCGCCCTGGTGTTGTTGCGCGCCTGTTGCTGCAGGTCCGTGTTCTCGGCGGCCTCGCGGACCAGTAGTTCCACGGTGCTCACCTTGTGCTCGTCGCTGGCATCCAGGCCTCCGAGGAATCTGTTGACCTTCTCCACCAGTTCGGCCTTGGCCGCCCGCTCGCGTTCCTCCTGGCGGGTCATACCGGCCTCGGTCATGCCCTGCAAGCCCCGTGCCTCGCCGTCTTCCAGTTGCAGGTCCTCGTCCCGCTGCTTCTCGAGCCGGTAGTGAGTGAGGACGACATCGTCCGCGGTCACCGTCTCGCGCTCGCCGCCGTCCAGCTGTTCGCGCAGCAGTCGCGCCAACAGGTCCGCGAACACCGAGAGCTTGAGGTAGTACGTGTCCCCGAAGTTGAGGATCTGGGAGAAGAACGCATAGGACGTCGTGTACTGGCCCAGCAGGGAACGGAACTCGTCGAGCTCGTCGCGCGCTGCGGCGTCGTCGTCGTACACGGCGCGGGACCAGCGGTTGGTGAACCGCTCGACCGCCGGCACCAGCGCCGAGGTCAGCGCGCCGCGCTTGCCGTTCCTGTCCGACCACGCCGCCCACACCCGGTCGACCTCCGCGGGTGTGTAGATGTTGGCAGCATCCAGCTTGGTCATCTGTTTGGCCACGAGGTCCGGGTCCGAATCGGTTTCGATGCGCGCGTCCTCGTAGTAGTCCTGGAACGCCGCCAGGATCTGGGCGGGGGCGTTGACGAAGTCCAGCACGTACGTGTTCTTCTTGCCGTCCGCGCGCCGGTTGAGCCGCGACAGCGTCTGCACCGCGGCGATCCCGGACAGCTGCTTGTCAACGTACATGGCGGTGAGCAGCGGCTGGTCGAAACCCGTCTGGTACTTGTTCGCCACGATCAGGATGTTCTGGTCCTCCTGCCCGAACACCCCGGCCAGGTCCCTCCCGCGCAGTTCCGGGTTCATGGACGCCTCGGTCACCTCGGGCACGGCCGTGTTACCGATCGCGGTAACATCCGGATCCGGCAGCGAGCCCGAGAATGCCACGAGGGTTTGCAGCGGCAGCTTCTCCCGTTCGATGTGCTTCTGGAACGCCCGCTGGTACTTCACCGCGGACGCACGCGACCCCGTCACCACCATGGCCTTCGCGCGCCCGCCCAGCTCCTTCTTCACGGTGTGCTGATAGTGCTTGAGGATCACGTCCACCTTGGAATCCACGTTCGTGGGGTGCAGCTCCACGAACCCGATGTACGCGCGCGTCCCCTTGCGCACGTCCACCTCGTCCTCGGTCGACGACGCCGCAGTCCCCGTCCTGCCCTCGGGCACCGTCTCGGGGTCCGCACCCTTGAGGGCGATCCGGGCGGCCATCTCGTACGTGGTGTAGTTCTTGAGCACGTCCAGGATGAACCCCTCCTGGATGGCCTGCTTCATGGAGTACAGGTCGAACGCCTGTCGCTTACCGTCCGGACCCGGGGTGCCGAACAGATCCAGGGTCTTGGCCTTGGGGGTTGCGGTGAACGCGAAGTAGCTGATCCGACGACCGTCGTCCGCCTGTGCGGCCATCTGGACCAGGGCGTCCTGGTCCGCGCCCGGCTCCAGCTCGGTCTCCGCGCCCGGCTCCAGCTCGGTCTCCTCGCCCGTCTGCGCCGCGGTCGGGTCGTTGCGGTACAGCAGGTCCTTGACCGACGACGCCGCCGCGCCGGTCTGCGACGAATGCGCCTCGTCCGCGATCACCGCGAAGCGCTTGCCCTCGAATGTCCCGCCTTTTTCCCGGATCTTGGCGAGGGCGTACGGGAAGGTCTGCAGGGTCACGCCGATGATCTGCGTGCCCGCCCGCAACGCTTCCAGCAGGCGCTCGGTCTTGGAGCCCTCGGAACCGGAGGTGATGGGTTCGAAGGTTCCCGTGGTCACGACCAGCTGATCCACCGCGTCCTGGAGCTGGCGGTCCAGCACCTGCCGGTCCGCAATGACGAACACGGTGTCGAAGACCTTCTCGCCCTCCGGTGCGTGCAGGGACGCCATGCGGTGGGCGGTCCAGGCGATCGAGTCCGTCTTGCCGGAACCTGCAGAGTGCTGGATGAGGTACTTCTGCCCGGGTCCGTCTTCTCTGGCGGCCTCGGTGAGCTTGGTGACCGCGCGCCACTGATGGAAGCGAGGGAAGCGGATCTGGCTGGACTCGGTGACCCGCCCCGTCCGGGGATCGGTCTTCTTCTCGTGGTTCACGTACACGAACTTCGTGAGGATCGTGATCCACGTGTCCTTGTCCAGGATGTGCTCCCAGAAGTAGGACGTGGCCACGCCGTCCTGCGACGGCGGGTTGCCAGCTCCGTTGTCATGCCCCTGGTTGAAGGGCAGGAAAAATGTGTCCGCGCCCCTGAGCTGGGTGGTCATGTAGACGTCGTTCTCGGTGAGTGCGAAGTGCACCAGTGCACCTCGATGCGGGGTCAGCAGCGGTTCACCGGCTGGCGTGCGTTCCGTCTTGTACTGCTCGATGGCCGCCTGCAGCGACTGCGTGAAGTTCGTCTTGATCTCAATGGTCGCCACGGGCAGCCCGTTGAGGAACAGCACCAGGTCGATCCGGTCGCTCTTCCGCGTGGAGTAGCCGACCTCCTGCACCACCCGCACCCGGTTCTTCGCGTAGCGCTCTGTGATCCGGGGGTTGCGGTGGTCCGCTGGGGGAGCCGTGAGCATGCTGAACCGCTGCGCCCCGGGGACCGAGAAACCGCGACGAAGCGTATTGAGGGTGCCACCGCCGGCCTTTTCCGACTGCCCCAGCTGAGATGCCAGGCGATCCAGAATCCGGCGCTCGCCTTTGGCCCGCGCGGCGTCATCGCCGTGCTCTGGAACGATCCGGGCATACTGCTCCGGTTGCGTGTCCTGCAGCCAGCCGAGAACGTCCTCGGGGAACAGCGCCCGCTCTTTGTCGTAGCCCTGGGAGTTGGGGGAGTGGGACCACCCGTGCCCCTCCAGGTACTCGGCGATCTCCCTCTGGAATGGTTTTTCTTGATGCGGCGCGCTCATGCGTACTCCCTGTGCAGACCCTGCGCGACGTCGTCCTCGAGCTGCTCCGCTGCGGGCTTGTTCTTAGCGGTGACGTCGATTTGCCCGGTCACCGCGGCGGTAATGAGCGCGGCGCGTCGCTCTTGGGCAAGCTTAATAAGCAAATCTGTGTCCCCAATTATTTCCTGAGTTTTTAGTATCTCCAAATCAAGAGAATCCGTTATTTCTTTCTGGCAGGCCAATGACGGCACTGGAATTTCGAGGCGCGAAACGTTGGCCACCGAAATCCTCGGCAGTCCCGCCCCTTTCGTGAAGGACCTCGCCTGATCCTTCACAGATTTCGATTGTAAAGAACGACTGAGAAAATCTGAAGTAATGAGATCTGGTCGCGGTCGGATGATCACCAACGATGATGCTACAACGAATGGTGTTCCATCGGTCACGACTGCTACTTCACCGACGGTACCATCTTTTGAAAATAAAATGTCTCCTGGGACGGGTTTGCAGCCCGTGCGAATCATATAGGCTGCTGTTTCTTTGGAAGTCCTTAGGCAGTTAGTGGTATCGATGTTCCCGCTTTTTACATCCCGCGTGGAAACGAACGGGAAGACCCCTTCTTCTGTCTCCGGGGAAATGTGAGCACCATCGGTAACCATAGTAGATACGGATTTTACGCGTGCAAGCGTCCAATCTGGGGGTAGCACCGGTTGACAAAAACTTCCCGTCTGCGCTGTCCTTCTGTCGCTCCCGGAAGTTAATTTGGTTATAGAGGAGAGTATCCTCTCGTCAAACAGGGCTTGCAGACGCTGTTGACCCTCGATAAAGGAATCGATTTCGGCGGTCTCGTGGTCGAGGTAGTCCGCGATCTGTTGCTGCTGCTCCAACCTCGGAGCAGGGATTTGAATTTGTTTGAGTGTATCCCATTCAGTACGTGGCATCTTGGAGCCTACTGATCCAGCAGAGGCCTCGGAAATAAAAGACGGAGTAAGAATTACGTACTTCAAAAACTGGCTATCGAAAGAACTCCGAGCAGTAATGCGAATAAAATCACCGACGTAGTTGCCGGCGCGGTCAGCAACCCATACCTTGGCTAAGTAAGGACGAAGTTTCCCATATAGGATATCGTCCGGTTCATAGAGATTTCCTGGGGTCGAAGACTCGACCCAGGGGTCCTCAACTAGCTGACCGGTCCCTGAACCAATAGATTCTAGGGCCAGAGTGAACCGGGAGGGCCCTTCAACAGGCGCTACACGCCGTGCTGCTGAGGCGAGGCGAACCATAGGAAACGTTGCTGAAATCCCTAAGGGGCTCATCGCTTCATCTCCTCCAGTCGCGCGCGGATGCGGCCCAGAACCTCGTCAAGGTCGCGGTCGATCTCATCCAACGGTCGGGGTGGGACGTACTCGTAGAAGTGGCGGGTGAAGGGGATCTCTGCGCCCTCCTTGGTCTTGGATTCGTCGATCCAGGCATCGGGGACGAAGGGCTTGACCTCGCGCTCCAGGTACTCGTGGATGTCCTGATCCCAGGGGACGTTCTCGGTGTCACGCAGGGTGGGGTCCGGTTCCGGGTCCTTCACGCGATTGGTTTGCAGCTCCCCGTTCTCGTCCCGCTCACTCAGCTCGGTCACGATGGCCTTGAGTGCCGCGGGCTTCACCTGCAGCCCGGCCTCGACCAGGACCTCGAGTAGCTCCGAGGTGAACGCGCTCTTGTTGGTACTGACCTCGCCGCCCGCGCGCTGAGACCGGTCGTGGAGGGCGGAACGGAGTACGGCGGCGTCGTCGTCGGGGAGCTTGGCGACCGGCTTGGAGGCCATGACGCGCTCGATGCGGTCGGGGGTGAACGCAAAGTTCAGGCGCAGGGGGCGCTCGACCGTGATGGTGCGGTAGAAGAAGTCCTCGGTGCGGAAGATCTTGGAGTGCTGGGACTCGGTGAACTCGTCGTAGATCCGGCTGATCTCCGCGATGTTCTCCCGCGAGAGCTCCTGGCGCTTGGAGCCCACGGATTTGCGCATCTTCACGAACATGCCGGTCGCGTCGATCAGCTGGACCTTGCCGCGGCGCTGCGGGGCCTTGTCCTTGGACAGGATCCAGACGTAGGTGGAGATACCGGTGTTGTAGAACATGTCCGTGGGCAGACCGATGATCGCCTCGAGGTAATCGTTGTCCAGCACCCATTTGCGGATGTTGGATTCCCCGGAGCCGGCGCCGCCCGTGAACAGAGGGGAGCCGTTGAGCACGATGGCCGCGCGGCCGGCCGACTGGTTCTCCTCCGTGGCGCTGGGTTCGCGCATCTTGGAGATCAGGTGCATCAGGAAAAGGAGCGAGCCGTCCGAGACGCGGGGCAGGCCGGGGCCAAAGCGGCCGGCGAACCCTGCGATCTGATGTTCGGTCTCCACGGCCTTGCGGTGCTGCTTCCAATCCACACCGAACGGTGGATTCGACAGGCAGTAGTGGAACGTGCGGTTCTCGAACGCCGGGTTGGTCAGGGTGTTGCCCAGGACGATGTTGTCGATGGGCTGGCCCTTGACCACCATGTCGGCCTTGCAGATCGCGTAGGAGGCGGGATTGATCTCCTGGCCCAGCAGGTTGACCCAGGCCTCGCTGTTGAACTGCTTGATCTTGTTCTCGGCGGCGGAGAGCATGCCGCCAGTGCCCGCGGTGGGGTCGTAGACGTCGCGGCCGATGCCGGGGGTGGTGAGCTCCTCGTCGTCGTGCAGCAGCAGAGTGACCATGAGGTCGATGACCTCGCGCGGGGTGAAGTGCTCACCCGCGGTCTCATTAGACGCTTCCGCGAACTTGCGGATCAGTTCCTCGAAGATGTGACCCATCTGCTCGTTGGACACCGCATCCGGGTGCAGGTTGGCCTTGGTGAAGTGCTGCAGGACCTGCAGGAGCAGATCGTGCTGGGCGAGGCCGGAGATGGTCTGCTCGAACTCGTACTTCTGGAAGATCTCGCGCACGTTCTCCGAGAAGGCGTTGACGTAGTCCCGCAGGTTCTCCTCGAGGTTGTTGGGGTCACCCTGCAAAGTCTTGAGGGTGTGGCGGGAGCGGTTGAAGAAGTTGTACGTGTGCTCGTTGCCGGCCTGCTTGGTGCGGTTGCGGATCATCGCCAGGGGCGGCTCAGTGTCCACGTAGGTGGGGCCGATGGCCTCCAGCACATCCTCCTTGGTGGGGGCCAGCACGGCGTCCAGGCGGAACAGGACCGTGAACGGCAGGATCACATCCCCGTACTGGTGCTGCTTATAGGTGCCGCGCAGGATGTCTGCGGCACCCCAGATGAAGGACGCGTGGTTAAACACGGTGGGTGGCTGCCTTACTCGGTGGGGCGGGGGTCTACCGTGCAGTCTACGAGGGGGGCAATGAGAAGCTGTTCTCTGCGCGGCCTTCTGTGAGCTGAAGGTTTTCGGATCTGGTGCCGGCCAACCAGCGGAACCAAATGGGTCTGTTGCACGAACTGGTGACAGTGTGACCTGCCCCTGTTGGAGACCCTCTGTGGGCTCGCGGGTTTGTACCTTGCCGTGAAGCACCCGGACAGGTAGTACGGCCGCCCGCAGTTCGGCGCCGCGGAGGACGCGGGCGTCGTCGATGGCCCGCGCGAACGGACACGCCGCTGGACAGCGGGTGGGAACATCTGTGGTGCAGAACGATCAGAAAACAAGGAAAAACCGTGCGGATCGCGGCATGGATGTAGTGGAGAGCGTTTGCCGCGGCGCCAGAGGGTGAGGAGGGGGAAGCCGCCCTCCCCGAGGGTTCACCCTCCCGTCACCCGGCACACCCCGCAACCTTTTGATGAGTAACTCAAAACATGACATAGTGAAGCTATGACCTCGACCACTCTTACCGATCAGCCCGGGGAACGGGAGAACGGCGGCGGCGCCGTCGTGCCCGTGCCGTGGACCGATCGGATCCGGGCGGCCGGACTGCGGGTCACCAAGCCCCGACTGGCGGTGTTGGACGCGCTCGAGCGCCACCAGCACGCCACCGCGGACGAGGTGCTCGCGGACGTGCGCACGGCATTGCCGGAGATCACGGTGCAGTCCATCTACGTGGTGCTGCACTCGCTCACGGACGCCGGACTGTTGCGCCAGCTGGACCTGGCGAACTCCCCGGCACGGTACGAAACCCGGGTCGACGACAACCACCACCATGCCGTGTGCACGGTGTGTGGACGCATCGAGGACGTGGCCTGTGCCGTGGGGCATGCACCGTGCCTGACCCCCAGCGAGACCCACGGGATGAGCATCCACGTGGCCGATGTCGTCTACCAAGGCGTGTGTTCCGACTGCTCGGCCCAGCGGGCCGGTGCGACCGCGGTGCCCGTCTAGACCCCTGAGCTCCGGGAACCCATCCGGGTCACCGGTTCACCCACCCATCCCAACCCCATCAAGGAGTACGCGATGACGGAACCCACCCCGCACGCCACCGGGTCCACGACCCAGGCCGGCATTCCCGCTGTCAGCGACCGCAACTCGCTGACCACGGGCCGCGACGGAGCCATCGTGCTGCACGACCACCACCTGGTGGAGACCCTGCAGCACTTCAACCGGATGAACGTTCCCGAGCGTCGTCCCCACGCCAAGGGCGCGGGCGCGTTCGGCACCCTGGAGGTCACCGAGGACGTCTCGCAGTGGACAAAGGCGGACTTCCTGCAGCCGGGTAAGAAGACCGAGATGCTGGCTCGCTTTTCCACCGTGGCCGGCGAGCTGGGCTCCCCGGACACCTGGCGTGACGTCCGTGGCTTCGCCCTGAAGTTCTACACCGAAGAAGGCAACTTCGACCTCGTGGGCAACAACACCCCGGTGTTCTTCGTGCGCGACCCCATGAAGTTCCCGCACTTCATCCGCTCCCAGAAGCGCCTGCCGGACTCCGGCCTGCGTGACGGCACCATGCAGTGGGACTTCTGGACCAACAACCCCGAGTCCGCACACCAGGTCACCTACCTCATGGGTGAGCGCGGTCTGCCCAAGACCTGGCGTCACATGAACGGTTACAGCTCGCACACCTACATGCTCGTCAACGAGCAGGGCGAGAAGTTCTGGGTCAAGTGGGCCTTCATCTCCCAGCAGGGTGTGGAGAACCTCTCCAACGAGGAGGCCGAGCGCCTGGCCGGTGCCGACGGTGACGTCCACCGCCGCGACCTCTTCGACGCCATCAAGAACGGCGAGTTCCCCAAGTGGGACCTGTACTGGCAGATCATGCCGTACGAGGAGGCCAAGACCTACCGCTTCAACCCCTTCGACCTGACCAAGGTCTGGCCCCAGAAGGACTACCCGCGGCACAAGGTCGGCACCATGACCCTGAACCGCAACCCGGAGAACTTCTTCGCGGAGATCGAGCAGGCCGCGTTCTCCCCGGCGAACATGGTTCCCGGCACCGGCAATTCCCCGGACAAGATGCTGCTGGGCCGCAACTTCGCGTACGCGGACGCCCAGCTCTACCGCATCGGCACCAACTTCCAGCAGCTGCCGGTCAACCGCCCGATCAACGAGGTGCACACCTACAACTTCGAGGGCCACATGTGGTACAACCACTCCGGCGCTCGTCGCGTGTACGCCCCGAACTCCTTCGGTGACTCCTGGTCGGACGAGACCGGTCCCGTGGACAACGGCTGGGAGAACGACGGCGCTCTGGTCCGCGAGGCCTACACCTTGCGTCAGGACGACGACGACTTCGGTCAGCCGGGCACCCTGATCCGCGAGGTCTTCAACGACGCGCAGCGCGCGCAGTTCGTGCAGACCGTGGCCGGCGCCCTCGAAGGTGTCGAGGAGCCGGTGCTCTCGAACGCCTTCCAGTACTGGAAGAACGTGGACGAGAACATCGGTCAGCGTATCGAGGAGGCCGTCAAGTCCAACGCCGCCAACCCCGAGGTTCCGGGCATGGGCGTGGACGAGGACCCCACGAGCAACTCCGAGATCAGCGAGTAACGCTCCGGGGGTGAACGGACCCCTGGTGAGTTCGGTGGGCCCGGGCGCGGTGGGATGATCACCGTGCGGGGCTCCCGGCCGCCGAAGGCCGCCCACCCCTGACGTTCACACGCGTGCGAACACCCGGTCAGTGATCCTGGCCGGGTGTTCGCGCGTTCCGGGTCTCGGGCATCTGCCAGAGGGCGCGCGGACAACTGAGCGCTCCAGGGGGAGGGACCCGACCGCTCACCTCGAGCACGGGCCCGTTCGGCAAGGACGGGCCGGGGAGCCGCGCGGCGCGGCGTCGTCCGGCGCGTAATGTCCGCGCTTCGGCATCGGCGTCACAGAGCAATCGTTTGCGAATGCACGCCCGCGGGTCAGAATGAGGGCGGGGCTGCTGTCCGCGGCCCCGTGTCCTTCACTTATCGCCCCCACGAGGAGTGTCATGTCCGAGCAGAATTACCCCCGCTACGACCACAACGATCCCCGGGAGCCGGTGGCCGGTCCCCGAGCGGACGGTGGTCACCCCTACGCCGCCGGTAGCACCCCCCGCCACGATGCGTACCCCGCCCCGCACGACGGCGCTGCGCAGCCCCCGCACGCGCCGCACCGCCCCGATAGCGAGCCGGGCTTCCTGGCCGCATTGTTCGACCTGGACTTCAAGCACTTCATCACCATCAAGTTCGCGAAGTTCATCTACGTCCTGTCGATCGCACTCAGCGCACTGGGCGGATTGATCATGGTGATCTCGGGACTGGTGGCGCTCACGGAGAGCGCCGCGGGTCTACTGTTCGTGATCTTCGGGCTCGTGAGTGTGTTGATCAACATCGTGCTGATGCGCGTGTTCCTGGAGTTCGTGATCTCCATGATCCGCACCGCCCAGAACACGACCGCGCTCGTGGAGAGGCGCTGACCCGCGGCTGAACCCAGGGTGTTGTGCGTCCGGGTCGGCGTCCCGAGTGGGGGCGCCGGCCCGGGCGCGCACTACTTCAGCTCCGTGACCGGTGTGAACTCGTAGCCCAGGTCCTCGATCCCGTGCACCGTCTGCTTGAGGTAGTTCAGATCCAGGTACGGGTGGAAGAAGAAGCTGGCCGTGGATTCGCGCACCGTGAGGTTCGCCTTGGCCCGGGAGATCAGGAACTTGGG
Organism: Kocuria sp. PD6; assembly: GCF_031844145.1. Lineage (NCBI taxonomy): Bacteria > Bacillati > Actinomycetota > Actinomycetes > Micrococcales > Micrococcaceae > Kocuria > Kocuria sp. PD6. The sequence continues at coordinate 95,888 of NZ_JAUZUS010000003.1, forward strand.
ATCGCGGATCGTGTGGTTGTTCTGCTCGCCCTCGGTGATGTTGCCCAGGTTCTCGGGGTAGACCGTGCCGCCGTAGATGTCGCTCACCGTGAACGGGAACTGCTGGCTGTAGGACTTTCCGGCCTCGGAGGGCTGCCCCGTGAGAATGCTCGCGTAGTAGTCACCCTGCTCGTAGCGCGCGTCGTACTCCCGGGCCATGGCCACGTACGAGTTCACGGACCCGCCGTAGTGCGGGGTCTCGAAGATCGTGGGCGCGCCCAGACCGGCGTCCTCCATCACGGAGCGTCCCGCCTCGAGGCGGTCCTTCCACTGGTCCACGTCGTCCTGGGCCACGCGGCCCACGGGCGTGATGTAGGAGTCGTTGGTGCACTCCTCGAACGTGTAGGGCGCGGTGCCGGTGGACGTGCATCCGAACTGGTAGAACTCGTAATCCTCACCGGAACGCCCGCTGTACGGGTTGTCCATGGTGCCCATCTGGTGCGTGGTGCCGTGCTGGATGAGCGTGCCACCCTTGCTCTGCATGTACTTCAGGGCGTCCACGACCTCGGGCCGGTCGGTGAGGCTGAGCCCGTACCAGTCGGAGCCGTCCTTGTTCTGCCCAATCTGGATGGGGATCACGGCCACCTGGAACGGGACGTTCTCGGACGCGAGGTAATCGGCCACGCGGCGCAGGTCCTTCGGGTTGGACTCCGGCCCCACGTCCTCCAGGCGCACCGCGGCCTGCTTCACCGCGGGGGCGTCCGAACCCACGAGGTCGTAGAAGAGATCCGTGTAGACCAGGTACACGTCGTTCGCGTCGATGTAGTCCAGGGGCACCTCGGCCAAATACGTGAGGTTCGCGGAGCGGATGGCCCACGGGGCCTGCGGGGAACCGTTCGGCGTGCACGAGGTGGGCTTACCGTGCTCGGTGCACTGCGACGTCGCCAGGACCTCCACCTTGTCGTTCGTGCCGGTGAACGGGACCACGATCTCAGGGGCACCCTGGGTCTCCCGGTGCACCTTCTCGCCCTGGTACTCGACCGAGGTGACCTTGGAACTGTCCACCGTGGTCGCGGCGCGGGGGTCCCAGCGGTACTTGTCCCGGAACTGGGCGTTCTGCGCGTCGTCGGGACCCGCGAGGGCCTCGATGTTGCGGCCCAACCACATCACGGGCTTGTCGGTGGAGCGGACGTCGTCCAGGAAGGCCTGGGGGAGCGGGACGCGGTGGTCTGCGCCGATGTACACCGCGGCGTCGTAGTTCTCGACCATGGCGTCCGTGTAGTCGGCCACCGGCTTGAGTTCGGTCTTCCCGAAGTGTGTGAGCAGGTTGCCCGTGGCGATCGCGTACATGGCGTTGGTGTCCGCGGCGGCACCGGTGTTGTCGTAGAGCACGAGTGTGGACTTGCCACTGTCCCGGCCGTAGCTCGCGGACAGCTGCTCCTCCGGTTCGGTGGAGCTCGCCCCGTCCAACTCGGGATCCGTGTACTGCTTGGCCAGGCTCGAAGCCTGCCCCTCCACGAGCGCACTGCTCGTGAGGCCGAACACCACCACGAGCGCGATCGTCAGGATCACGGCCATGCCCGTGAGCCACCCGATCCGCGCTCGCCGTGTGAGCTTGAAGTCCCCGTCCATCGTTGTCTCCCTGTGTTTCCGCACGTTCCCGCGGGTCCCCCCGGACCGCGCGTCCCCCCTTGTCGGGTGCGCTGCCGTACGCACCCCGCAACCGTCCGCGCCAGCCCGGCGCGGACGATCCCGTCAGCCCTGCCCCATGATCTCGAAATCGTGGAACAGGACCTTGGCGTCCTCCGTGTACAACCCGATCGCGCCACCTCGGTAGGGAGTCTCCTCGTCCGTGACGGTGGCCAGTTCGGTCCCGTCCACCGTGACCGTCATCCTGGGCCAGTCCTGCGTGATCTCCACCCGGTAGTCCCTGCCCACCGGGAAGGTCCAGTCCCCACCGGAGGCGATGAACCGCTGCGCCCCCGGGTAGGCCGGGTCCTGCTTGGAGATCTCCCAGCCGTTGGGTTTGAGCGCCACCGCGTAGAAGTGGTCGTTGTCGCGCAGGTTCCACTGCACCCAGCCCACTTCCCACGCATTGGGTTCGTCATTGCGGCGCAGTTGCTCCTCGGTGCGCACCGTGACGGCGAAGTCGGCGTCGTCGTAGTTCTCCACCGTGTGCACGAGCGCCCCGTGGGTCACGATGGCGGCCTCGGCCGTGTGGGGTTCCAGCAGCACCTGCCGGTCGTTGCCCTTCACGGTGCCGTAGCCCGTGTACATGACCTGCCAGCGCCCGTGCACCTCCCCGTCCGCCCACGGCTGCACGCGCCACAGGTTATTCATGACGGCCATCACCGCGAGCACCAGCACGATCGTCGCGACGAGTACGACGACGCCGCGTTTCCTCATGCATGGGCCTCCACCGTGAGCTCCCGGGCCGAGGAGTCCACCTGCTCCTGGTTCTCGACCACGCGTTCCGTCTTGGCCCAGCCGTTGTGGCCGCGCACCGCGCGCCACGCGGCCTTCCAGCCGGCCACATACCACAGCACGGCGTAGAGCACGTAGAGGTGGACCAGGCCCACGGCCTTGACCGGGTTCAGACCGCTGTGACGTTCCTGCGACCAGTACACCAGCCCGTAGAGCAGCGCGGGTCCGAACGCGATCAGGTAGGACGAGAGCCACCACCCGGAGACCACGGCGTGACCCGTGACGATCCCGACTGCGAGGTCCAGCACCCAGAAGGCGAACGCCAGAGACAGGAAGGACGTAAGCAGCAAGAGGAACGGGCTCGTCAGGTGGTACAAGAGATCCGCCCGGCGGCTGCCGGTGAGGTCCCGCAGCACCCACGGCACCAGGTTCCAGGACTGCAGGTGGCCCTGGAACCACCGGGTGCGCTGCTTGACCCAGCGCTTGACGTCCACGAGTCCTTGCTGGTGCACGGACGCGGTGGAGACGAACTCGGTCTGCCACCCGTCCATGAGCAGTCGCACGCCCAAATCCAGGTCCTCGGTGAGGCTGCGAGACCACGGGGACACACCCAGCCCGTCGAGCGCGGAGAGCCGGACGAACTGGCCGTTGCCGCCGAGTCCCACGCTGCCCAGGTGTCGGCGGCCCCGCTGGAACACGTGGGTGTAGAGCACGAACTCGAGGTCCTGCATCCGGGCCAGGAGGTTCTGCTGGCGGTTGTTGATCCGCACGCCGATCTGCACCGCGCCCAGGCGGTTGTCCTTGAACAGGGGCATGACGTCGTCCAGGGCGTGCGGGTCCAGACGTCCGTCCGCGTCCATGACGCACACGACCACGTCAGAATGAGACGTCCCGGCGATCAGATCGCTCGTGCGCAGGTACTGGATGGCGGCGTTGAGCGCCTCGCCCTTCCCCTCGCGGGCGTGGGGCAGGGTGCGCTGGAACAGGTGCACGCGCGGGTCCGGGAACGAGCGCACGATCTCGGCCGTGCCGTCGTCGGAACCGTCGTCGATCACCATGATCTGGACGTCCGGGTGGTCCAAGCCGACGAGCCGCTCGAGGCTGGGCCGCAGGACGCGTTCCTCGTTGAGGCACGGGATCACGAAGACCACCTTGTGGTGGCCGGGGACGGTGGCGATCTTCACCCTACGGTGCTGAGAGCGCTGCGGTTCGAAGCGGGAGAGCACCAGGATGAACATGCCGTACAGGACGCTCAGGGCCACGAGGACCACGGCGAGCACCAGGATGAGGTCGATACGATGACCGAAGACCAGGATCACGGTTCAGCCCTTCACCTTCAGCGCGTGCCGACCGTGCGCGGGCAGCTCCTGGTACGGCTGGTCCTCGGCGGCGGTCACGGGCGCCATCTCGCGCGGGTGCGCGGCCTGACGGGGTCTGCGCCGGATCTGGTGCCACGTGGTGATGGCGCTCGCGATGGACACCGTGCTGAGGAAGAACAGCAGGTACGCCAGGAACAGCACCATGGCGATCATCAACAGCACGCGGCTGCCGCCCTGCAGGAACGCCTGCAACGTTTCCCCCACGGACGCGATTTCGGACAGCGCAAAGACATGCAACACGAATCCCCCGATTCCCCCTGTGGTGTCGCGATCATCCCCCCGGACTCACGACACGTGTGACCCCTCCAGAATACGTCGGGCACAACTATGCGTTGTGGCACGTAATTGCGACTGCGAACGCTTTGTGGGCCGAGCGGCCCACGGAGGTGTGGGGTCTCCGGGGAAGCCTTTCGGCGCGCAGTGGCATAAAAAGCGCGTTTCGCATGTAAATAGATGCATTTACATAGAAAGTTATGGGCTCAAACTCTATGAAGTAACGCCAAACAGGGGACAGTAACCGGCGTTGCGATCAAGGCGGACACGTACCCTAGGGCCATGCTCTCTTCGGTGATGTCCATACCCCCACTGTCCGATCTGCTCGATACCGCTCGGGTGGTTTCCCTGCCCATGCGCGTGCGGTTCCGGGGGGTCACCGCCCGGGAAACGGTCGTCTTCCACGGCCCGGCGGGTTGGGGCGAGTTCGGTCCTTTCCCCGAGTACGAGGACGCCGAAGCGACGTCGTGGTTGCGCGCGGGCATCGAGGTGGCATGGACCGGGTTCCCCGACCCCGTGCGCACCCGGGTGCCCGTCAACGCCACGGTCCCGGCCGTCCCCGCCGAGCGCGTCCCGGAGGTCCTGGCGGGGTACGGCGGCGCGGTGCACGCCGTGAAGATCAAGGTCGCCGAACGCGGACAGAGCCTCGCGGACGACGTCGCTCGCGTCGCCGCCGTGCGCGCCGCCCTCCCGGACGCGCAACTGCGCGTGGACGCGAACATGGGCTGGAGCGAGGACGACGCCGTACGCGCACTCATCACCCTGAGCGAGTTCGAGCTCGCGTACGCCGAGCAACCCGTGGCCACCGTGCCGGGGCTGGCCGACGTGCGCCGTCGGCTGCGGGACGCGGGGAACAAATTGTTGATCGCCGCGGACGAATCCGTGCGCAAGGCGCAGGACCCGCTGGCCGTGGCTCGGGCCGACGCGGCGGATCTGATCGTGGTTAAGGTCGCACCCCTGGGCGGGGTACGCCGAGCGCTGGAGATCGTCGCGCAGGCCGGGCTGCCCGCCGTCGTCAGCTCCGCCATCGACAGCTCGGTGGGGATCCGGGCGGGCGTGGCACTCGCCGCGGCGTTACCGGAGTTGCCGTACGCGTGCGGGCTCGGGACGCTGTCCCTGATGACCGCGGACGTCACCGCCGAGCCCCTGCGCCCGGTGGACGGCTACCTCCCGGTGCGGGACGTGGCGGTCTCCGAGGATCTGTTGACGGAACACGCGGTCACGGGCCCGCGCCGTGACTGGTGGCTCGAGCGGATCTCCCGCACGTATGAGGTGCTGCGGGGCGGGGACGTTTAGACGGCGGAAGGGGCCGACACTACGCATGGGTAGGATCGGCCCCTTCTTGGCAAGTCCGGTTCAGCGACGGGCAGCCGGAGTGGGCTCCTCGGTGGCGGATTCAACCAAAGGAGTATCGATATGGGGCTTCAAGCGCGAGGCCGCGAAGGCAGCTAGAGCTACCACGACCGCAACCCCGATGTAGAGCTGGGTCGGTGACCAGCCGCCGTCGAGGAGGGTGCCCACCAGAATGGGTGCCAGAATGGCTCCCACCCGGCCAATTCCGATACCCCATCCGACACCGGTTGCTCGCACCTCCGGCGCATACGTCTGAGGTGCCACGGTGTAGAGTCCCGCAACACAGCCGTTGATGAGCATTCCCACGACAACACCACTCAGGAATGCGAGAGCCGGAATTGATGTAGTAGTAATGAATGCCACCAATAGCACGGCCGCAAGAATAGTGAACACCACGAGCGTGTTGCGCGCGTTACGCCGAATGGTCAGAACACCGTAGATCAGCGAACCGAAGGTTCCACCCATGGTCAGCATCAGGCCCCCCACGATGCCTTGCTGCTCCGTCATCCCGGATTCAACCAGAAGTCTCGGCGTCCACGAATTCGCGAAGTAGAAGCCGAACATGATGACGAAGAACGATACCCATAGCAGGATGGTCGAAACCCGGTACCGGCCACCAAGCAGCTGCGTCACGCTACCCTGTGACGGATTGGTTGTGGCGGGTGCATCCCCCAGGAAAACGTCCCCCTTGAGCCCGATCCGTCGGGCAATTCCAGCCACCTTCTCTTCGGCATTCTTGGGGCGTCGGACACGGTAGTAATCAACAGATTCTGGCAGGATCACCAGGATCAAAGCGGCTGCGAACAATGTCACAAGGCCACCGGCAAGGAACACGGAGCGCCATCCGAAAGCGGGAATCAGCTGGGTGGCACCCATTCCACCCAGTGTGGCACCCACCCCGTAGCCGGCGGTGTAGATACTGATGGCCATGCCGCGATTCTTCAAATTGGAGTACTCGCTGGTGATGACCGTAACCGTTGCGAGGATGCCGCCCACACCCAGCCCGGTGATGACTCGCCATGCGCCCAGCTCAAGGGCGGAGTTCGCCGTGCCGGAAAGGAACAAACCTGCGGCATTGATGCCAACCGCGACCAACAAGATCTTGCGACGTCCGAAGCGATCAGCGAACGGGCCCAGCAAGAGTGACCCAGCAGCCATGCCGATCAGACCGGAACTCAGCAGCCAGCCCAGCTGGGCTCCTGTGAGTTCGAACTCCTTGGAGACGGAGGTCGCGGTGAAGGCCATTGCCAACACGTCGTACCCGTCGAGGGCGTTGAGAAACGCGGCTAGTGCAACAATGACCCATTGATATGCCGACATCTTGGAAATGTCGATCTTACGGCGAATGTCCAAAACATGCCTTTCAGGGAACGTCGATGGTTACGAGGGCTGACTGTGCGGGGTTTTCCGGAGTTGAATCCGGTCGAGTTGCTACTGCGCGGGAGACGCAGCAGCACATTGTGGCGTTCGGGGCCTTCTGGCGGTCGGAGTGGCCGCATTGACCAGTGCGTTCACCGCGAGGCGGGCCTTCATCCGGGAATCCATGGAGTAGCCCACGATCCGCCCGCAGAACGCGTCCTTGATCGCGCAGAGATAGAGCTTTCCCTCATCAGTCCAGTGTTCCGTGATGTCGGTGAACCACAGCTCGTTGAGATCATCCGCGGTGAAGTCTCGCTTCGCGAGATCCTCGCGAACGGGAGGACCGGGGCGCTTGCCGTTCTTCCCTGGTTTCTTCCCGAAGACCGACCACCACTGGTTGTCTCGGCAGATCCGCCACGCGGTCCGCTCACACATCGCCTCCCCGGCCGCGTGGGCTTCTGCGACCAGGAACCGGGATCCGAACTCGGGGTCATCGCGGTGGGCATCGAACAAGGCGTTCGCGCGGTATGTCTGGACCAGTTCCGAGGCGGTGACCTGGGGTTTCAGCCACCGATAGTAGGGCTGGCGGGAGAGCTTCAAAACCCGCAAGGGCACCGCGACGGGAATCCCGTTGACAGCGAGCTCCCTCACGAGCGGGTAGAGCCTTGTGACGGCAGGTTCGCCTGAGACAGGTACGCAACCGCGCGGCGCAGGACCTCGTTCTCCTGCTCAAGAAGACGAATTCTCATGCGCGCGTCGCGCAGCTCTGAGGACTCCTCGCGGGTTCTTCCGGCACGGTTGCCGTCCTCGATATCGGCTTGACGTAGCCACTTGTGGAGAGTCATTTCGTGAACGCCGAAGTCACGAGCGATCAGCGCGAGCGTGATCCCATCCTCGCGGGCGCGCGCCACACGAACGACGTCTTCGCGGAACTCTCGGGGATATGCAGCGGGCATGGTGCATATCCTTCCAGGCCGCCCGACGGGCAAGCCAGCTCAGATGTCACCCCCCGTACAGCAGTCCCGATCCATGATGAGGGGCCGAGGTGGCTCGAACTTGCCCCAGCACGTCAACGGGGGTTGAAACCCGCCCCTGTATGCAGCCCGGGACCCAAAGTCGCCACAATGCGGCACGCGGCGTGCGGGGCCCCGAAGGTGGTCCGTGACAGACGCGCAATTAACCCGTCGTTCGCCCGGTGGTTGCGTGGCGATCACGCCGTGATGGTGGGCTGAGCAGCGGAACCACTCGCTGACATGCATCAATGCATGTCCCACCCAGGGAGCCACGCCATGACCCAAGCACCCGAACGCCGTCGCCTGTTGCCCATGCTGGGCCACGTCAACGGCAAGCGAAGCCCGCTCACGTGTGAACTCAAGTGCGGTAGCCAGTGCATGACCCCGGACGCGAACACATCCGGCAACGAGTACGTGCACGACGTCATCTCCGCAGCCGTCAGCCGCCGTGCCGCCCTGGGGCTGGGGATGGCCGGGGCCGTGACCGTGGGTGTGGTCGCCGCGACTGCCCAGCCGGCCGAGGCCACCTACGCCTACTGGGGTCAGGGCCGTGCCCGCCTGGACTTCACGCCCATCAAGCCCGTGGACATGACCGTGGACGACCTCTCGGTGCCCAAGGGCTACGACTGGTCGCCCATCATCCGCTGGGGTGACCCCCTGTTCTACGACTCCCCGGAGTTCGACCCCAAGAACCAGACCCCCGAAGCGCAAGCCAAGCAGTTCGGATTCAACTCGGACTATCTGGACATCATCCCGGACCCGAACGGGCTCACGGGCGTGCTGGTGAACAACCACGAGTACACCAACGAGAACACCATGTTCCCGGCGGGCTACGACAAGACCAACCTGACCAACATGGTCAAGACCACGATCCAGGCGCACGGCATGTCGGTCGTGGAGATCTCCCGCACCAAGGTGGGGGAGCCGTGGACCTATGTGCGCGGTGGCGCCCGCAACCGTCGCATCACGCTGACCACCACGTTCGTGATGGACGGGCCCGCCGCGGGGTCCGATCTGCTCAAGACGCAGGACGACCCCACCGGCAAGCGCGTGCTGGGCACCCAGAACAATTGCTCTGGCGGTGTGACACCGTGGGGCACGGTGCTCTCCGGTGAGGAGAACGTGCACCAGTACTTCATCACCTCCGGCACCGCCGAGGAGAAGCGCTACGGCTTCCCCACGACCATGCCGTCCCGCCGCTGGCCCGAGGTGGAGAAGCGCTTCGACGCCCGGATCGAGGGGTACAAGAACGAGCCCAATCGCTTCGGCTGGGTCGTGGAGATCGACCCGCAGAACCCCAACTCCGCGCCCATCAAGCACACCGCGCTGGGCCGCTTCAAGCACGAGGGCGCGAACGTGCGCGTGGGTGACGACGGCACGGTGGTCGCGTACTCCGGTGACGACGAGAAGTTCGAGTACATCTACAAGTTCGTCTCGTCCCGCAAATACCGCAAGGGCGACAAGGCCCACAATATGAAGTTGCTCTCCGAGGGCGACCTCTACGTGGCCCGGCTGCGCGGCAACTCCCAGGCCCCCGAGATCACTGGGACGGGCCAGCTGCCCCGCGACGGCGAGTTCGACGGCACCGGCGAGTGGCTGCCCCTGCTCAAGGGTGGAAAGTCCATGGTCCGCGGCATGTCCGTGGAGGAGGTCCTGGTCTACACCCGCCTCGCCGCGGACAAGGCGGGCGCCACCAAGATGGACCGCCCGGAGGATGTGGAGCCCAACCCCCACACCGGCAAGGTGTACGCGGCGCTGACCAACAACTCCGATCGCGGCAAGCCCGGCAAGGCGGACGTGGACGAGGCCAATCCCCGCACCGGCAACCGTGACGGGTACATCCTGGAACTGACCGAGCGCAATAACCGGCCCCAGGCCACGCGCTTCGACTGGAACCTGTTGCTCGTGTGCGGTGACCCCACCAAGGATTCGGGGACGTACTTCGGGGGGTTCCCCAAGGAGAAGGTCTCCCCGATCTCGTGCCCCGACAACGTGGCCTTCGACAAGGCGGGCAACCTGTGGATCTCCACGGACGGTGCGCCCTCCAAGATCGGCTACAACGACGGTCTGTTCAAGGTGGACCTCCAGGGTGCCAATCGCGGTCGCGTGCAGCAGTTCCTGGCCGTGCCGCAGGACGCGGAGACGTGCGGTCCCGTGATCCACGACACCGAGGGCATGGTCTACGTGGCCGTGCAGCACCCCGGTGAGGACGGCACGTTCGAGCAGCCCCGCTCGTACTTCCCCGACTACGTGCTGCCCACGCGCGCCGGGGCCGGCGAGTTCTCCATGCCACGCCCCGCGGTGGTCCAGGTCTTCCACAAGAACCGCGAGGACCAGCCCGAGTTCCCCGGTGGCGTGAGCGACAAGCCGGGTAAGGGCCGCAACCAGGACAAGCGCCGCAAGAACGGCAAGAACGGCCCCAAGTACCGCGGGTACCAGGGCAAGAGCAATGCCGAGCTCAAGCGCCGCGCTCGCCAGGCGCCCAAGTCCTTCGAGGGCTGAGCTCGTAGCACCACCGCACGCATGCGCGGGCGGGATCGCGGGGACCGCGGTTCCGCCCGCGTCGTCGTGCCCGGGCACAGCGGGCGACGACGCCGCGGTGTCGGCCGAGCGACGTAGGCCTGTACCCGCGGGTGACCAGGGGGAAGGCCGGCTATGTGACGTGTTTGTGACGGTGAATCGCTGCACTGAGGGCTCGCTCGGTACGTTGGAGCGACTTGCCTCCCCCTCACCCAAGGAGCACCCATGACACCCTCCGCCGACACCCAGGACAAGGCCCCCGCCGCGGCGTCCGGCCGCGTGCGCGGACCCCGCAAGGGTACCGATCTGGGCCAGTGGAAGGTCAGCGGCCGCACGCCGCTGAACCACAACGAGGAGTTCAAAGCGGAGGAGAACTCGCTCAACGTCCGGCAGCGGATCATCGACACGTACTCCAAGACGGGGTACGCCTCGATCCCCGCGGACGACGTCCACGGGCGGTTCCGCTGGTTGGGCCTGTACACGCAGCGCAAGCAGGGCGTGGACGGTGCGTCGACCTCCAAGCTGGACGCCGAATCGCTCTCGGACGAGTACTTCATGCAGCGCATCCGCCTGGACGGCGGACAGCTGACCACGGAGCAGACGCGCGTGCTGGGTGGCATCTCCCGGGATTTCGCGCGCGGCACCGCGGACGTGTCCGACCGGCAGAACATCCAGCTGCACTGGCTGCGCATCGAGGACGTCCCCGAGATGTGGGAACGCCTGGACTCGGTGGGGCTCACGACCCTCGAGGCGTGCGGTGACACCCCCCGCGTGTTCCTGGGCAGCCCCGTGGCGGGCGTCGAGGCGGATCCGATCATCGATCCCACGTCCGAACTCGAGGCGCTGCGCACAGAGTTCGTGGGCAACCCGGACTACGTGAACCTGCCGCGCAAGTTCAAGACCGCGATCACCGGCAGCCGCACCCTGGACGTGGTGCACGAGATCAACGACGTCAGCTTCGTGGGGGTCAACCACCCGGAACTCGGTCCCGGTTACGACCTGTGGGTGGGCGGTGCACTGTCCGTGTCCCCGCGGTTGGGGGAGCGCCTGGGTGCGTTCGTGGCGCCGGAGGACGTCGTGCCCGTGTGGGCCGGGGTCACTGCGATCTTCCGCGACTACGGCTACCGCAAGCAGCGCACCAAGGCCCGGTTGAAGTTCCTGCTCGCCGAGTGGGGCCCGGAGAAGTTCCGCCAGGTGCTCCAGGACGAGTACCTGGGTCGCGAGCTGCCGGACGGTCCCGCCCCCGAGCGCGCCGTGGGTCACGCGGATCACGTGGGGGTCCACGAGCAGAACGACGGCAAGAAGTACGTGGGCTTCGCGCTGACCGCGGGTCGCCTGAGCGGTGACGCCCTCGTGGCGCTCGCCGACGCCGCCGAGGCCGCCGGTTCCGGCCGGATCCGGTTGACCCCGCACCAGAAGGTCCTGGTGCTGGACGTGGCCCCGGAGAACGTGGATTCCCTGATCGAGGCGCTGCGCCCGTGGGGGATGCACGCCAAGCCCAGCCCGTTCCGCCGGTCCACGATCGCGTGCACCGGGATCGAGTTCTGCAAGCTCGCGTTCGTGGAGACCAAGGGTCTTGCCGCGCGGGTGATCGACGACATGGAGCAGCGCCTCCAGGATGTGGAGATCCCCACCCCCATTTCCCTGCACATCAACGGGTGCCCCAACTCGTGCGCGCGTATCCAGACCGCGGACATCGGTCTCAAGGGCCAGTACATCGGTGAGGAGTACGTGTTCCAGGTGCACCTGGGCGGCGGCCTGGCCTCCCCGGACCGCGAGGAGGGCGGTTTGGGTCGAACCGTGCGCGGGCTGAAGATCACCGCAGATGACCTGTCCGACTACGTGGAGCGTGTCACCCGCACGTTCCTCGACGAGCGCGAGGCTCACCAGAGCTTCGCCGAGTGGGCCCTGAACGCCCAGGAGGATTCACTGAAATGACCAGGACCGACACCGCAGGCAACAGCGGCGCGGCGGACGCGTCGTCGTCGTCCGCTCACACCACGACCATCGAGCAGGACCCCGCGGCCGCTTCCCCCGGACGCACCCGCTCCGTCGAGGAGCTCAAGGCGCTCGTCGAGGAGGCGCAGCAGCGCTTCGGACTGCGGGATGCGGACCCGGACGAGGTGCTCGCGTGGGCCGCCGAGACCTTCGGGAAGAAGCTCGCGGTCGCGTGCTCCATGGCCTCCGACACCGTGGTCCCCGCCCTGGTGAGCAATCACGTTAAGGATGTGGACGTGCTCTTCCTGGAGACGGGCTACCACTTCCCGGAGACCCTTGAGACCCGCGATCGCTTCGCCTCGGACTGGCCAGTGAACGTGCGGACCCTGCTGCCCGAGCTGACCGTTCCCGAGCAGGACGCCAAGTACGGTCCCAAGCTCCATGACCGTGACCCGGGCCTGTGCTGCGGGATGCGCAAGGTTGCGCCGCTGGACAAGGCCCTGGCCGGGTACGAGGCCTGGGTGACCGGGCTGCGACGCGAGGAGACACCCCACCGCGCGAACGCCGCGCCTGTGGAGTGGGACGAGCACCACCAGATGGTCAAGCTCAACCCCGTGGTGGATTGGAGCTTCGACCACGTGGTCGATTACGCCGAGCAGAACCTCGTAGTGGTCAACCCGTTGCTGGGCCAGGGTTACCCGTCCATCGGGTGCGCACCGTGCACGCGCAAGGTCGCACCCGGAGAAGACCCCCGCGCCGGTCGTTGGTCCGGTGTGGGCAAGACAGAATGCGGGATCCATCTATGACCACGACCACCTCCGAGTCCGTGACACTCTCCCAGCTGCAGCGTCTCGAGGCCGAGTCCATCCACATCTTCCGCGAGACCGCGTCCGAGGGCGAGCGCCCCGTGCTGTTGTTCTCCGGCGGCAAGGACTCGGTGGTCATGCTTCACCTGGCCGCCAAGGCCTTCTGGCCGGCACCCATCCCGTTCCCCGTGCTGCACGTGGACACCGGGCACAACTTCCCGGAGGTCCTGGAGTTCCGGGATCGCACCGTGGAGCGGTTGAAGATCCGTCTGGAGGTCGCCAAGGTCCAGGACTACATCGACGACGGCCGCCTGGCCGAGCGCCCGGACGGCACCCGCAACCAGTTGCAGACCGTTCCCCTGCTGGACGCGATCGCGGAGGGCAAGCACGACGTCGTCTACGGCGGCGCCCGGCGTGACGAGGAGAAAGCCCGCGCCAAGGAACGCATCATCAGCCTGCGCGATGAGTTCGGTCAGTGGGATCCGCGTAACCAGCGCCCCGAACTGTGGAGCCTGTACAACACGCGCCACCGCCCCGGTGAGCACGTGCGGGTGTTCCCGCTGTCCAACTGGACCGAGTTGGACATCTGGTCCTACATCACCGAGCAGGGCATCGACCTGCCCCCGCTGTACTACGCCCACGAGCGGGACGTGATCAGCCGCGACGGGATGTGGCTCGCCGTGGGTGAGTACGTGAGCCCGCGGGAGAACGAGACCGTGGAGCAGCGCACCGTGCGCTACCGCACCGTGGGTGACATGAGCTGCACGGGTGCCGTGGAGTCCCCGGCCACGACCGCGGAGGAGGTGCTGGCTGAGGTCATGACCAGCACCCTCACCGAACGCGGGGCCACCCGCGCGGACGACCGCGTGTCCGAGGCCGCCATGGAGGACCGCAAACGAGAGGGCTACTTCTAGAGATGAGCACCGAGAACCGAGCAAGCCTGCTGCGGATCGCCACGGCCGGCAGCGTGGACGACGGCAAGTCCACGCTCGTGGGCCGCTTGCTGCACGACACCAAGAACATCCTGGTGGACCAGCTCGACGCGATCGAACGGGTCAGCCAGTCCCGCGGCCTGGACGCCGCGGACCTCGCGCTGCTCACGGACGGGCTGCGGGCCGAACGCGAGCAGGGCATCACGATCGACGTGGCCTACCGCTATTTCGCAACGCCCGCGCGCAGCTTCATCCTCGCGGACTGCCCGGGGCACGTGCAGTACACGCGCAACACCGTCACGGGTGCCTCCACCGCGGACGCGCTGATCGTGCTCGTGGACATCACCCACGGGATCATGGAGCAGACCCGGCGCCACCTGGCTGTCGGGGCCCTGCTGGGAGTGCCGCACCTGATCGTCGCGGTCAACAAGATCGACCTGTTGCCCGATGCGGAAGAAGCGTTCCGGGAACTGAGCGGACAGTTGCACGAACTCGCGGACGAACTGGGTGTGCTGGACCTGCGGATCATCCCGGTCTCCGCGCTGCGAGGCGACAACGTGGTCGAGGCCTCCCAGGACACCCCGTGGTACGACGGTCCGTCCCTGCTGAGCTGGCTCGAGAACCTCCCGGACTCGTCCGAGCTCACCCAGGCGGAACGGTTCGCGCTGCCCGTGCAGTGCGTCATCCGCCCGCAGTCCGCCGCACTGTCCCCGGAGTTCGTGGACTACCGCGGCTACGCGGGCCAGATTGCCTCCGGTTCGGTGGCCGTGGGGGACGAGGTCGCCGTGCAACCGGCCGGGCGCACCACCACGGTCGAGCGCATCGACGTGGCCGGGGCTCCCGCCGAGTACGCCGTGGCCGGGCAGTCCGTGACCCTCACACTTGCGGACCAGATCGACATCACGCGCGGTGACCTGATCGCGGAACCGGCCGGGGCGCCGTCGGGCACCAAGTCGGTGGAGGCCGTGGTGTGCTGGCTCGACGACGAGAAGCCCCTGCGCGAGGGCCAGCGCGTGCTGCTCAAGCACACCACGCGCGTGGTGCGCGGGATCGTGGGCTCGCTCGACGGGAGGCTGAACCTCGAGAGCCTCGCCGCGGAATCGGTGGAGTCGTTCGAGCTCAATGATATCGGCCGGGTGACCGTGCGCGTGGCCGAACCGCTGTTCACCACTGCGTACACGCAGTCGCACGCGCTGGGCTCGTTCCTGCTCATCGACCCACAGTCCGGTCGCACGCAGGCCGCGGGCATGGTGCAGGACGACAGCGTCAACACCCCGGGTGTGCTGGGTAACCTCCGCGCGGACGCGGGGGAGTGGGCCATCTGAGCCATCCCTGAGTGACCTTTGCGGCCCCGGTCCACGTCGTCGACGACGGCGCGGCACCGGGGCCGCTGTGCGTGTCGGTGCCGGTCGGTACGCTCTGGAGCGTGATCAGCCCCAGCCTCGTCTCGGCCACCGCCGTCCTGCGCGCCCTCGCGATGCGCGGGATGGAACACCTCGTGGTGTCCCCGGGGTCGCGTTCCGCGCCGCTGGCATATGCCGCGGCCGCAGCGCAGGCCAGCGGCGCACTGTCGGTACACGTGCGGATCGACGAGCGCGACGCCGCCTTCACCGCCCTCGGCATCGCCCGCTCCACGGGCCTGCCGTGCGCCGTGGTGACCACGAGCGGGACGGCCGTGGGTGAGCTGCTCCCGGCGGTCATGGAGGCCTCCCACGCGGGGGTCCCCCTGGTGGTGCTCAGCGCGGACCGGCCGCCCGAACTGCGCGGGACCGGCGCGAACCAGACCACGCGGCAACCCGGGATGTTCGCCAACTTCGTGCGCGCGGCCGTGGACCTGCTACCCCCGGACGATCCGCAGTTGTCATGGCCGCAGCAGTGCGAGGACGTGGAATCGTTGCTCGATCACGTCCTGGCCGCCCTTCCCGGCGATGAGCAGGATCCGCCCGGACCCGTGCATGTGAACGTGGCCCTGCGCGATCCGCTGTACCCCGTGTGCGACGACGACCACCGTCACCTGCGCAGCTGGGCCCGCGACCTCGCGAGTGAGGTGCGGCCCGTGCGTTCCGGGGGTGCCGCGCGGATCCGGGTGCACCCGTGGTCGGTGCTCCTGGAGCCGTTCCTCCCGCCCGCCGAGTCGGTGCGAATCGCGGAGTCGGCGCCATGGAACGAGCCCGTGCGCGTGACGTCGGAGGCCGACGGCGCGGATATGCGTTCCAATGCCGCGCGGCGGGTGTCTTCCGACTCTGAGTCTTCGGCGCCCCCGGCACCCTCGGCGACCGCGGGCACCGCGCATCCCCTCATCTTTGCCGGCGACGGCGCGGGGCCTACCACCGAGCGTTTCGCGCTGGAGCATTCGTTGCCCCTGCTCGCCGAGCCCTCGTCCCAGGCGCGCGCGGGAGAGGCCGCCATCGCGTCCTACGAGAGCGTGCTGGACTCACCCCTCGGTGAGCGCGTGGACTCGGTGATCCTCGCGGGCCGCCCGACCCTGAGTCGCCGTGTCTCGGCGCTGCTCAAGCGCCCCGACGTGCGGGTGATCGCCGTGCGACCCGATCCCTCCCCGTGGTTCGAGCACGGCAGGCGCCCCGAGGACGCGGTGGGCTCGTTCGAGGAGGCAGCGAGCGCCGTCGGACCCGCGGAACCCGGGTGGCTCGAGGCGTGGCGCGAGGCGGGAGCCGCCGCCGACGCAGCTGTGCTGCGGTTCGCGGACGACCAACCCTCGCTGACGCGCCTGCACGTAGCGCGGGCGGTGTGGGACGCAGCGTGCGCGGACGGGTCGGTACTCGTGGCGGGGTCCTCCAACATCGTTCGGGACCTGGATCTCGTGGCCCGCGCCCGGGGGCCCTTGGCGGTGATCGCCAACCGCGGGCTCGCGGGGATCGACGGGACCGTGGCCACCGCGCACGGCGTGGGACTGGGGACGGGGCGGCCCGTGCGTGCCGTCATGGGGGACCTGACGTTCCTGCACGACGCCGGGGGACTGCTCCTGGGACCCGGCGAAAGCGTCCCGGACCTGCACATGATCGTGGTCAACGACTCCGGCGGCGGGATCTTCCAGACCCTGGAACACGGGGATCTGGGCCGGGACCCGCGTTACACCGCGACCGTGGAGCGCTTCTTCGGAACCCCCCACACGGTGGGGATCGCGGAGCTGTGTGCGGCGTACGGGGTCCAGTACGTGAGCGCGGACACCGCGATCGAACTCGCCGCCGCGCTCGCCGCACCCGTGGCCGGCCGGCGGGTCATCGAGGTCACACTGGACCGGCAGAGCCTGCGGGACTTCAACGTGGCCGCCAGGGACGCCGGTGCGCGAGCGGTGCGGGAGTACCTTGAGGGCGAGCCCTCCGAACGGGAGCCTCGCGCGGGGGAGTGAATGCCACTCGGCGCTCACATGTTTTTCACCGTGCGCCGTGCGTACCGTCCCGGGCCGGCGGCGGCCGTATGCGCCGCCCATGGTGTCCGGGGCGCTCGTTAGCATGGCGTCATGACTGAGCAGAGCACTCACACGACCACCGTCCGCACCGCGCTCGTCACGGGCGCCACCCGCGGCATCGGCCGGGCCATCGTGCAGGACCTCGCACGGGACCACATCGTCTTCGTGGGCGGACGTTCCGCCGACGACGTCCAGCGGGTCCGCGACGAACTCGCCGGGCTGGGTCCGGGGACCCGGGCGTTCACCGCGGACGTGAGCTCGGACGAGGAGGTCGCCGAGGCGTGGGAACCCCTGCGGGACGAGTTCGAGGGGCTCAACGTGCTGGTCCACTCGGCCGGGATCGCACCGCAAGCGCGGGTGGAGGAGGCCACGCGGGAGCAGTGGGAGCGGATCTTCGACGTCAACGTGATCTCCGTGGCTCAGCTGACCCGGTTGACCCTGCCCCAGCTGCGCGTGGCCGGCGGTGACGTCGTGGCCATCAACTCGGGTTCGGGGTTCACCTCGGGCCCGTCGGCGGCGCTGTACTCCGGGACCAAGTTCGCCCTGCGCGCCCTGACCGACGCGCTGCGCGAGGAGGAACGCGAGAACGGCGTGCGCGTGAGCTCGGTGCACCCGGGGCGCGTGGCCACGGACATGCAGGAGGAACTGCAGGCGTACATGGGCAACGAGTACCACCCCGAGGACTGGATCCGCCCCGAGCAGATTGCCGCGGCGGTGCGCACGGCAGTGGACGCCACGCGGGATTCTCAGGTCGAGGTGATCTCGGTGCGGCCCTCCGGGATGGTGAACCGGGGCTGACCGCGGTTCATCGCCTCCCGCAGGGGCCGCTCATGACGTCGTGATCGGGCGCGGTGATCGGCGGCATGCTCGCCTCCAAGCTCGCGGACCGTTCGGGCCCGCAGCGCATCGTGGCCACCACGTTCGTGCTCGCGGCCATCACCCTGGCGCTTATGACCATCGCGTTCCCGCTGCCGGTGCTGTTCATCGTCATCGCGATCGCCGGTGTGGGCACCCTGGGTACCCAGGTGCTGATCTACGGCTTCACGTCCAACGACTACACGACCAACGCACGTGCCGCCGGCGTGGCCTGGGCCTCCGGCTCCGGCCGCCTGGGCGGGATCTTCGGCCCGCTCATCGGCGGGTGGCCCCTGGCCGCCAACCTGGGAGGTGCCACCGCGTTCTACATCTTCGGTGCCGTGGCCCTGTTCGGTGCGCTCGTGACCATCCTCGTCCCGAGTCAGCGCACGGTGGAACAGGCCAAGGCCAAGGCCGAGGAGATCCTCGAGACCCAGGACATCCCGGGGTCCGCCACCGACATCCCTGTCACGGATCGCGTCTGATCCACCGATCCGGTCGGGCACCCGCTCGGCACCCGTGTTCCACCACGACGGCGCCGCTGTTCTTCCCGAACAGCGGCGCCGTCGTCGTGTGCTTCCACGCTGCGTCGAGCGCCCCGCCCATTGCTGCGGGATCACGTGGGCGGGGCCCCCGTTGCACGGGAGTCGGCGGGCGGATTACTCCGGGGTGTCCACCGTGGTGGGGTTGAGGACCCGGGAGAGGAACGTGCGGGTGCGCTCGTGCTGGGGTGAGCCGATGACCTCGCGGGCGGGGCCCTGTTCCACGACTACGCCGCCGTCCATGAACACCACGCGGTCGGCGACGTCGCGTGCGAAGGACATCTCGTGGGTCACCACGAGCATGGTCATCCCGTCATCCGCGAGTTGGCGCATGATCGCGAGGACGTCGCCCACGGTCTCGGGATCGAGAGCGGAGGTGGGCTCGTCGAACAACATCAGATCGGGGTCCATGGACAGCGCCCGGGCGATCGCCACGCGCTGCTGCTGACCGCCGGAGAGCTGGGTGGGCCGCTGGCCGGCCTTGGCCTCCAGACCCACGCGTTCCAGGTTCGCCAGGGCGATGCGCTTGGCCTCCTCCTTGGAGCGCTTGAGCACCTTGACCTGGGACACCGTGCAGTTCTCGAGCACGCTCAGGTGGGGGAACAGGTTGAACTGCTGGAACACCATGCCCACGCGGCGGCGCATGGCGTCCACGTCCAGATCTGGGTCCGTGACCGTGAACCCGCCCACGGAAATGGTCCCGGACTGCGGGGACTCCAGGAGGTTGAGGCAGCGCAACAGGGTGGACTTGCCGGAACCGGAGGGCCCGATCAGACACACGACCTCACCTGTGGCCACGTCCAGATCGATCCCGCGCAGCACCTCGAGGTCCCCGTAGGACTTGTGCAGCTCGCGCACGTGCACCGCGGCGGAACCGGAGTGGCCCCGGTCGGACGCGGCAGCGGCGTCGTCGGAGGACGCTCGAGATACACCCGGGGGCCGGGCAGCGGAACGGCCCGGACCGGTCGCGGCAGAGCTGGGACCTGCAGTAGAGGCGGCGTCGTGCTGGGAACCCCGGGCGGGATCCGCCCCGGGGGTCGCCGACGGGTCGGAGGATGCGGGATCGGGGGAGGCTGCGGAAGTGGACACTGGGAGCTCCTAGGACTTCTTGACCCGGTCGGTCTTGGTTTCGAAGTGGCGGGACAGAAGCCCCAGCGGCACGGTGATGATCAGGTAGCAGATGCCGGCCACGACGAGCGGGGTCAGCCCGGCACCGGCGTCGGAGATGCCTTCGCGGCCGAACTTGGTGAGTTCGTACTGCTGCACGCCCATGCCCAGCAGATAGACCAGGGAAGAGTCCTTGGTCAGCAGGATGACCTCGTTGGTCAGCGGCGGCAGGACGATGCGCAGGGCCTGGGGGATCACGATCGTGACCATGGCGCGGGTGTGGGACATGCCCAGGGAGCGGGCAGCCTCGTACTGCCCCGGGGGCACGGCCTGCAGACCTGCGCGGAGGGACTCGGCGATGTACGCGGCGGCGACCACGCCGAGCGCGATCATCACGGTCACGTAGTGGTTGAAGCGGAAGCCGAAGGCCAGGGGGATGCCGTAGCCCAGGGCCAGGAACACGAGCAGCGCGGGCACGCCGCGGAAGAACTCAATGTAGAGGGTCGCGATCCACCGGTAGGGCGCCACGGAGGAGAGCTTCATGAGCGCGAGGACCACACCCAGGGTCAGGCCCACCACGAAGCCCAGGACCGTGTAGATCAGGGTGTTCTTCAGCGCCACGGTGATGATCCCGGGGAACTGGTTCAGTGCGACCTCGGGGTTGAACACGCGCTGGTAGAGCACGTTCCAGTCCGCGAGGAACACGAGTGCTACCAGTACGACGACGAGTACGGCGTACTGGATGCCCCGCGACAGCTTGGCGCGCTGCCGGGTGGTCATGGCCATGGATGTCTCCCTGTCCGTGGGTTGCCCACATATGCGTGCCGGGCGGTGTCACACCGCCCGGCACGGATGTCCTGCTCTCGGGGAGTGGAGCCTACAGGCCCATCCACTCCTTCTTCATCTTGTCCATGGTGCCGTCGCTCGTGATGCGGTCCAGGGTCTTGTTCACGGAGTCGAGGATCTCGGTGTTGCCCTTCTTCACGGCCACGCCCAGGTTCTCGTTGGTGTCCACGGTCTGCACGACCTCGAGGTCCGGGTTGTCCTTCGCGCGCTTGGACAGCGTGGAGATGTTCCCGGACACGGCCTGCACGCCACCGGACTCGAGGGACTGGAACATGAGCTCCACGTCCTCGAACTGCTGGGTCTTCAGGTGCTTGTCCTTGGCGAACTGCTCACCGGAGGTGGCCTGCTGTACGCCCACGGTCTTGTCCCCCACGGAGTCGAAGTCGCGGATCCCGGAATCCTTGGTGGTCAGCAGGGCGATCTGGTCGTTGAAGTACGGCTTGGAGAAGTCCACGGACTGCTTGCGGGCGTCCGTGATGGTGATCCCGGAAATGGCGGCGTCGCACTGGTCGGTGTCCAGCGCCGCTCCGGACTCGAGGGTCTCGAAGTTCGCCTGCACCACGTTCTTCTCCCGGCCCAGGTCCTTGGCGATCTCGTCCCCCAGAGACATGTCGAAGCCCACGATCTTGCCGTCCTTCTCGAACTCGAACGGCGGGTACGGAGAGTTGGTGCACACGGTGAACGTGTCGGAGCCACCGGCCTGGGAGCCGCCCCCGGAGGTCGATTCACAACCGGTCAGTGCCAAGCCTGCGGCGGAGAGGACGGCGAGCGCGGGAACGAGTCGGCGCAGGGTTGACATGTGTGCTCCTCGGGGAGATGTGGGGTTCCGGGTGAAACTCGTGGCGATTTTACTACGGGGTGCCCGGATCGGCCCGGAATCCCTTTACTCCCGGTCCCACCGTGCGGGCAGGGACTCGAGCATGGGGCGCAGTTTCGCCCAGGTCTCGGCGAGCTCGGCGCGCGGATCGGATTCGGCCACGATCCCGCAGCCGGCGCTCACGCGCGCCCGGTGCGCGTCCAGCTGCACGGCGCCGCGCAGGGCGATGCCCCACTCGCCGTTACCCGCGCCGTCGAGCCAGCCCACAGGGCCGGCGTAGAGCCCACGGTCCATGCGTTCGAGGTCCTCGATCACGGCCCCGGCGGTCTCGGTGGGCGTCCCGCACACCGCGGCGGTCGGGTGGACGGCCTCCGCGAGTTCGAGGGCCGAGGGCAGGGTCCCGTCCACGCCCGCACGCAATTGCGCGGTGACGTCCGACGCGAGATGCCACACGTTCGGCAGCGCCAGGATGAAGGGGTGCTCGCCGCCGGAGACCTCATCCGCGTACGGGGACAGCCCCGTGATCAGAGAGTCCACGGCGAAGCGGTGTTCGCGCTGTTGCTTCTCGGACCCGCCCAGCTCGGTACCGGCGAAGTCCTCGGGGTTGGCGCCGTCCGGCAGGTCCTGGCGGTCCAGGGTCCCGGCGAGCACACGGGCCGTGGCGGTGCCGCGATGCACCCGGATGAGCATCTCGGGGGTCGCGCCGAGCAACCGGCCCGCACCCTCCCCGTCGTCCGGGCCCTCCTGCTCGGAGCCTTCCTGCTCCGGGCCCAGGCGCACGCAGTACGTCCAGCACGTGGCGAAGCGTTCGCTCAACCGCCCCAGCACCGCACCGAGTTCGATGGGCCGCCCGGTGTCCACGACCACGTCCCGCGCGAGCACGAGCTTGTCGAGCTCCCCCGCGCGGATCATCCCCACGCCGTCCGCGACGGCCTCCATCCAGCGCTGTTCGTCCAGGGTCCCGGGCACGGCCGTGGGGTACGACGACGCCGCTGCGTCCGGTTCCTCAGGCCGCGCCACCGCGGGTGCGGCGCGCACGAGGCGACGCCACGCGGCGTCGACGTCCTCGACCGTGGGTTCGGACGGTCCGGTGGAGATCAGGGTGAGCCACGCGCCATGGGCGTCGGTGCCGATCACGAGCTCGGGGACCATGAGCCCGGAGTCCACCGTGGAGGACGGCGCGAACGCGAACGCCCCGAAGGCCAGCAAACCGGTGCCGGGGCGCTGCACGGAGTCATGCACGGTCGCGTCCTGGCGAAGCTCGTCCCACCACACGCGCGCGGAGGTGAACCGGGTCCCGCCCCGCACGCGGTAGGCCGCCACGCGACCGAGGCCGACGATTCCCTTGCCGCGCATGATCCACGTGGCCGGGTCCGCGCTGCCCAGCAACCGCCGGACGTCCGGGTTGCGGGCGAACTCCGCGGCCGCGGGAACTTCGGACAGGGGAAGGGTGAGCGCACTCAGGCGGGGTGCGGGGAACTCGGGTGTCATCGTCCTCAAGCATAGGACGCGCGCGTGGGCGCGGCGGTGTCGGTCGGGTGGGACCGGGACCGGCCCGGCTTCCTGCCGAGTCCGCGGGCGGAGCGACGACGGCGGGCACGGTGTACATGGCGAGGCCCGCGCCACCGCACGGATGGCGGCGGCCGCGACGACGGCGGGGACAGCGGCGTC
This sequence comes from Kocuria sp. PD6, assembly GCF_031844145.1. Classification (NCBI taxonomy): domain Bacteria; kingdom Bacillati; phylum Actinomycetota; class Actinomycetes; order Micrococcales; family Micrococcaceae; genus Kocuria; species Kocuria sp. PD6. The sequence goes on from NZ_JAUZUS010000003.1 coordinate 119,132, forward strand.
GGCGGGCGATGACACAATGGGCGGGTGGTCCGTCCAGCACGCGGGCGCGCCGACATCACAAGGAAGAACACAGGAAGCGGAGGGCCGCGGCGCAGTGAAGGTCTTGATCAGCGGGGGAGGCCCCGCCGGTGCCACGGCGGCGTACTGGTTGGCGAGCCAGGGGATCGCGGTGACCGTGCTCGAGAAGAGCGGCTACCCGCGGGAGAAGGTGTGCGGGGACGGCCTCACGCCGCGGGCCGTGCGCCAGATGCAGCTCATGGGCTTGCCGCACGGCGCCGCGGAGGGTTATAAGGCCAACAAGGGACTGCGACTCGTGGCGTCCGGGCGCACCGTGGAGGTCCCGTGGCCCGAACTGACCGATTTCCCGTCCTACGGACTCGTGCGCACGCGCGCGGGTTTCGACGAGGACCTCGTGCGGCACGCCCGGCGTGCCGGTGCGCACGTGATCGAGCACCGCACGGTGCGGGACGTGCTTCGTGATGACACCGGGCGGATCGTGGGCGTGCAGGCAGCCGTGATGGACCCGGCGACTGGGCGACGCACCTCCGAGACGGAGGAGCACCGCGCGGATCTCGTGCTCGCCGCGGACGGCAACTCAACCCGCACCGCCGTGGCCGCGGGTCTGCACCGGCGCACGGATCGGCCCCTGGGCGTGGCCGTGCGCACGTACTACCGTTCCCCGCGCTCGGAGCTCGACTGGATGGAGGGGTGGCTCGAACTCGCGGACGGCACGGACCCCGAGCGCTCCCTGCTGCCCGGCTACGGCTGGGTCTTCGGTGTGGGGGACGGCACCGCGAACGTGGGCCTGGGCATCCTGGACACCTCGCCCGCGTTCGGCAAGCTCGACTACCGCGCGGTGCTGCGTGACTGGGCCGCGTCCATGCCCGCCGAGTGGACCTTCGACCCGGAGCACCAGGTGGGCCGGGTGGGTTCGGCCGCGCTGCCCATGGCCGGCAACCGCACCCCGCACTACGTTCCCGGGCTCATGCTGCTCGGGGACTCCGCGGGGCTCGTGTCCCCGTTCAACGGGGAGGGGATCTCCAACGCCATGGAGTCCGCGCTGTTCGCGGCGTCGTGCATCGTGGACGCCGCCGAGGCCAACGGGCCCCAGCAACGGGAGAACGCGCTCGCCCGCTACCCGCAGCTCGTGCGAGCCGAATGGGGGGCCCATTTCACGCAGGGCCGGGCGCTCGCCGAGCTCATCGGCCACCCGGCGATCCTCACCGCGGCCCTACGGGCGGGGATGAGTGTCCCGGCCATGATGCGCTTCGCGGTGCGGGTCATGACGGAACTGTCGGACCGGCCCGCCCGGACTGTGACCGATCGCGCGATCGCGGTGCTGGACGCACTGACCCCCGCGAGCTGAATTGTCGATAGAGTGGTGGATCGTGACTGACCCCAGCCGCCCGAATGATTCCCTGCGCTTGCCCGAAGGGTTCGAGCTCATCGCCCAGGACTCCCGCCTGGGCCCGCTCATGCTGCGCAGCCTCGATCGGATCGAGCAGCGGCTGGCAGAGTCCGTGCACTCCGCGGACCGGATCGCGGACGTCACGGCCCGGCACCTGCTCGACGCCGGCGGTAAACGGGTGCGGCCCCTCCTCACGCTGCTCGCGGCGGAAGTGGCCGGTGAGGTCACGGACGAGGTCATCGAGGCCGCCGCGGTCGTGGAACTGACCCACCTGGCCTCCCTCTACCACGACGACGTCATGGACTCCGCCCCCATGCGCCGGGGCGTGCAGACCGCGCACACGGTGTGGGGCAACACCGTGGCCATCCTCACCGGGGACATGATTTTCGCGCGTGCCTCCGCCATGGTCTCCGCCCTGGGCCAGGAACCCCTCATGATCCAGGCGACCACGTTCGAGCGCCTGGTGATCGGGCAGCTGCAGGAGACCACCGGTCCCGCCCCGGACGAGGATCCCGTGGCCCACTACATCAAGGTGCTCTCCGGTAAGACCGGTTCGTTGATCGCCGCGAGCGGTCAGTACGGCGCCCTGCTGGGCGGGGGGCCCCGCTCCGTGGTGGATCTCATGGTCGTCTACGGCGAGAAGGTAGGACTCGCGTTCCAGCTCGCGGACGACATCATCGACCTCACCGGCCACCCGGACGTCTCCGGCAAGATACGCGGTACGGATCTGCGCGAGGGCGTGGACACCCTCCCGGTCCTGCTGTTGCGCCGCGACGCCGCCGGCTCCGACCCGGCCGCCGCGGCCTCCGCGCGCGAGCTGCTCGAGCTCGTGGACGGGGACCTGTCCGACGACGCCGCCCTGGCCCGCGCCGTCGAGGCCGTGTCCGAGCACCCCGCGGCTGCGGAGGCGTGGCAGATCGCCAACGACTGGGCGGACGAGGCCATCGCGGCCCTCGAACCGCTCGACGATTCCGTGGCCAAAGCGGCACTGATCGAATTCGCGCACGGCGTGGTGCATCGCAGGGGCTGAGTTCTCAGTAAGCTTGGCGCATCCGTAATCCACTTGCGCGCCATGAGGGCTTCCGCGTGCGCGCCGATGGGATTCGTCCCGCGTGAGGTTCATCCATGTCCACAGACACGACACGTGGTCGCGCCGCGAAGGAAGCATTTTCCGGGCGCACCATGTTCATCTTCGCCGCCATCGGCTCCGCCGTGGGGCTCGGCAACATCTGGCGGTTCCCGTACGTCGCGTTCGACAACGGCGGCGGCGCCTTCATCATCCCCTACCTGGTGGCCCTGCTGACCGCCGGTATCCCGCTGCTCATGCTCGACTACGCGGTGGGTCACCGCTACCGCGGGTCCGCCCCGCTGTCCTTCCGACGGCTGCACCACAAACTCGAGGCCATCGGGTGGTGGCAGCTGGCCATCTGCGTGGTGATCGCCGTGTACTACGCCCTGATCATCGGATGGGCCATGCAGTACACCGTGTTCTCGTTCAGCAAGGCGTGGGGGGACGACCCCGCGACCTTCTTCATGAGCGACTACATGCGGGTCTCGGACGAGGTCACGATCGGCTTCGACTTCATCTGGCCGGTGTTCATCACCACGGCCATCGCGTGGCTCGTGCTGCTGATCGTGCTGATGATGGGCGTGCAGAACGGGATCGGGAAGATCAACGTGGTGTTGATCCCGCTGCTCGTGGTCATGTTCTTGATCATGGTGGGCATGGCCCTGACGCTGCCGGGTGCCGCCGCGGGTCTGGATGCCCTGTTCACCCCGTCCTGGTCCGCACTGGGTGATTCCTCCGTGTGGGTCGCGGCCTACGGGCAGATCTTCTTCTCCCTCTCGGTGGGTTTCGGCATCATGGTCACCTACGCGTCCTACCTCAAGCCCCGCTCGGACCTCTCCGGCTCCGCGCTCGTGGTCGGTTTCGCGAACTCGTCCTTCGAGATCCTCGCCGGTATCGGCGTGTTCGCAGCACTCGGCTTCATGGCCTCGGCCTCGGGGACGGAAGTCGCCGACGTCGCGACGTCCGGGATCGGTCTCGCGTTCATCGCCTTCCCGGCCATCATCTCCCAGGCCCCGTTCGGCACGCTGATCGGTGTGCTGTTCTTCGGTGCCCTGGCGTTCGCCGGGTTCACGTCCCTGATCTCCATCGTGGAGGTCATCGTGGCCGGTTTCCGCGACAAGCTCGGGCTCTCGCGCCCCGCGGCCGTGGCCATCGTGGTCATCCCGCTCGCCGCGATCTCCCTGTTGTTCTTCCCCACGACCACGGGGCTGAACCTGTTGGACGTCGTGGACGCGTTCGTGAACAACTTCGGCATCGTGGCCGCGGCCCTGGTGTCCGTGCTGTTGCTCACCGCGGGCTTCTCGGCGCTGCCCACGCTGCGTGACCACATCAACTCGGTCTCGTCCTTCAAGCTCGGGCGCACGTGGATGATCATGGTGGGCGGTGTGACCCCGGTGATCCTGGGCTACATCCTCATCGACCAGCTCACCGAGACCGTGTCCCAGGGCTACAACGACATGCCGCAGTGGTTCGTGAACACGTTCGGGTGGGGGATGGCCGTGGCCCTGATCGTCATTGCCTACCTGCTGTCCCGACTGCCCTGGTCCCGGCGCACCGCGGAGGCCTTCACGAGCCCCGCCCCCGCCATCCAGGACGCCTACGTGGACCGCGGCACCCTCGCGCGCCACAAGCCCCTGTCCCACTACCAGGACACCGCGACCCGCACCCCCGCACTGGGCCAGGACTTCTCCCTGCGCGCCATCGAGGACGGGACCGTGGTGCAGCGCCAGGCCCCGTGGGCGCACGCCGGATCGGGTCACACCGACCCTGTCGGCGACGCCGCGGGCCGGTCGTCCGCCCAGGTCCAGTCCCGCCGCTCGGAAGGAGAACTCTCATGAGCACCATTTCCGTCGTCATGATGATCGTGGCCATGGTCACCGTGTGGGGTGGGCTGTTGCTCGCCCTGATCAACATCAAGCGCTCGCCCGAGGAGGTCGACGAGCTCGACACCCCGTCGGAGGGCCCCCGTGAGGACGCCGCGCACCGCGCGGCCACCGACGGTGACCCGGAATCCCGGGTGAACGCCGGCGCGGCTCCCGAGTCGCGGATCTGATTCACGCGGTCCCATGAGAGAAGGCCACCCCTGGCCAGGGGTGGCCTTTTCTCGTTCCGGGCCCCGGGTGCGCGTAGCGGCGGGGGATCGGGTGCTTTCAGCGGCGGTGAGACCTGGTGCGCTCAGCGGCGGGGGAGACGGGGCGCGCGGGGTGCGCGGACGGCGTCGAGCACGAGCAGCACCACGGCGAGCCACACGAGGCCGAAACCGACCCAGCGCTCCGGGGGCATCTCCTCGTGGAAGACCAGGACGGCCAGGATGAACTGGCCGATCGGTGCGATGTACTGCAGCATGCCCACGGTGCTCAGGGGTAGCCGGGCGGCGGCGGCGCCGAACAGCAGGAGCGGAACAGCGGTGATCACGCCGGAGGACAGCAGCAACAGGAAATGCCCGGTGCCCTCGGAGGTCAGGGTGATCTGTCCCTGGGCGCCCAGCAGCGCGACCGCCACGAGCGCGAGCGGCGTGATCATGGCGGTCTCCCCGGTGAGGGTGATCAGCGCGGGATAGCGCGAGCCCACGCGGGACTTGACCAGGCCGTAGAAGCCGAACGTGAAGGCGAGGCCCAGTGAGAGCCACGGCACCGCGCCGTAGAACACGGCCATGATCACCACGGCCAGCGCACCCACGGCGATCGCGGTCCACTGCAGGGGGCGCAGCTTCTCGTGCAGCACCAGGACACCCAGCAGGATGGCCACGAGCGGGTTGATGAAGTACCCCAGGGACGCCTCGAGGGTGTGCCCCGTGGTCGTGGCGACCGTGTACAGCAACCAGTTCCCGGCGATCAGCACACCGGCCACCGTGAGCGCGAGCACCGCCGAGCCGTCCCGCAACAACCGGATGAACCGGCCCACGGAGCGGGTCACGGCCAGCATCAGCAGACAGACCACCAGGGAGAAGACGATGCGCAGGGCCACGATCTCGTACGCCGTGGCCGGGGCCAGGACCACGAAGTACAGGGGCAGCAACCCCCAGATCCCGTACGCGGCGAACCCGTAGCCGAAACCGGCCCGGGCCCTCTTCTGCTGGTGAGGGCCCGGGCCGGAAGTCGCGTTGTCAGTCACCGTCCGATCCTATCCCCGGTGACCGCCGCGTCGGTTCGCGATCAGAGGTCGAAGAAACGGCTCAGGAAACCGCGCTTCTTCTTGCCCTTCTTCTCCGCCTGCTCGTTGGTCTCGACCTTCTGGCCGTCCACCACGGCGGGGGCGGAGATGTCGTCCTCAGCAGCGCCGGGGCCGGCGACGGTCTCGCGGGCGACCACCGTCTCCTGCTCGGCCCGCTCGCCGGCCACGGTGTCCTCGGAGACGTCCCGCAGGACTGGCTGCTCCGTCGCGGGTTCGCTCGGTTCCGGCGCAGTGGGTTCGCGCGTGTCCCGCGCCGCGTCCTCGTCCTGCATCCCCGGTTGGGCCGCGGCGAACTCGGGGTCCGGGATCCGGGACATGGCCGTGGTGTTGGGGTGCGGGGAGGCCTGTGGGCCGGCGGTGGCCGCATCTCCGGAGGGACCGGGCAGCACCGTGGTCTCCACGCGACCCGGCTCGGCGGGTCCGGAGGTGGGTTCCTGGTCGAACGGGCGGTCCGGGTCCCGCACCTCGCTCGCGGGGACGGCCACGTCCCCCTCGGGCTGCTCGGGCTCGGGCGCCTCGATCTCCTCGCGGGACAGCTCGCTGGGCAGCGGCTCCTCCCGCTCGGACGTGGACGACGCCGCTGCGGCGGCTTCTTCACGCTCGCGCCGCTTGCGTTCGGCGGACTCCACGCGCTGCTGCTCACCGAGCTGCTCGGCCTGGGCCACCGCGGCACGGCGGTCCTCGAGCAGGGCCTCGCGGTGGGTCTGCGCCTGGTGTTCGAGCTCGCGCAGTTCGTCCTCGCCCACGGAGGGCTCAGCGGGTTCCACGCCCGTGATCTGGTGGTCGTCGAACCAGAAGCGCTGAGCGCCGTCGTGCACGGTGACCACACAGGTGGCGTCCGTGTCCCACTCCACGTGGGCGCCGCGCAGCTTGGCGTAGCTGGCTACGGCGAGGTTGTGGTCCACGGCGGTGCCCGTGGTCAGGGACTCCCCGATGACCTGCATCATGCGCTGCTCCGTGAGTCGGGGCAGCTCGAACTCGGGGCCGTCCAGCAGCAACCACGCCGTGATGTTGCCACCGGCGCGCGCGGGGTAGTGGGCGTAGAGACCCGTGACGGCCTTGGCGGCCAGGGTCAGCCGGCGGGCCAGACCGTCCTCGAGGGGCAGCTCGTCCGTGGTCAGCTCGGAGACCTCGTGACGCTCACCGGCCTGCTTGGCCTGCACGGCGGCGGAGACCACGCGCGGGTTGAAGTGCCCGAGTTCCTGCCACGACCACACGAAGGACCCGCGGGACGCCGATTCGGTGCCCAGCAGGTAGGGGGTCAGGGTGACGGGAGGCGTGGTTTGCAGGGTGAACGACGGCGCGGAAAAGTCCACGTCCCACTCCGCGCCCTGGGACAGTTCCGCCAGCACTGCCTGGTATTCGGTGGAAAGGAAGATCGACGCGTCGATCAACTCCTGCAAAGTTTTCGTCATGGTTCCAGGCTAACAACTGGCGAGGACGCCAGCGCGCCCCGGACGGCACGTCGGTGCCTGTGAGGCCCCTGTATCCGCCCGCGGCACGTACCCGACGACGACGCCGCGGCCGCACCGAGCGACGTCGTACCCCGCGGCCGTGTTGGGGCCTCGCACGCGAGCGGTTCGTTAGGCTGGGGGCGTGCGGCGCCCGGCAGCGACCGGGGGAGATCGCGCGATCTTACAGCGAGCGGACCCGTGGCTCACGGGTCGAAGGGACACCACACCATGACCTCTGAGCCTCGGCCCGAATCGACGACCTCCGCACCCGGTGAGCGTGAACTCGTGACACGGGTGGGCGAATGGGTGATGTCCGTCCTGCGCACGGAACCGGGCTGGGACACCATGCTCGTGGAGTTCAAGCCCCAGGGCGGGCGGGTCCATCTGCGGGTGGTCGAGAACAGGGACGGCTCCGTGATCCCCGGGGCGGCAGGGCCCATCAAGCAGGACAGCCCGGTGCTGGAGACGATCGCGCAACTGCAGCGCAGCTGCGCGGTGCCCGGGCGGGGGAGCTGGTTCACCGCGTCCGTGAGCATCGCCGCGAGCGGGTGGCCCGAGCCTACGCTGCACACGAGCGCGTCCTACAATTTCCGGGAGCTGCCCCGCCCCTACGCGGACGAGGGTGCCTACACGGGCCGGGACGTGCTGGCTCAGCTGACTGAGTTCCCGCGTACCCAGGAGCGCACGCCGCTGTGGGCCCTGGAACTGGCCGATGAGGCCGGGGTCGAGCTGCCGTTCGCACCGACCTCCGAGGACGACTCCCACGGGGACGTGCACCCCCGGTTGCGGGCGGCGGCCGAGGCGTTCACTCGCGAACCCGGGGAGCGGACCCTGGCCGGGGCCCTACGCGAGGCGTTGGCCGGGACCGTGCTGCTGGACATCTCCGGATCGGACCTGGTCCCGGGGGAGGACGGTCAGCCCGTGGGGCCGCAGTCCCACATCCGGGTCCAGGCGGTCGCCCAGCCCGACGGCGGTCGCGCACTGGCCGTGTATACGACCGCCGAGCAGGCCCGCGAGATGTTCACCCGCAGCAACAAGAACCCGGATCTGGCCGAACCCGTCCTGCTGCGCCAGCGCGCGAGCGCGATGATCGAGATGGTCGTGCAGGACACCCAGTACGACGAGATCGTGGTGGACCCGGCGTCCGAACACGCCCTGCGGATCCCCCGCCAGCAGATCGAGTGGGTGGGCCGCTCACCCCACAACGAGGCACTCAAGCAAGCGCTGCTGGACAATGCCATGGCGGACGTCCTGGGGGCCCTGCTCAATCCGAACGGCCACCTCATGCTCGGCACCCGGGACGAGGGGGATAACGCGATCCCGGTCATGGTCCAACCCTCCGAGGAGGGCGCCGCACCGGACACCCTGCTGGTCTTCACGTCCGCGGCGGAGGTGGCCGCCCTCGACCCGGCGCTCACGGTGCGCTCGGCCCCGTCCCGGAAGATCCTGGAGTTCGCGCTCGAATCGGGTGCGGCGGCCATCTGCCTCAATGCCATGGCCCCCGTGGCCACCCTGCCCACGGCGCAGCTGCGGGAGATGCTGGAGCTCGTCACGCAGCGAGAACAGGGCGGTACCTCGCAGCCTCGCGACTGAGAGGTCGGTGGGTCGGAATTGCGGCGCATCTCGTCCGCAGTTTCCACACCCGCGGGGCGTGTCCGGGGGTGCGCCAGGGCTGTATGTCAGGGGCCGCGCGTCAGGGAGCCGGTGTCAGAGCGTGGCTCAGCGGGCCTCGGTCGCGCTCGCCGCGAGCTCTTCCTGGCAGCGGGGGCACACACCCCGGTAGACGACCTCCGCGGCTAGCAGCTCGAAGCCGTGGTCCTGGGACGGCGTGAGGCATGGGGCATGGCCCACGGCGCACGGCACGTCCTGGACCACTCCGCAGCGCACGCAGTACGCATGGTGGTGGTTGTCCCCGGTGCGGATCTCGTAGCGCGCGGGGGATCCGGGCGGCTCGAACTTGGACACCATCCCGATCGCCGCGAGGTCCGCGAGGACCACGTAGACGGACTGGACGGACATGTTGGGCAGCACGGAGCGGACCTGCTGCACGGTGTCCTCGGCGGTGGCGTGTGGAACCGCGGACACGGCGTCCAACACGGCAAGACGTTGTCTGGTGACCCTGCGCCCGTGCGAGCGCAGATGCGAGGTCCACGCATCCCGCGACGGGTGCGGTGCAGCCTGAACGGTGGTCTCCATGGGGTCCATTCTATTCTTATTCTGAGCCACTCACAATAGTTGCACTCACGGCGCTCCCGCGCTGTCAACGCCGCCGTCCCCGCCGACATGCCCCCCCGCGGCCCCGGGTCACCGCCGTGGTGCGCTCGCGGCCCGCCCGCCGCGTGGGGCCGTCGTGGTCCGGGACGGGCCCGCGGAAGGCCGCGGGCAGCGGCGTCGTCATCCGTGGCGGGACCCGCGAAAAAAGTTTTCGGATCTCGCGTCATGATTTCCGATCCCGTGCGTCTACGTAGTGGATCCCGCGCGGGCTGCGCGGGATCCCGGACGGTCCGATCGCTCTGGGACCGGCGAACCGGTGCCGCGATCACCACGGGGACACATCGCGCGGCACGCGGCGGGTGAGAGCGTCTCTTTGTCGGACGGGCTGTCCGGCGCGGGGGAGGGAGGTGGCACTAGGAGACGGGGGCGGGACCGGCGTGGGGGCGCCGGTCCCGCCCCCGGCCATGACCGGGCCGGCGCGGTGACTGCGGGAACGCGGGGGAGGGGCGGGGTCGCGGAATGCCGCGCAGCGCCCGCGGCTGTCACAATGGAGGTACCGAGTTACTTCCAGTGGGCAGAGAGCGCCATGTCACACAGAGCAGTTCCCGGCACCGGGGACCACCCGGGCCAGGGCGGCCAACGCATCAGCGACGAACACCTGTTACGCGCGGTCCGCGAGGGTGACTCGCATGCCTTCGCCACGCTCTACGAACGGCACCGCGGGGCGGCGCTGGCCGTGGCCCGCATGCATTCCCGCAACGAACCGGAAGCGGAGGACCTCGTCTCCGAGGCGTTCACGCGCGTGTTCGCGCTGCTCAAGGAGGGCAAGGGCCCCCGGGAGTTCCTGCGCGCCTACCTCGTTACGGCCGTGTCCCGGCTCGCTGCGGACCGCGCCAACGAGCTGAGCCGCACGCGTCCCGTGGACCCCCAGCCGGACGGGCCGCTGGATCGTGTGCAACTGTTCGAGGACACCGTAGTGCGCCAGGCGGACTCCGTGGTGGTGGCCCGCGCGTTCGCGTCCCTGCCAGAGCGCTGGCAGGAAGTGCTGTGGTACCTCGAGATCGAGGGGCGCAAGCCGCGTCAGGTGGCCTCCGCCGTGGGCATTCAACCCAACGCGGTCTCCGCGCTGGGCACGCGCGCACGGGAGGGACTCCGCACCGCCTACATGCAGGAACACGTCTCGGCGCGGGCCCTCGAGGACTGCGGCGAGTATTCACGACAGCTCGGTGCGTTCGCGCGCGGTTCCCTGACCCCGCCGCGCACCAAGGTCGTGCAGGAACACCTGGACCGCTGTCCCCGCTGCACCGCCGAGTACCTGCAGCTCCAGGACCTCGGGATCGGGATGCGGGGTTGGCTCCTGCCCGTCCTGGCCGGGCTTCCGTTGTGGGCCGGTGCGGGCGGTCGGCTCGTGGACGCGCTCGCCGGCACGTCCCTGGCGGGCTTCGGGGGTGCCGCGTCCCAGGCTCCGGGAGTCGCGGGGATCCCGGCTTTCGACGGCGCGGTGGGGAGCGCCACCGCAGCGTCCGGGGGTCCGGGTGCCGGCGGCTCCGGGGCCGGCGCGGGCGCCTCGTCCGGGGCCGTGGCGGCAGGGCAGTCCACGGGGATTGCTGCGTTCGCATCGTCCGGTATGGGCCTGGCGATCGCCGCGGTCGGCGTCCTGGTTGCGGCCGCCGCGGCCGTGGGGATCGTGGCCGTGTCCAACTCGCCGGACGATCCCTCGGGCGGTGCGCCCGCCGTCGCAGTCCCCCCGGATGTGAACTCTTCCGACGGCGACGCCGCTGCGTCCGGCGCCCGCGGTTCTTCCGAGACACCCGCAGCCGGTCGCGACGACGATGCGGACGGCAGTGATTCCCGCGATGGGGATTCCGCCGGTCGGGACTCGTACGGCGGTGCCGCCGATGGTGGAGATTCCGCGTCCGTTGCTCAGGGGGACTCGGGCGGTTCCGACGGTGGGGGGGCCGTGGCCCTCGGCGATTCCGACGCGTCCCGCCCCAAGCAGGCCCGCGAGGACGTCCCCCAGGGACAAGGCACGGACGGCCAGGCCGGCCGCAATCAGGGTGACTCGCAAGGTCGCTGGCCGGGCGGTGCGCCACTGCCCGGGGACCCGGGTGCGCCGGGCAACGGAGCGGGCGGTGCGACGTCGTCCTCTGCCCCCGACCTCGGCACCGATCCGGACGTCCCGCCCACGCCGTCGCCGAGCCCGCCCCCGGGTGACGCGGACCCGGGAGGGAACCCCGCGGACCCGGGCGAGGGACCCTCCCCCGCGCCGTCGGACGCTACGCAAACACCGGTCCCGTCCCCCTCGACGGGGGTGGCACCACCGCCCCCGACGACCACGGACCCCGGCTGCGAGGTGTCGCTCGGACTGGGAGGGTGGGAGATCATCTGCCTCGACGGGCTGCCCCCGCTGCCCACATTTCCCCCATTGCCCGCGCCGCCGTTGCCGCCGTCCGCATTGGTACCGTCGGTATCCCTCAACATTTTCTTGCCCCGCTAGACCCCACAGGAGAACACTGAATGCACCGCCATTACAACGGACTGAAGACCGTGCTGCTGTTGGGCGGTATGTGGGTGGTGTTGCTGGCGATCGGCTGGATCATCGCCGGGGCCACGCGCAGCTCGTTCTTCATCATCCTGTTCGCGGTGATCGGGCTGATCGGTACCGCATACAGCTACTGGAACTCGGACAAGCTCGCCATCCGGTCCATGCGAGCGGTGCCCGTGAGCCCGCAACAGGCACCGGCCATGTACCGGATCGTGGAGGAGCTCTCCCGCCGGGCGGAGCAGCCCATGCCGCGGCTGTACATCGCGCCCACCATGAGCCCCAATGCGTTCGCCACCGGACGCAACCCGGACAACGCCGCGGTGTGTTGCACCGAGGGGATCCTGCAGATGCTCGACGAACGCGAGCTGCGCGCGGTGCTCGGCCACGAACTCATGCACGTGTACAACAGGGACATCCTGACCTCGTCCGTGGCGGCCGCGGTGGCGGGACTCATCACGTCCGCCGCGCAGGTGCTGCAGTTCGCGGCCATCTTCGGCGGCGGGCGCGGTGACGACAACCGCGGTGGCAACATGCTCGTGGGATTGCTCATGGCGTTCCTCGCACCCGTCGCGGCCACCGTGATCCAGCTCGCCATCTCCCGCACGCGCGAGTACGACGCCGACGAGGACGGCGCCAAGCTCACCGGCGACCCCCTTGCGCTCGCCTCGGCACTGCGCAAGATCGAGGGCGGCGCGTCCCAGCGGCCCATGAACCCGGAGGACCAGAAGGTGGTCAACACGTCCCACCTGATGATCGCCAACCCGTTCCGCGGCGGTGCGGTCTCCGGCCTGTTCCGCACCCACCCCTCCACCGATGACCGCGTGCAGCGGCTGCAGAACATGGCGCGCAACGGCGGGTTCTACGGCCGCTGACGCGGCGTTCGGGTTTCGACGTCGCGGTGGGCGTCGCGTGCGACCGGCCCGTCGCGTCGTCCCACGACTGCGGCCCGCGTGTCCGCCGTGGTGCCCGGGGGGGGCGAACCCCGTACGGAAGAAGCCGTGATCCCCGCTCGGGGCTCACGGCTTCCTGGTCTGCGGATGCCGACCGGCGTGTGACGGGCGTGGGGCCGACGCGGTGCTGGCGCAGCGCCGGGGCCGGGTCACGTCAGCGGTAGTTCACGAACTGCAGGTCGACCTCCACGTCCGATCCCTTGAGTAGCGCGATCACGTCCTGCAGGTCGTCACGGGACTTGGACGAGACGCGCAGTTCATCACCCTGGATGGTGGCCTTGACACCCTTGGGGCCCTCGTCACGGATGAGCTTGGTGATCTTCTTGGCCTGGTCCTGGGCGATGCCCTCCTTGATAGAGCACTCGATGCGGTACTCCTTGCCGGAGGCGTAGGGCTCACCGTCGTCCAGGGACTTCAGGGAGATCCCGCGCTTGACCAGCTTGGACTGGAAGACGTCCAGGACGGCCTGGGCACGCTCCTCCGAATTGGCCTTGATCAGGATCTTCTCGCCGGAGAAGTCGATATCCGCGCCCACCCCGCGGAAGTCGTAGCGCTGGGCCACTTCCTTCTGGGCCTGGTTCAGGGCGTTGGACACTTCCTGCTTGTCGACCTTGCTGACCACGTCGAATGATGATTCCGAAGCCACGGTTGTCCTCCTGGGTATGTTGGGTGCGTGATGTCACCCACCAGCCTAATTGCCCGCGATGAGCGCATTCGTGCCGGAACAGGGCGGATCGGTGGTGATCGGGCTCCCCGCGCAGTTCGTGGTCACCCGCGTGGGGGCACCGATGTCACGCTCCCGGCCGTTCAGGGGTTCTGGGGGCACCCGCGCTGATTTGGGGGACGGGGGGTGTGCTGTGTAATGTTGAGGTGCTCCCGCACGGCGGGGGTGCAATGCGCTTTGTGCGCTCTCGGCAGGTTACCCGAGCGGCCAAAGGGGGCTGACTGTAAATCAGCTGGCACTGCCTACGGGGGTTCGAATCCCTCACCTGCCACTCACGGGGATGAGCGATCATCCCGAAGGGGCTCCCCGGATGACATGATCCGGGGAGCCCCTTCTTTCGTCCTAGGGCCCTGCTGCAGTCGCGACTTCCCTGCCAAGCTCTGCCGCGCCCTGCTCCGCGGCTCATCCGCCCTCTGTGCCGACCGCATCGAATTCCTCGTGGAGCACAAGCAGCTGAGGGCGCCCATTTCTGTTTTAGCTCAGTAAAAGCCGCAGGATGGGGCATGATGTGTCGGGGCGGAGCCCATGGATGTGGGCAGCGGGGTGGGTGGCAGGTGCGGGAGTTCCGAGCAGCACGGGTGGGCTCAGCGCAGCGCCGGGAGGACCTCTCGACCGAGCAGTTCCACGGTCCGCAGCGCCGCGTCGTGGGGCAGGCCGTTCACGTCCACGCGCACGAGCACCCGATCCAGCTCCAACGTCTCGCGCATGGCCCGCAGTTTGGTGACGACGTCGCTCACACCGCCCACGAGCAGCGCACCCTCCGGCCCGCACTGTTCGCGGAACTCCTCCGGTGTCCACGCGGGGTCGTCGGCGCTTGCGGCGCCGAAGGTTCTCGTGCTGGCGGCGAAGTGCGGATAGGCGAGGGTGAGGGCGTCGGGGGAACGGGCGGCGTCGTCGTCGGACACCACGAGGCCCGGCAGCAGCAGGCCCACCGCGCCGCGCGTGGAGTGCTTGAAGCCGCGCAGCGCCTCCCGGTACGCCTTGACGTACGGCACGAGCTGGTCCCAGCGGCCTTCCATGACGTTGAGCATCACGCCGATCCCGTGTCCCGCGGCCCGCAGCACCGAACGCGGCGAGCCCGACGACGCCGCCCACACCGTCTCGCGCGTCCCGCCCACGGGCGGTGGCAGGGTGACGCCCGCGGCCTCGGGACGGTGGACGCCCGCGAGATCGGTGGGGCCGGGGGCGAGCAGCTCGAGCAGCTGGTCCAGGCGTTCCTCGAAGATCTGCTCCTGGTCGAGCGGATCCACACCGAACAGCCGCAGATCCCGGTCGGTCCCGCCCTGGCCGGCCACGAGCTCGGCGCGGCCACCGGAGACCGTGCCCAGGCTGCGCAACTGCTCGGCCACGCGCACGGGATCCACGGTGGTTAGGACGGAGGCGGCAGCGCACAGGGTGACGCGCGGGGCGTGGGAGCTCAGGGCGGCCAGCAGCTGCAACGGATCCGGGTTGACGTGCTCCGCCCCGTGGCCCTCACCGACGGCCACGATGTCCAGGCCCACCCGGTCCGCGGTGCGGGCCAACTCGGTGAGCTGCAGGAACCCCTCCCGCGGACTGGGAAGCTCACCCGTGTCAGGGTGGGGAGCGCGTTCCCCCCACGTGGCGATACCGAGTCTGAAGGTCACGGGTGGCTCCTCACGGGTGATTCCTGGGAATGCTGACGGCGCGGCGCCCAGGGCGTTCCTTGTGCCCGCAGTGAACGTTCTGGAGCTCGGCGGAACGGGGTCCTACGCTGGTTTCATGGCTACTGTAGACATCACCCAAGACACCCTGGGCCAGACCATTTCTGACAACGACATCGTGTTGCTGGACTGGTGGGCGGACTGGTGCGGACCGTGCAAGCAGTTCGCACCCACCTACGAGGCCGCCTCCGAGAACAACCCCGAGATCGTATTCGGCAAGGTGGACACCGAGGCCGAGCAGGGCCTGGCCGCCGCCGCCCAGATCTCCTCGATCCCCACGCTCATGGCGTTCCGCGAGGGCATCATGGTGTTCTCGCAGCCCGGCGCGCTTCCCGCATCCTCGCTCGAGCAGGTCATCGACGCCGTCAAGAACCTGGACATGAACGAGGTCCGCGCGGAGGTCGAGAAGCAGGCCGCCGAGGCGGAGACCGGCGCCGCGGGGGATCAGCAGAACTGATCCTGAGTTCCACGGCGTATGTAGACCCGGTAGTGGCGCGCACTTCTCGTCATACACAGATGATGTGATGCCCGCGCCACACGGCACACGCCCATGAAACACGGAGGGCGGCTCCCGAAGGAGCCGCCCTCTCCGTATATCCGGTCTGAATGCCCGGGCCGCTTGTCCGGCGGGATGTGGGACCCCGCCGCCCGTCAGTCGTTCTTCACGCGGCCCGTCACGCCGCGGAAACCCCCAGCAGGGAACCGATGAGGAAGGTCGCACCCAGAGCCAGCGCACCGCCCACCACCACACGGGTCGCGGCGCGGGCCACGTGCGGGGTGTCACCCAACCGGGCACCGAGCGTCCCTGTGAGCGCGAGCGCCACGAGCACGGCCACGAACGTGACGGGGATCCGCCATGGGGCGGGCGGGAGCAGGATGGCCAGCAGCGGCAGCAATGAACCCAGCAGGAACGCCGCCGCGGAGGAGAGCGCGGCACCCCACGGGCTGGGAATGTCATCCGGGTCGATCCCGAGTTCGGCATCCAGGTGGGCACGCAACACGTCCTTCTCGGACAGTTCCACCGCGACCTGTCGGGCCGTGGTCTCGCTCAACCCGCGATCCCGGTAGATCTGCGTGAGTTCGTCGAGCTCGGCCTCCGGCATGGCCTGTAGCTCCCACTTCTCCTTCTCGATGAGAGCTTCCTGCGAATCCTTCTGACTCGACACGGACACGTACTCGCCCAGCGCCATGGACAGTGCGCCGCCGATCACGGCGGCCGAACCGGCCACGAGCACGGGCGTCGTGGCCGCGGTGGCCCCGGCCACGCCGACGACGGTCGCGGCCACGGACACGATGCCGTCGTTCGCGCCCAGGACCCCGGCGCGCAGCTTGTTCATTTTCTCCCCGGACCTTGTCGCGTGCGGTTCCACCGCGGTGTGCTGTGCCATGCAGATAGTTTGCGTCGCAAATGAAAACCCCGCCAGGAAGGCAAGCCAAACCTCAATCGGGCCGGGGCCGCGGGGAGCAACACGCGCGGCACGCGACATCATGCCCCGCCCGCTCATTGGGGCGACGCCGCTCTGGAGTAGCCCGTTCGCCGCGACGGCGCCGATTCAGGGGCGAGCCCATCAAACCCCGTCAGTGATGACGATGATCCTGGGGCGTGAGGCGGGGGCCGAACGCGGGTTTGCGGTGCCCACTGGCCTTGATGAGCCGCACGACCCGCTGGCGGTGACCCCGCCACGGTTCGAGCAGTTCGAGCATGCGCTCGTCCGATCCGGGGGCGCCGTCGAAGAACCAGCACACGTAGTCGGCCAGGTGGAAGTCCCGCACGCTCACGCCGTCCGGGTCTGCATGGGTGCACTGGGTGATCTCCGCGGCCGTCCACGCACCGATCCCGCTGATCGATTGCACCGCGGCGCGCACCCGCGCCGGATCCGGCTCCCGGCCAAGGCGCTCCAGGGCCGACGCCCGCTGCACCGTGCGCATGACCGTCGCGGAACGGGCGGGGTCCACGCCCGCCCGGTGCCACTGCCAGGACGGCACCCTGCGCCACTGCTCGGCCGTGGGCGGCACCCGCATCCCGCGCGGAGCGGGCCCGGGTGCCTCCTCACCGATCCAGCGCAGCAGCGCCCGGTACGCCCGCACGGCCTCGATCGCCGTGACACGCTGTTCCAGGATGGAGACGACGGCGCGGTCCAGGACGGTGCCCGTGGCCGGCAAGCGCATCCCCGGGTGGTCGTGGCGCGCCCTGACGAGCCGGTGCGGCAGCTGCGCAAAACCCGCCGAGGACTCGAACTCCTCCCACGAATCGCCGTGGCCCACCCACCGGGGCGCGGACGGCAACCACTGCTGCGCGCCCGGACCCCACGCGTCCACGACGACGTCCCGGTCCAGGGGGTTCTCACCCGCGACGCGAGGTGGGCGGGAGAACCGCGCACTCACCGGCAACCCGCTCGAGCGCGCGGTAATCCACACGCAGTCCTCGTTCAGGATGCGCACCGTGGGATCGTCCGCACCGCGCCCGAGCACCCGCAGGGTCTGGCCCAGGTGCACGGGCCCGGGTGGCGTCCAGCGCAACCGGGTGGGGGAGTCCCCCGAACCGGTGATTCGCGCTGTCCGCACCGTGGTGGTCATGCGCAGATGATGCCACGGGTCTCCGACACCCTCGCGCGCACCCGGCTGGCATACTGGGTCCGACAACCCCGCCGCCCGGCACAGGCATCCCGGAGGGAGGATCGTGGCCCGTTCCCCCGCATCGGCCGACCCCGGGCGGACTCGTCCCGCATGGTTGCTACCCGTCCTCGTGGGAGCGTTCACGACCGCGGTGTACTGCGCGTTCTCCTGGAGCCAGTGGATCCGCTGGGACGTCCCTTCGTGGGACAACGCGATCTTCACGCAACTGCTCTCCGCGTACGCCTCCGGACACGCACCGATCGTGGACATCAAGGGCCACGGGTTCAATCTCCTGGGGGATCACTTCCACCCGCTGCTGATCGTCCTGGCACCGATTTACGCCGTGTTCCCCTCCGCGCTCACCCTCATGATCCTGCAGGACGTCCTCTTTGGGAGCTCCGCCGCCGTCGTCACGCGGTGTGCCCTGCATGTCCTGCGCCCCGCCCCGGCTGTCGCGATCGGCGTGGCGTACGCGGCGAGCTTCGGACTGCAGAACGCGGTCGCGGTGCAGTTCCACGAGATCGCGCTCGCCGTGCCGCTGCTCGCGCTCGGTTTGTGCGCACTGCGGGAACGGCGGTGGCGCGCGGCCGCCCTGTGGAGCGTGCCCGTGGCCCTCGTCAAGGAAGACCTGGGGGTCACGGTCGCGGTGATCGGGGCGCTCATGCTCGGTCACGCGCTGGTCCCGTTCGCGCGTGGGTGGAGCCGTGCGGTACGACGCCGCTGGGCCGAGTTCCGCGCCTACACCCACCGCGGCGCAGGGCGCAGTGCCGCGCACGTGCACGGTACTGAGGATCGTGTCACCGCGGATGCCCGCCACGATGGGGACCGCGGCGCCGGACAGGCATCGGCGGATCCCGCGAGAGCGGTCCTGCGGGATCCGGCCGCGCGGTGGGGCGCAGCACTCATGGTGTGGGGCGTCCTGGCCTCCGCGCTCGCGGTGGGGGTGATCCTGCCCGCGCTCAACCCTGCGGGGGAGTTCGCGTACTCGGACAAGATCGACCTGGCACTTCTGCTGCGCGATCCCACCTCCGTGGTCGTGTTGCAGGTCGTCCCGGTTGAGAAGTTCGTCACGTGGCTGCTCCTGCTGCTGATCGGCGCCGTGGTGGCGGTGCGCTCACCCCTCGCGCTGGTGGCGCTGCCCACGCTCGCGTGGCGCATGCTGTCCCCCAACCACGGTTACTGGGGGCCAGGGTGGCACTACAGCGCGGTGTTGATGCCCGTGGTCTTCGTGGCGCTCGTGGACGCCATCGATCGGCTCCGCAACGATGCGGATCGCGCGCGGAAGGCGGGGAGCGACGTCGTCGTCCGAGACGGCCCGGCGCGCCGAGGAACCGCGGGGGATCATGCCGGGAGCGGGCCCTCGAACGGACGCCTCACCCGTGACGGCTTACCGTTCCTCCCCGGCGAGGGTGCGGTGCTGCGCACCATGGCGCGCGCGGCCCCGTGGGCGGCGCTGGTCGTCGCGCTCGCGGTGGGCACCCAGCAACCGCTCGCGCAACTGGCCACCGCCGAGGCATGGCAACCCGATCCGCGTCACGACGCCAAGGTCGCCGCGGTGGAGCGCATCCCGCACGGGGCGAGCGTGGCCACGGACCTCTCGCTCATGAACGGGCTCGTGAGCACCACCCGCGTGCATTGGATCGGCAACGGGGACGATCCCGCCCCCGAGTACGTGGTCGTGGACCGGCTCGGCGGGACGTGGAGCGGCGAGCCACCAGCGGACGTCACGGGCTACGCGCGGGACATGTACGGGGTCGACTACACGGTCGTCAGTGACGAGGCGAACATCGTGGTGGCCCGCAGATCGGCCTGACATGGCCCGGCCGTGCGGTAGGCTAGTGGTTTATCATCCCGGTTTCTTGTCTGTCGTAACCGTTTCGCCGTAGCGGGCATGTCGGTCCAGGACTTCAGCGGTAGTACCGCGCGCACCGGTGACAATCACTCCACTCCACCGAAGCGAGGTTCTTCCGTGTCCACTGACTCCCTGTCCCAGAACGAAAATCCCCACAACGAGACCCCCGAGCGCGAAACCCCCGAGCGCGACGCCGCTCCCGCCGTGACCGACGCCCCCGGCAACCACGACGTCGTCGTCGACGCGCAGCGCACCGACAGCGGCGAGGCAACCGAGCCCGCCGACCAGCCTTCCGAGGCCGAGCAGACGGCCCGGGACGACGACGCCGCCGAGCCGGCCGAGCAGCGCGTCGAGAACGACTCTGCCGAGAAGCGCGCCGAGAACAGCTCCACGGAGAAGCCCGCCGACGCCGAGAAGTCCGAACCGAACCTGCCTACGTTCGCCGAACTGGGCGTGGACGCGCGCGTGCTGGCGGCACTGGACGAGGTGGGCTACGAGTACCCCTCGCCCATCCAGGCCGCGACAATCCCCGCGTTGCTGAGCGGCCGCGACGTCGTCGGGCTCGCGCAGACCGGTACGGGCAAGACCGCCGCGTTCGCGGTGCCCGCACTGTCCAAGCTCGCGGAGCTGTCCGACCTGCACGGCCCACACCGCAGCACGCGCGTGCTGGTGCTCGCGCCGACCCGCGAACTCGCGCTGCAGGTCGCCGAGGCCTTCGGCTCCTACGCGACCCACCTGGACGACTTCACCGTGCTGCCCGTGTACGGCGGCTCCTCGTACGGTCCGCAGCTCGCGGGCCTCAAGCGCGGCGCGCAGGTGGTCGTGGGAACCCCGGGGCGCGTGATCGACCACCTGGCCAAGGGCTCGCTCAAGCTGGACGACATCGCGTACGTGGTGTTGGACGAGGCGGACGAGATGCTGCGCATGGGCTTCTCCGAGGACGTCGAGAAGATCCTGGCGCAGACCCCCACGGAGAAGCAGGTGGCTCTGTTCTCCGCCACTATGCCCAAGGCCATCCGCCGGATCGCGCAGCAGTACCTGCACGACCCCCAGGAGATCACGGTCAAGGCCAAGACCACTACGGGCAGCAACACCCGGCAGCGGTACATGCAGGTCATGGGCCCGCACAAGCTGGACGCCATGACCCGCGTGCTCGAGGTCGAGGACTACGACGGCGTGATCGTCTTCGTGCGTACCAAGGCCGCCACGGAGGAGATCGCGGACAAGCTCAAGGCCCGCGGCTACACCGCCGCCGCGATCAACGGTGACATCCCACAGAACCTGCGCGAGCGCACCGTGGACTCGCTGCGCGACGGCAAGATCGACATCCTCGTGGCCACGGACGTTGCAGCCCGCGGTCTGGACGTCGAGCGGATCTCCCTGGTGGTCAACTACGACATCCCCCACGACACCGAGTCCTACGTGCACCGCATCGGCCGCACCGGCCGCGCGGGGCGTAAGGGTGAGGCCATCCTGTTCATGACCCCGCGCGAGAAGTACCTGCTGCGCGCGATCGAGAAAGCCACCCGCCAGCCCGTCGAACAGATGCGCGTGCCCTCCACGGACGAGGTCAACCAGACCCGCAAGGAGAACTTCGCGCAGCAGATCGAGGAGACCATCGACTCCGAGGACCTCTCGCTGTTCCGTGAGCTCGTGAAGCAATACGAGTCCGAGCACGACGTCGACGCCGTCGAGGTCGCCGCTGCTCTCGCCGTGATCGCCCAGAACGGCCGCCCGTTCCTCCTGGAGGACCTGCCCGAGCTGCCGCAGCGCAAGCGGGACCGCGAGCGCCGTGACGGCGACGGCCCCCGCAATCGCCGTTCCCCGGGGGACGAGGCCGGGATGAAGACCTACAAGCTGGCAGTGGGGCACCGCGATCGCGTAGTCCCCGGCGCCGTGGTGGGTGCCCTCACGCACGAGGGCGGTCTCAACGGTTCGCAGATCGGTGCGATCGACATCCGCCCCACGTTCACGCTCGTGGGTCTGCCCGAGAACCTCCCCGCGGGAACCCTCGACAAGCTGGCCAACACCCAGATCAACGGTTCGCCCATCCGGATCCAGGAGGATCGCGGACCCGGTGGCGCGCGCGGGGGCAAGCCCTTCCGCGGCGGTGACCGTGACCGTGGACCCCGCAACGACCGCGGGGGCTACCGCGGGGATCGGGGCCCGCGCAACGACCGCGGGGGATACCGTGAGGACCGGGGCGGCTACCAGGATCGTGGCGGTTACCGCGACGATCGCGGCGGCGGCCGTTCCCGTGGCGGGTCCTACCAGCAGGACCGGCCGCGTCGGAAGAACCGCCCGGACAACGGCGGCTACTCGGGTCGCTGATTCCGTCGGTTCACTGCCTCACCGTGAGCCGCTGACTCGCGGATTCGCCGGTTCGCTGCGAGCCACTGAGCCGGCCGACTGAGCAGGACCTGCCCAGCCGGGACGGTCGCTGACGTGGTCGGTCATCGGCGTGGCCGGTGAGTGACAGCACACAGGGCCGTGGCCGGGACGATCGTCCCGGCCGCGGCCCTTTTCTGCTTCTCATGTTCCCGTGAGGTGTGAGGTGCGCTGACGCGTGCGGCTCAGGCCACCGTGATGATCTGCAGGTCCTGCCCCACGGTCACCGCGCCGTCGTAGCCGCGGCTGGCCAGCCGGTGCCACTCCACGGGATCGATGGTGCCGCCCGTGTTCTCGATGTGCGAGAGCACCAGGTGGTCCACATGGGAGGCCTGCGCCACGGGTCCCATGTCCTCGACCATCACGTGGGACTTCTTGTGGTGGTCGATCACTTCTTCCGTGAGCCCCACCCCGGGTGGGATTTGCAACGCCTCGTGCACCAGGACGTCACTGTACTTCGCCAGGCGGATCAGGGTCTTGCTGTGGGTCGTGTCCCCGGAGAACGTGACCGACCCGTGGTTCGTGTCGAAGCGGAACATATAAGTGGGGAACACCGGCCCGTGGGGGACCAGTGTGGCCGTGACCTTGACCCGATCGTCCTCCATGGCCGTGAACGGCCGCATGAGACGCCACGTCCGTGGCCGTGCGGATCCGTGACGCCCTGGACCCGTTGCTGATCGAGGACGCCCTCGAACACTGCTCCAGGGCGGGGCTCGCCCAGATGCGCGCGGACATCCGGTGCATGGCCACCGCGGTGGAGGCCCAGGACCCGGTGGCCTTCGTACGCTCCAACTGGCAGTTGCACGCGAGCATCGCCCGGATCAGTCCCAACGAGCTGCTGCGCTCTGTCTACCTGAGCCTGTTGGACGTCGTGGAGGTGCACACCGCCTCGGTGCAACCGTCCCTGGAGATGCCCCTGAACGAGTACATCCGTTCGCGCCTGGACCTGCACCGGGATCTCGTGGAAGCGGTCGGTCGGGCGGGCGCACCCGAGGCCCGACGGCTCATCAAGGAGCACGCCGTGGCGGGTGAATCGGCGCGGCTCGTGGGGTGAGGGGCTTGTTTTTGCGACCCGCTCATCTCCTGTTAGAGTATTCCGCGTTGCCCCGATAGCTCAGTGGTAGAGCGCCATCTTGGTAAGATGGAGGTCCCGGGATCGATTCCCGGTCGGGGCTCTCATGATGAGAACCTGCGGTTCCTGCGTGAACCGTGGGTTTCATCCATGATGTGGCGGTGTAGCTCAGCTGGTTAGAGCGCACGACTCATAATCGTGAGGTCGACGGATCGAGCCCGTCCACCGCTACCGTTCAGGCGCCGTTCCCCTCGGGGAGCGGCGCCTTCGTCGTCCCCGGGCACAATTGGCCCGGGACAGCCGGTCCCGCACGACCCGCTCCTGAACAGTCCGGTTCCGCGCGACCCACTCCCGAGCGGCCCGGGAACGGGCGACCCGCTCCCCGATTGCTTAGCCACCCGTCCATCAGGTCAACTCGCGGACGGGCCCGATTCACCTCGCGGCCGCTTGGCCCTGTTCCACTCGAGGAACAGGGCGCCGCACTCCGGAGCAGCCTCCGGGGCGGGCGGGCACGATCGGACGTCGGAGGGGCGAGGCACCATGGCGGGCAGCGGATCATCACTGGCACAGCGACCCACCGAGAAGGACGCGCAGTCGGGTTCCGAGAAGGACGAGCAGACACACAGCATCCTGGCGCGCCTGCCGGTCTCTGAGCGCACGCGTAACGTCCTCGAGTGGTTCCTGGTGGCCTTCGGCATCTACGTCCTGATCACCGCGGTGGGGTTGATCGGTGATGGTTTCAGCGCCGCCACGGGTGGCCGCGCGGAGGAGCTGTTCGGTTTCGCCGAGAACCCCTTCGTGGGTCTGGCCATCGGCATCCTGGCCACCGTGCTCACGCAGTCCTCGTCCACGACCACCTCGATCGTGGTGGGCATGGTCGCGGGTGGCCTGCCGCTGGGCACGGCCATCCCCATCCTGATGGGCGCGAACGTGGGCACGACCGTGACCTCCACGCTGGTCTCCCTGGGTGCGGCCGGTGACCGGGAACAGTTCCGGCGCGGCTTCTCCGCGGCGTCCGTGCACGACATGTACAACCTGCTAGCCCTGGTGATCTTCCTGCCGATCGAAATGATGTTCGGTCTGCTCGAACGCGTCTCCACGTGGTTCGCCGGGGTGACCGCCGGTACGGACGGCGGAGCGGTCTCGTCCGTGTTCGGAACGTTCGGGGACGTGGTCTCCGCGATCACGGATCCCGGCGCGGACCTGATCGGCGGCGCCCTGACGTCCTTCCTTCCCGAGGTCTGGGCGGGGATCGCCATGATCCTCGTGGGCGTCGCGCTGATCCTGCTGGTCATCCGCATGATCTCCAAGCTGCTCAAGCTGCTCCTGGTGGGCCAGGCCGAGAAGATCTTCCACTCCGCGATCGGCCGCGGTCCCGTGTCCGGCGTGCTGGCGGGCCTGTTCATCACGGTCCTGGTGCAGTCGTCCTCCACCACGACGTCGCTCGCGGTGCCGCTCGCGGCCTCCGGCAAGTTCCAGCTGCGCGAGATCTTCCCGTTCACGGTGGGCGCCAACATCGGCACCACGATGACCGCGATCATCGCGGCGTTCGGGTTCTCCGGGATCGAACGCACGGCCGGGATGACCGCGGCCACGGTGCACCTGCTCTACAACGCCTTCGCGATGATCGTGATCATGGGGATCCCCTTCCTGCGTCCGATCCCCGTCAAGGCCGCCGTGTGGATCGGGGACCTGGGGGCCCGCAACAAGCTCTACGTGGTCATGTGGGTGCTCGGCGTGTTCGTGGCCGTCCCGGGCGTGATGATCCTGCTGACCTCCGTCTTCTGACCGCGAACCCCATCGAGCGCCGAGGAGAGCGAACGCATGAACCCCGAACAGTCGTCCACCACGGACGAGCGTGAACTACTGCAACTGATCTCCGACGCCGAGGAACGGGTCGCGCGACTGCGGGAGGAACTCGAGCGGCGTCGTCGCTGGCGGGAGGCGTCCGAGGAGATGGCGGCCCAGCACCGCGAGATCGACCGGCTGGCCGCATTGCTGGAGGAGGCCCGGGTGGACTGGCGCGCGGTGGGCGCGTTCGTGCGCGGTGCGGTGCGCGAACAGCGCGCCGGTCGCCCGTGGGACGAGCGGACCGACGACGTCGCGGACGGCAGCGCCGCGCGCACCGGCCGGGAAGCGGGGGGGAAGTGATGCGCGCGCGTCGACCGTCCGCAGTGGTCGCCTGCGCGGTGGCGGCGGCGTTCGTGGTGACCGCGTGCTCGGAGCAATCCGCGGGATCCGCCGGCGCGGCCGGGGAGCGGGACGCCGTGGTGATCACCGGATCGGCCACGATCGAGCCGATCACCCGGATGGCCGTGCGGGAATCGGGCACGAACGCGCAGATCTCGTCCGAGGGCAGCAACGCCGGGTTCGAGAAGTTCTGCGCGGGTGAATCGGACATCAACAACGCCTCGACCCCCATCCCGGGCCCCGAGGACCCCGTGGACTTCCGCGCGGCGTGCGCGGACAACGGCGTGGAGTACGTGGAACTGCCCATCGCCCTGGACGCGATCGTGCTGATCGCCAACGAGCAGAACGAGGCCGTCCGGGACATCACGATGGCGGAGCTGCGGCGGATCTGGGAACCGGGATCCTCGGTGGACACGTGGTCGGACGTGCGGGACGGCTGGCCGGGCCAGGAGATCGACCTGTTCGGGCGCAGTGGAGGCTCCGGGACGTTCCTCGAGTTCACCC
This sequence comes from Kocuria sp. PD6, assembly GCF_031844145.1. Taxonomy (NCBI): domain Bacteria; kingdom Bacillati; phylum Actinomycetota; class Actinomycetes; order Micrococcales; family Micrococcaceae; genus Kocuria; species Kocuria sp. PD6. The sequence goes on from NZ_JAUZUS010000003.1 coordinate 144,974, forward strand.
AGAAGGTCAACGGGGAGCCCGGGGCCATCCGCGAGGACTACGAGCACAGCGCGGACCTCGCGCAGGTCGCGCACTGGGCCGCCGAGGCGCCGTACTCCCTGGCCTTCATGGGGGTCGGCAACTACCTGGCCGCGCCCGAGGAGGACCGCAACCGGGTGACCACGCTGCCGGTGGACGGCGTCGCACCGGACCGGGAGTCCGTGGTCTCCGGTCGGTACCCGCTGGGCCGTGAGCTCTACGTCTACGTCTCGCGCGAGGCGCTCGGGAAGAACCCCGCGGTGGAGGAGTACGCGCGCCACCTGCTGGAGCACGGTCAGGAGATCGTGCCGCGCGCGTTCTTCTACCCGCTGTCCGACGACGCTTACGCGCAGGCCCGGGCGCGGCTGGACGAGCGCGTGCTCGGCCCCCGGTAGTTCGTCCGGGCCCGCTCGCCCAGTACGCTGGGAGAAATTCTTCCCAGCGATCGAGGAGAGTCATGGCCATATCCGCAGACGTGGTGGGCAGGACCTACCCGTCCATCCCCCCGTACCTCGTGGGCCGCGAGAAGATCCGCGAGTTCGCGAGCGCCGTCCACGCCACGGACGCCGCCCACCACGACGTCGCCGCGGCGCGCGCTGCCGGGTACGCGGACCTCGTGGCCCCGCCCACGTTCGCGATCATCGTGTCCCAGCGGGCCGACGCCGCCCTGGTCAACGATCCCGAGGCCGGGATCGACTTCTCGCGCGTAGTGCACGCGGACCAGCGGTTCACGCATCACCGCCCCGTGGTCGCCGGGGACGAGCTGACAGCCGCGGTCACGGTGGACAACGTGCGTCCCCTGGGATCCGGGGCCATGGTGACCTCTCGCGTGGAGATCACCACGGTGTCGGGGGAGAAGGTGGCGACCACCGTGTCGTCGTTGTTGGTACGCGGGGAGGACCAGTGAACATCACGTTCGACGAGCTCGAGAAGGGCCAGTTCATCGGGGAGCGCCGCGTGGGGGTCTCGCGCGCGGACCTAGTGCGTTATGCGGGCGCGTCTGGTGACTTCAACCCGATCCACTGGAACCAGGACTTCGCGCAGGGCGTGGGCCTGCCCAACGTGATCGCCCACGGGATGTTCACCATGGGTGCGGCCGTGGCGCTGGTGACCGAGTGGGCCGGCGATCCCGGCGCCGTGGTGGACTACCAGACCCGGTTCAGCAAGCCCGTGGTGGTGCCCAACACGTTCGAGGACCGCGTGGTCCCGAGCACCGCGCTGACCGTGAGCGGGGTGATCGGAGTCGTGGATCCCGAGGCGCGTACGGTGCGCGTGGACCTCACCGTGACCGCTCCGGACCTCTCCGAACCGGACACGGATCCGGCCACGGCCAAGGAACTCAAGGTGCTCGTCAAGGCTCAGGCGGTTGTGAAGTTCCCGCACTAGAGTGGTGCCTCATGAACGCACCACGTCTGTCCCAGCTCACGACCACGGCCGTGGGGGGCCCCGCCGAGAAGGTCGTGGAGGCGACCACCGAGGCGGACCTCGTCGACGCGGTCTCCCGCGCGGACGACGCCGGTGAGCGGGTGCTGATCGTGGGCGGCGGCTCCAACATCCTCGCGTCCGATCAGCCGTTCGCGGGGACCGTGGTGCACGTGGCCACGCGCGGGATCACGGTCACGGACGGAAGCGGCTCGGCCGACGGCGACTCGGACACTGCGCTCGTGGACGTCGCCGCGGGAGAGCCGTGGGAGGACACCGTTCGGGAGACGGTGCAGCGCGGGCTGGCCGGTCTGGAGACCCTGGCCGGGATCCCGGGCACCACGGGTGCCACGCCCGTGCAGAACGTGGGCGCGTACGGCGCGGAGGTCTCCCAGTGCATCGTGCGGGTGCGGGTGTGGGACCGCGAAGCCCGGAAGGAACTCACGTTCGGTTTCGCGGACCTGGAATTCTCCTACCGTGACTCCCTGCTCAAGCGCAGCATGACCCACGGTTCACCGCGCTACGTGGTGCTCTCCGTGACGTTCCGCCTGCGCAGGCAGGAGCAATCGATGCCCGTGCGCTACGCCCAGCTGGCCACGGCGCTCGGGGTCGAGACGGGACAGAGCGCACCGCTCGCGACCGTGCGGGACACCGTGCTGCGACTGCGAGCGGGCAAGGGCATGGTCCTGGACCCCGAGGACCGGGACACGTTCAGCACGGGGTCCTTCTTCACCAATCCGGTGGTCCCGGAGGACGAACTCACGGATCGGATCCCCGCGGACGCCCCCCGCTACCCGGTCCTGGACGCCACGGGACAGGAGGTTCCCGGCGCGGTGAAATTCTCCGCGGCGTGGTTGATCGACCACGCCGGTTTCGGCAAGGGATTCGGGCTGCCGGGCACCCGAAACGAGCTGTTGGACCTGGACGGCGGGGAGGTCGCCGGAGGACGCGCGGCGCTGTCCGGCAAGCACACGCTGGCCATGACGAACCGGGGCACCGCGTCCGGGGAGGACGTCGCCGCCGTCGCGAGCACGGTACAGCGCGGCGTGGAACAGGTCTTCGGCGTACGGCTGGCCCCCGAGCCCGTGCTGATCGGGCTGTCGCTCTGACGAGCGCGACCCATGGGACGAACGGAACAGTCGTGATGATCGGGGCGAGCGGCGTCGGCACGGCGCACCGCATGTGCGGGACGCGCGCATGAGTTCCGAGCTGCACGAGGAGATCGAGCGCGGCGAACGCGGGGGCCGGGTGCACCGGGCGGTGCTGCGGCTGCGCGCGTGGTCCGAGCGCCACCCCGTGCTGCGGGTCCTGCACAAGGCCACCGTGATCGTGCTCGGCGGGGTGTTCGTGCTCGCGGGGATCGTGATGCTCGTGACGCCCGGGCCCGGGTGGCTCGCGATCTTCCTGGGGCTGGGGATCTGGAGCACGGAGTTCGAATGGGCCCACCGGCTGAACCAGCGGATCAAGCGGCTCGCGCTGCGTGCGTGGCGATGGTGGGCCAATGTCATGGCGCAGTGGCGCTATCGGCGCGCCCGGGACAAACCCCCCACATTGGTGCAGGGGCCGCGGCACATGCGTGCCACGACCCCTGACGATCCTCGCTAGGCGCGGGAAGCCCCGCCGCACGGACGGATTAACGCGCGCGGATCACAACGCGCGCACCGAAACGCCCGGATCAGGACCCGTTGATCAGAGGGTCCCCGTGGCGATCTTGAGCATGCGCCGCACGGGCTCCGCAGCGCCCCACAGCAACTGGTCACCCACGGTGAACGCGGAGATGTACTGCGGGCCCATGGACATGGTGCGGATGCGGCCCACCGGGATCTGCAGGGACCCGGAGGCGGCCACCGGCGTGAGGTCCCGCATGGAGTCCTCCTTGGTGTTGGGCACCACGGTGGCCCACTCGTTGTCCGCGTCCAGCAGGCGCTCGATCTCCGCGACGGGGACCTCTTCGCGCAGCTTGACGGTCAGCGCCTGGGAGTGGGAGCGCATCGCGGCGATCCGCACGCACAGCCCGTCCACCGGGATGGTCCGGTCCCCGGAGCGGCCCAGGATCTTGTTGGTCTCCGCCTCGGCCTTCCACTCCTCGCGGGACTGCCCGTTGCCCAGATCGGCGTCGATCCACGGGATCAGGGACCCGGAGAGCGGGACCCCGAACTGGGTGGTGTCCAGTTCACCGCCGCGCTGCTTGGCGAGCACGGCTCGGTCGATCTCCAGGATTGCGGAGGCGGGATCCGCCAACGGGTCGGCCACGCTCGCGTGGATGTCCCCGAACTGCTGGATGACCTCGCGCATGTGGCGCGCACCGCCACCGGAGGCGGCCTGGTAGGTCATGGACGTGGCCCACTCCACGAGTTCGTTGCGGAACAGTCCGCCCAGGCCCATGAGCATGCACGAGACGGTGCAGTTGCCGCCCACGAAGTCCTTGACGCCGCGGTCCAGGGCGGCGTCGATGACGTCCCGGTTGACGGGGTCCAGCACGATCACGGCGTCGTCGTTCATGCGCAGCGTGGAGGCGGCGTCGATCCAGATGCCGTCCCAGCCGTTCTTGCGCAGCTCACCGTGCACGGCCTTGGTGTAGTCCCCCCCCTGGGTCGTGACCAGGATGGGCAACTTGGAGAGCGCCTCGAGGTCGTGGGCGTCCTGCAGCACACCAGGATCCCCGGCGCCCCCGACCGAGGGGGCCGCACCCCCCGCATTGGAGGTGGAGAAGAACACGGGATCGAGCTGGGCGAAATCGTTCTCGGCGCGCAGGCGGTCCATGAGCACGGAGCCCACCATGCCGCGCCATCCGATGAAACCTACGGCGGCGGGTTGTGAAGTCATGCGCCCCAGTCTAACGAGGCACCGTGTTCAGCCCCGAGTCCGCGGGTCCGGGGCGGTGGCCAGCAGCTCCCGGTAGGACGGGAAGCGACGCATGTAGTCCTGGATGTAACTGCACGTGACCCGGACCTTGAGGCCGCGCTGCCGGTAGTCGTCCAGCACGCGCGTGACCAGTGTCCGCGCGTATCCGCGGCGGCCGAAGGCCTCCGAGATGATCGTGTGCTGCAGGTCCACGGTGCCGTCCTCGAGCACCTCCACGCCCAGGAACCCGATGTACTGCTCCCCGTCCCACAATTCGTAACGTGAAGCGTCGTGGTTGGGGACGACCTTCAGGTCTGGGCTGTTGTTGATCTGCGGTGTGGGTTCAGTCGTCACGGCGGGGACCTCCATCTCGAGCTGTGTGTCCCATCACGCTATCCCATCGCCCCTGGTCACGGTCCCGCTCGCGGCACCGCGCGTGTATTCGTCGATCCGGTAACGGACCCCCTTGGCGGACTCGGCCCAGTCCGCGACCTCGCGCCGCGCCCACTCGTCGTCGAGGTGTGGGGCGTGGGTGTCGCCGGTGACGTCCAGCTCGATGGTGGTCACGAGCGCCCGGGTCAGGGGCAGCGGAGCGTACGCGGCGGCCTCGCGCCACACCCCCGGGCCGCCGATCACCCAGATCTCGCGCGCGGTCCCCGGCACGAGGGATGGCCCGTCCGAGGAGGCAGCGTCGGTGCGCGACGAGGTCCCGGCGGGCGCGGCGTCATCGGCGCCGGGGGCCGGGGGCAGCAGGCGCAGCGCGAGGGCCACGGCGGCGTCGTACGAGTCCACGGCCCACACCCGTGAACCGTCCGTGGGCACCGAGTCCGGACGGGAGGTGATCACGACGTTGGGCCGCCCCGGCAGGGGCCGGAAACGCTCAGGGAAGGACTCCCACGTGCGCCGACCCATGATCACCGGGTGCCCCACGGTGGTGCGGGAGAAGAACCTCAGGTCCTCGGGCACGTGCCACGGGATGCTGCCGTCCGCCCCGATCACGCCGTCCGGGGACTGCGCCCAGATCCCGCCCACGGCGACGTTGCTCCCGCCGTTCGGGCGCCGCTCACCCTTTGCGGGAGCCACGATCGTGGCGAGTGCGTCCGAGCCTTGCCCGTTCACGACGTCCCCGTTCATACCGCCACCGGGGCCTTGATACCGGGGTGGTGCTGGTAGTCGAGCACCTCGAAGTCCTCGAACTCGTAGTCGAAGATCGACTCCGGACGCCGGCGCAACTGCAACCGGGGGTACGGGTAGGGCCCACGCGCGAGCTGGGTGCGCACCTGCTCCAAATGGTTGGAGTAGATGTGACAGTCACCCCCGGTCCACACGAACTCACCCGGGACCAGATCGCACTGCTGCGCGACCATCACGGTGAGCAGTGCGTAGGACGCGATGTTGAACGGCACGCCCAGGAACAGGTCCGCCGAACGCTGGTACAGCTGGCAGCTCAGGGCGTCCGGGCCGTCCTCGCGCGGCTGCACGTAGAACTGGAATAGCGCGTGGCACGGGGGCAGCGCCATCCGGTCCACCTCCGCGGGGTTCCACGCGGTGACCATGTGCCGGCGCGAGTCCGGAGTGGTGCGGATGGACTCGACCACGCGGGCAATCTGGTCGATCGTCTCCCCATGCCCGGCGGGCCAGCTGCGCCACTGCACGCCGTAGACGGGCCCCAGGTCCCCGTTCTCATCCGCCCACTCGTCCCAGATGCTCACCCCGCGCTCCTGCAGCCAGCGCACGTTGGAGGAGCCAGAGAGGAACCACAGCAGTTCGAGCGCCACCGAGCGGAAGTGCACGCGCTTGGTGGTCAGCAGGGGGAAGGAGCCGCCCAGGTCGTAGCGGATCTGGCGTCCGAAAACCGACAGCGTCCCCGTGCCGGTGCGGTCCGTCTTGGGGGTCCCGTTCTCGAGCACGTTCCGCAGGAGGTCCTCGTAGGGAGTGGGGATGGGCATGGGTCTCCTCTCACGACGCCGCTGCGGCGGCCTCCGCGCGGCGCGCACCTCACGAACGGTCGGGGCGCGCCCGGGGTGGGGACAGCGGCGTCGGCGTGGGCATGAACGCGGGCCGGGGGCCCGGCGGTCGGGGTGGTGTCAGTCGTCGAACGGGGAAATGATCTCGAAGCCCACCGCGCGGGCGCTCTGCGAGGCCCGGGGCATGTGCAGCACGATCATCTGACCGGGGCTCAGGTACGGGTCCGCGTCCGGCAGTTGCGCTGCGAGCGCGGGCGGCAGGTGCTTGGCGAGCACCTTCAACACGGTGGGCAGCACGGGGCGGTGGGTGCACAGCACCACGGGACGCTCGGTGTCGAAGAGCTGCTCGGTGACCTGGGCCGCGCGCTTGGGATGGCGCTTGTGGGCGGCCTCCGTCAGCTGTGAGCGCTCCTTGACCTTGATCCCGTACTTCTTGGCGTAGGGCACCACGGTGGAGATGCAGCGCAACCACGGGGACGTCACCACGCGCTTCGGTTGCCACGCGGCGAGCAACCGGGTCACGGCGAGCGCCTGACGCTTGCCCGTGGCGGCGAGCGGGCGGTCCCCCTCGGCGCGCTGCCAGGAGGAACGCGGCTTGGCCTTGGCGTGGCGGATCACGATCACGGGGCGGGTGGCCAGGGAGGCCCGCGCGTACAGGCGGGCGAGTTCGTCCAGGGGAGCGGTGTCGTCCTCGTTGGTCAGGATCGAGCGGGCCCGGGCCACGGGCAACCAGCTCATCCGGTCCACCTCGTCGTCCTCCGGGGACGCGTGGGCGAAGGGGGAGACCTCCGCGGCCCAGTAGCGCACGAGCTTGTCATGACCGCGGACGGTGTACTCGGTGTCCGCGAGGTGGACCCCCAGGGTGATGTGCAACCCCGTCTCCTCGCGCAGCTCGCGCACGGCCGTCTCCGGCAGCGTCTCGCCGTCGTCCTGCTTGCCCTTGGGCCAGGACCAGTCGTCGTAGCGGGGGCGGTGGATGACCAACACCTGGAGTTCGCCGTCCACCACCCGCCAGCACACACAGCCGGCGGCGAGGATGTCGTACTTACTCAGGGTCTTGTTCTTCGCCATGACCTGCTCTCCGTAGTCGGACGCTCGACTCGACCGCGCGGCGCGGGCGGGGTTCGGTAACGATCGTAGCCGTCTCAGCTGCGGTACATGACGTCCACGTGCCAGCGCTCGAAGCCCAGGGATTCGTACAGCGCCACGGCCGCGGGGTTGTCCGCGTCCACGTACAGCATGACCTCGTCCAGCCCCTGTTCGGCCAGGTGGTTGATGCCCGCCGCGGTCAGGGCGCGGCCGAGTCCGTGGCCCTGGTGGTCCGGGGCGATCCCCACGGCGTAGACCTCACCGATGGCCGCGGCGTCCCCCGAGGCCGGGTGCACCTTGGTCCAGTGGAAGCCCGCGACGTCGTCCGGGTCGTCCGCGGCGACCGCGAGCAGGAAACCCCGGGGATCGAACCACGACTCGTTCTCGCGTTCCTGCAGATCGGCGAGCGTCATGCGGCCCTGTTCGGGGTGCTCGGCGAACGCCGCGGCGTTGACCCGCAACCACGACTGCTCGTCCCGGCCCACCTCGAACGCCCGGATCTCGAGATGTTCCGGTAGGTCCACGGGCAGGGGGACGTCCTCGGCGCCGGCCACGGCGCGCTTGAGCTGGTAGAGGTCCCGCACGGCCTCGAGGCCGTGGAGCTCGGCGAGGCGTTGCGCGGCCACGTGGTTTCCGTGGGCCCAGGCCTCCACGGTGCCGTCCAGCTGAGCGCGCAGCTGCCCCGCGATCGCCGTGGCCACACCCCGTTTGCGGTGCTCGGGGTCCACCACGAGCTCCACCGTGTACGTGGACGCGCGATCCGGCTGCGGCACGACCACCGCGGCACCCACGAGGCGCTCGCCGTCGGTGGCCACGACGCACGTGACACCCGCACGGCCGGAGCGCACGTCCACGAGGGTCTGGTCGGAGAACGGCGGCTCGCCGTCCGCGGCGTGGGCGCGCTCGGCGAGCGCCACGAGATCGTCGGGGAACGGGATGTCGTCGTGGGCGGTCACGGTCACGGACATGGGATGCCTCCTCGGTGGGTTGTGGCGCGCGATCAGGGCGTCTGGTCCCTGCCCGCGGTGTAGCTGTACCCCACGTTACGCACCGTGGTGATCAGGTGCTCGTGATCCGCACCCAGTTTGGCTCGCAGCCGACGGATGTGGACGTCCACCGTGCGCGTCCCGCCGTAGTAGTCGTAGCCCCACACCTCGGAGAGCAACTGGTGGCGCGTGAACACCCTCCCCGCGTGCTGGGCCAGGAACTTCAACAGCTCGAATTCCTTGAACGTGAGGTTCAGGGCCCGCCCGCCCAGTTTCACGGTGTAGGAGTTCTCGTCGATCACCACGGCCCCGGCGCGGATCACGGCGTCGTCGTTCTCGAACGCGTTCGTCCCGGCGTCGGCGAGCGCGAGGCGCAACCGCGCCTCGATCTCGGCGGGTCCCGCGGTGTGCAGCAGGACGTCGCTCACGCACCATGACGGCGCCACGGCCGCCATCCCGCCTTCGGTCACCGTCACGAGCACGGGCAGCGGGCGTTCGAGCCCGGACAGGGAGACGGCCGTGTTGCGCGCCGTCACGAGGTTGCGGGTGCCGTCAACAATCACCACGTCCGGGCGCGCGGACCCGGTCAGTGCACTGCTCTCGTCCGGGGCGTGCACCCGCACCCGGTGCGGCAGCAGCTCGAGCGCGGGCAGTGCGGACTCCACGGCGGGGGAGGCGGTGCTGAGCAGGGCGATGTGGGTCACTGTGGGATCCGCTCGGACGCGAGGTGACCGCTCCCGCGCGGGCACGGCCGATGACCGGGCCAGTATAGGCGGGCCCCGTGGACGTGCGGGGGTACACGTGACCCGCCGCGAGGCCCGCGCCGGTTACCCTGAAACGGGTACGCACCACACCGCCCGCCCTCGGCCCCGAAGGAACCCCGCCATGAAGTACGCGCGCATCATCGTCGCCGCCGTGGTGGCGCTCGTCCTCGCGCTCACGGCGGGCGTGATCGGCTCGTGGGCGCCGCTGCTCGTGTCCGTGGCCATGGCCGTGACGATCGGTGTGGGGTGGCCCGCCGCCGCGGGGATCCAGGCGCGGCGCCGGCACAACGTGCTCATCGCGGTGGCCGGCACCCTCGCGTGCCTGCTCGTACAACTCGTCCCGTCCCAGCGCCTCGTGTGGTTGCCCGCGATCATCGGTGTGTCCTTCATGGCCGTGTGCGTGGCCGAACTCGTGCGGGGGGAGGGTGCCAAGTACCGTCTGGAATCCGCGCTGGCCTCCGCGACGGGGGTCCTGGCCGCGGTTGCCGCCTCGGGGTGGATCGCGTTCTCCCGCGTGGCCCACGACCAGGGACTGAGCAGGTGGCTCACCGTCGCGGGCGTGGGCGCCCCGCTGACCATCATCCTGGTGGTCGCCGGTGCCCGCGTGATCTCCGCGGCCCCCGAGAACCTGCGCCGCAGGGGCATGATCACGCTCGGTGTCACACCCGTGGCACTGTTCGGTATGGTGGCCGTTTTCGCGACCCAGCTACTGGCCGCCGTGGTAGCGTGAAGCCATGCTTGCTCTCGAAATCTTCTACCTCGTTCTGCTCGGCCTCGCGGGCCTGTGCATCCTCGGAATCTCCTTGAAGGTCGTGTTCAGCCTCTTCAAGGGCCAGCTGTAACTCGTGCCCGTCGAGATCCCCACGGACCTGACCCCCGAACTCGTTCCCTTCGCATGGCTGTTGGGCACGTGGGAGGGCAACGGCTTCATGGGATACGGCGCCGCCGAACAGCGTGCCTTCCGGCAACGCGTCACGTTCGAACAGACCGGCTTACCGTTCATGATCTACCGCGCGCAGACCACGCTGCTCAACGAAGAGGGCGAACCCCAGCGCGAGGCCACGTACGAACAAGGGTTCTGGGAGCTCGCCCGTAACCGTGAGGACGGCGACATCGGACCCGGGATGCTCCCGCCGGACCCCGTGCCCGTGCTCAAGTCCGCACAGGACGTCGAGGACCTGCGCAACGCGGACGGCGGCTTCGACATCTCCGTGACGATCGCCCAGCCCGGCGGCGTCGCCGAGCTGTACCTGGGCCAGATCAAGGGCCCGCGCGTGGACCTCAGCACGGACGCCGTGATCCGCGCCCGCGGTGCCAAGGAGTACGTCTCCGGGACCCGGCTCTACGGGCTCGTCAACAACCACCTCATGTGGGCGTGGGACATGGCCGCGCAGGGCCACGAACTCGCGACGCACGCTTCCGCCGAACTGAGCAAGGTCGAACCCCAGAAGTGACTGACACCGCACCCTCATACTCCTCCGTCCTGTTGCACCGCCACGGTGCCGTGACCGCGGAAGCGCTGGACGAGGGGGTCGCGGCGCACTACGGCGCCCCCGTGCACGAACAGCGCGCCCTGGCCCGGGGGAGGGCCGTGGTGGACCAGTCCCAGCGCGGCGTCGTGACCGTGAGTGGCCCCGATCGACTGAGCTGGCTCACCACCTTGTCGTCGCAGGTGCTCACCGGACTGACCCCGGGGGTCAGTACCGAAACCCTCTTCCTGAGCATCCAGGGCCGCGTGGAATTCGCTCCGCACGTGGTCGACGATGGCGGGACCACGTGGTTGATCACCGAGGCCCGGGAGGCCGCAGGGCTCGCCGACTGGCTGACCACCATGCGCTTCGCCCTGCGGGTGGAGATCGAGGACGTCAGTGACCGCTGGGCGGTGCTCGTCGCCACGCGGGACCTTCGTGAGTTGCTTCCCGCCCAGACCAACCCCATGCTGGTGTGGCACGACCCGTGGCCGGGCGTCGGCGCGGGCGGTCACGCCTACGCCGTGACCGAGGACCACCCGGGTGCCGCGCGCTCGTGGTACGAACACCTGATTCCGCTCGCGTCGTTGGAGACCGCGGTCGCGGCTCTCGAGGAACAGGGGTACTCGCTCGCCGGTTCGTGGGCCGCGGAGGCCCTGCGGATCGAGGCCTGGCGGCCGCGCTGGGGCGCGGACACGGACGAGAAGACCATTCCGCACGAACTGGACTGGATGCGCACCGCCGTGCACCTGGCCAAGGGCTGCTACAAGGGCCAGGAGACCGTGGCCCGCGTGCACAACCTGGGCCACCCGCCGCGCCGGCTCACGTTCCTGGACCTGGACGGTTCCCAGCACACGCTCCCGGGCCCCGGGGCCACGGTCGAGCTGAACGGCAAGGTCGTGGGTCGCGTGACCGCGGCCCAGTTGCACCACGAGGCCGGCCCCATCGCGCTCGCCGTGCTCAAACGCTCGGTCGCCCCGGACGCGGTGCTCACCGTGCGGGACACCGTCGTGCAGGGCTCGGAGGAGGCTGCATCGAACGGCAACGGCGCGTCCGACGACGCCGCGGGCGGCACGTCCGCGGACGCACCCGCCGAACAGTGGGCCGCCGCCCAGACCGTGGTGGTCCCCCCGGATGCCGGGTCCGTGGTGGGCCGGGCCCAGGGGCTCATGCGCGGTCCGCGCGGCGGTGGAATGCGGCTCTGACCTAACACGACTGACATGTGGTGACGCCCCGTTCCCCTCGGAGGGGAACGGGGCGCCACCACGAGTCGGGGCTCAGCGACCGAACAGCACCTTGGCCTCGTCGTAGCGGTCCTGCGGTACCACCTTGAGCCCGTCGAGCGCCTCGGAGAAGTCCACGCGCACCACGTCCGTGCCGCGCAGCGCGCACATCTTGCCCCACTGCTTCTCGGTGGCCATCCCCACGGCGGCGATCCCCAGTCGCGTGGCCAGGACACGGTCGAAGCCGGTGGGCGCGCCACCGCGCTGGATGTGACCCAGGATCGTGTTGCGGGTCTCGATGCCGGTGTTCTCCTCGATCTCCCGCGTCACGAAGTCCCCGATGCCCCCCAGCCGCGGGCGCCCGGACGCCTCGGTGCCCTTGCCCGCGATGGCCTCCTCGCGGTCGTCGGGGATGAAGCCCTCCGCCACGACAACGAGCGGTGAGCGGCCACGCTCGTGGACCTCACGGACCCACTCGGAAACCTGCTCCATGGACTCCCGGAATTCGGGGATCAGGATGGCGTGCGCGCCGGCGGCCATGCCGGAGTGCAGCGCGATCCAGCCCACGTGGCGGCCCATGACCTCCGCGACCATGCACCGGTGATGCGATTCGCCGGTGGTGCGCAGCCGGTCCATCGCATCCGTTGCGATCGAGACCGCGGTGTCGAAACCGAACGTGAAGTCGGTGGCCTGCAGGTCGTTGTCGATGGTCTTGGGCACGCCCACCACGGGCAGCCCCGCATCCGCGAGCCGCTTGGCGCCGGCCAGGGTGCCTTCGCCGCCGATCGCGACCACGGCGTCGATCCCGTGACGCTCCAGGACCTTGGCGATGTTCTCGGGACCGCCCTGGGGGCCGTCGAAGGGGTTGGTGCGCGAGGTGCCCAGGATGGTCCCGCCCTGGCGCGCGAGGCCGCGTACGCTTTGCCGCGGCAGGTCGATGATGTCCCCTTCGACGACGCCGCGCCAGCCGTCCCGAAAGCCCACGAACTCGTGATCGAAGGATTTGATGCCGTGCAACACCGCGCCGCGGATCACCGCGTTGAGTCCGGGGCAGTCCCCGCCGCTGGTCATGAGCCCGATTCGCATGTGTGCCTCAGTTCCCCTCTGTCGTGTCGTGTCGTGTCGTTGTTCCCCTTCCATCCTAGTGACGCGCGCTCGGCGTTGCCCGGGACACCGGATGAACGGACGCGCGGCACACGGTGGGCCCCGTCCACCCGTGGTTAATGTGGACAACTAAGATCGGGGGAGGATCTGTGAACACGCCGTTCGCGATGTCAGGCCACCAGGAGGACGTTATGACCGCCCAGCAAGAACCGGCCCGGGAGAACCTGCGCGAGTTCATCGACAAGCTCGTGGACCAGGGGTACACCGTGCGGGACGGGCAGTCCCCGGACCCGGATCTGATCGACCCGGGTGGAAGCGCGGTGGAGACGTGGCGTGAGGGGTACCCGTACGACGAGCGGATGTCCCGCGAGGACTACGAGCTCGAGAAGTACCAGTTGCAGATCGAGCTGTTGAAGTTCCAGTACTGGGGCCAGGACAACGACCTCAAACACGTGATCGTGTTCGAGGGTCGGGACGCCGCGGGCAAGGGCGGGACCATCAAGCGTTTCACCGAGCACCTCAACCCCCGCGCCGCCCGCGTGGTGGCCCTGAACAAGCCCTCGGACCGCGAGCAGGGCCAGTGGTACTTCCAGCGCTACATCCAGCACCTGCCCACCAACGGTGAGATCGTGCTGTTCGACCGCTCGTGGTACAACCGCGGCAACGTGGAGCGCGTGATGGGCTTCTGCACGGACGAGCAGTACGAGAGCTTCATGCTGCAGGCGCCCGTGTTCGAGAAGATGCTCGTGGACTCGGGGATCCACCTGACCAAGTTCTGGTTCTCGGTGACGCAGCACGAGCAGCGCACGCGCTTTGCGATCCGCCAGATCGACCCGGTGCGCCGCTGGAAGCTCTCGCCCATGGACCTCGCGTCCCTGGACCGCTGGGAGGACTACACCGTGGCCAAGGAGGAGACCTTCCGCCGCACGGACACGGACCACGCCCCGTGGATCACCATCAAGTCCAACGACAAGAAGCGCGCCCGCCTCAACGCCATGCGCTTCTTCCTCAACCAGTTCGACTACGAGGACAAGGACACCTCCGTGGTGTACCCGCCAGACCCGCTGATCGTGCGCCGCGGCCGCGACGCCGTGGACGACTGATACCCGGCTCCTCCCACTGTCCCCCGGAAGCGTCCATGGTTGGTTCCACCCCGTGAGCCGCCCGGCCTGATTGATTCGTGGCTGGGCGGCCGCTGGCGTATCCACCCTGTGCGAGGCCACGTCCCACTACGCGGTGGACCCGAACCCGCCGAACATGGCCCTCCTGGCGTTGACCCTCCCGGCCGCGGGGCTCGTGTGCGTGCTTCTCGCCGGGCGGCGTCTCGGCGCCGTACGAATCGCGTGTGCCGTGGCGCTGAACCAGGTGCCCTTCCACGCGCCGTTCTCGCTGGGCGGTCATGCCGCGGGGCCGTCCTCCCACGTGATCGGGACGGCCCACGCCCAGGGTCATGCCCTGCGCCCCGTCCCCCTGGCCTACCCCCTGCCCCCGCGCGCGTGGTCACCCGTGCGCATCATCTCCCCACGCGGACCGCCGGCTCTCTCCGTCTGAGCCGCTTTCCTTTCGAGCACACCCCGGGCACTCGCCTGCGGGGTGTCCTCACCACCTGCCGTCGAGAGGTACTTCATCATGTCCGCAATACGGAACGCACTGTCGTCCGAACGCGCCCGCGAGGGCGCGCGCCCCTCCCACGCCTGGTTCATGGCCCTGCTGCAAAGACTGCACTCTGCCGCTGCGCACCACGATCGACTGGTTGCACCGGGACCTGCTGCTGGGTGAGCCCGGGCGGCTCTACAGCGAACTCGCGGCCTCGTGCTCGCGGCGGATCTCGCGGTCGCCGTCGTCGCACAACGCCGCCCGGCCCGGGAATCCGCGCACTGATCACCCGTGCGGACGGCGCTCCCCGAACGGGCCGTACGGCCTGAACGGGCCGCGCCGTCTGAACGGAAGGCGCTCCCTGCACGAACGGCGCCCCTGAACGAACGGCGCCCCCAACAGCGGTCATCCGCCGTCGGGGGTGCGTGCGCTGGGGAGGGTGCGTGCGCGGTGAAGGGTGCGTCCGCGCGGGGGCCTCAGGCGGTCTCGCCCCGGAAGTTGTGCCGGTCCACGAGCGCCCACGACGCCGCGGCGTTGACAGCGGCCACGGTGAACACCGAGGGCCACGCGCCGATCTTCTTGGCCAGCGGGTGGGACAGTCCGAACCCGGCGAGGTACAGCACGCTCAGGCCCGCGGTCGTGGCGGGTCCCGCGGAGCGGTACCACGTGCGCCCGGCGACCACGCCCTTCGCGAGCAGGACCGCGCCGCCCAGGGCGCGCACCCCCGTGAAACGGGCCACCGCGTAACCGCCGATCAGTCCGCCGGCCACCACAGCCGAGCTGGGCAGGGCCACGGCGGAGGGCAGCAATTCGTCCAGCTCGTGCAAGGTCTCTTTGACGCTCATTCGGTGCCTCCCAGGAAGTTCTGCAGACGGGACAGGCCCTCGGCGAGATCGTCGTCGCCCAGGGCGTAGGACAGGCGCAGGTACCCGGACGGGCCGAAGGCCTCACCCGGGACCACTGCCACCTCGGCCTTCTCGAGGATCAGTTCCGCGAGCTCCGCGCTCGTGGTGGGCGTGACGCCCGCGAACTCGCGGCCCAACAGCGCCGTGATGTCTGGGTACGCGTAGAACGCACCGGTGGGGGTGGGGCACACCACGCCGTCGATCGCGTTGAGCCCGTCCACGATCGTGCGACGACGCCGGTCGAAGGCCTCGCGCATGCGCTCCACCTGGTCCATGGGCCCGTTCAGTGCGGCCAGGGCCGCGCGCTGGGCCACGTTGTTCACGTTGGAACTCAGGTGCGACTGCAGGTTGGTCGCGGCCTTCACGACGTCTGCGGGACCAACCAGCCAGCCCACACGCCACCCGGTCATCGCATAGGTCTTGGCCACGCCGTTGAGCAGGATGAGGTTCTCGTGCAGCTCGGGTACGGCGCGGGCCATAGAGGTGAACTCCACGTCGTCGTACGTGAGGTGCTGGTAAATCTCGTCGCTGATCACGAAGATGCCCTTGGCCGCGGCCCATTCACCCACGGCCCGGGTCTCCTCGGCGGTGTAGACCGCACCCGTGGGGTTGGAGGGCGAGCAGAACAACAGGGCCTTGGTGTGCTCCGTGTATGCGGCCTCAAGTTGTTCGGGCGTGACCTTGTACTCCTGGTCCGCACCCGCGAAGACCTCCACGGGGTTGCCGCCGGCCAGTCGGATGGCTTCAGGGTAGGTGGTCCAATATGGGGCGGGCAGCAGGACGTCGTCGCCGTCGTCCACGACCGTCTGGAACGCCTGGTACACGGCCTGCTTGCCGCCGTTGGTCACGAGCACCTGGGAGGGCTCCACGGCCCATCCGCTGTCGCGCTGCGTGGCTTGCGCGATCGCTGAACGCAGCTCGGGCAGTCCCGCGGCGGGGGAGTAGCGGAAGTTCTTGGGGTCCTGGAGAGCCTCGGCGGCGGCATCCACGATGTAGTCGGGGGTCGCGAAGTCCGGTTCACCCGCGCCGAAGCCGATCACCGGCCGCCCCTCGGCCTTGAGGGCCTTGGCCTTGGCGTCCACGGCGAGGGTCGCGGACTCCGCGATCGCCGAGATCCGATGCGAGATGCGCTGCTGCGCTGGTGACATGGTGATCATTTCTCCTGGGCTGACTGGGCTGCTTGGACTGACCGGGTCGTCCCGGCGGGCGGGCCTCACACTGGCCCGCGCACGGATCCGTACGGGAACCTGACGGGCCCGGGGTCCGACCGGGGACGCGGACACCGCTCCCAGCTTAGGTGGCCGGGCCCCTGCTTTGCACGGGACGCGGCGGGCGCGTACCATGGTCTGTTGGTGCCGCCACCAGTGCGGTGCGCTCTGCCCCGGGATGGACTCCCGACGGCGGGATGACGGGCCGATGATAGGCTCGGGCACCGGATTTCGTGTCGCGCACGGCTGCGGCGCGGTGTCGAAGGGCAGTGGCGCAATTGGTAGCGCAGCGGTCTCCAAAACCGCAGGTTGCAGGTTCGAGTCCTGTCTGCCCTGCTTCAGGACCCACAACGGCACGCACACCACCGCCGAGAAGTTGCTTCACGCAGGGGAGAGCCGATGTCGCACACCGTCACAGGACAGACCCCGGGTCAACCTGCCGGTTCCGATCACAAACGTGGGATCTTCGGCCGGATCTGGCTGTTTATCCGTCAGGTCGTGGGAGAACTCAAGAAGGTCGTCGCCCCGTCCCGCCGGGAACTGGTCAACTTCGTCCTGGTCGTGCTGGCGTTCGTGGCGTTCATGATGGTGTTGATCTCCCTGTTGGACCTGGGCTTCGGTCAGGTGGCCATCTGGCTGTTCGGGAACGGCGACCAGGCCCAGTAAGTCCTTCCACCACTTCCAGACGTCCACAGAAAGCAGGAATCCCCGGTGACCGATCACGAGCTCGATAACGACGACACCCAGCCCGCTCAGCTCGACTCCCTGATGGCGGACGCTGCGCGGGACGAGTCGGCGCAGAGCACGTCCGAGACCACCGAGACCACGGATCCGCAGCAGGACTCCGACGAGCGCACCGTGCAGGAAGCCGACCTCGACGCCGCCGAGGGTAACGGCGAGGCCGTGCCCGTCCCCACCGAGGACGCCGCGGCCACGGCGGAAGCCGCCGAGGACGACGTCGACCCCGCGGTGGAATTTAAGGCCAAGCTGCGCCGCCAAGAGGGCGACTGGTTCGTGATCCACACGTACGCGGGGTACGAGAACCGTGTGAAGACCAACCTCGAGACCCGCATCCAGTCCCTCAACATGGAAGAGGACATCTTCCAGATCGAGGTGCCCATGGAAGAGGTCGTGGAGATCAAGAACTCGCAGCGCAAGACCGTGCGCCGCGTGCGGATCCCCGGGTACGTGCTCGTGCGCATGAACCTCACGGACGCCTCCTGGGGCGCGGTGCGCCACACCCCGGGTGTCACGGGCTTCGTGGGCCAGGACGCCTACAACCCGGTGCCGCTGCGCCTGGACGAGGTCTTCGACATGCTCGCCCCCACGTTCGAGACCCCCGAGAAGGCCAAGGGCCTGGGCGAGACCGCCGGTTCCAGCGCGGGTGCCCAGGGTGGCGCCCAGCAGGTCACCGTGGACTTCGAGGTCGGCGAGTCCGTGATCGTGAAGGAGGGCCCCTTCGAGACCCTCCCGGCCACGATCTCCGAGATCAAGGTGGAATCCCAGCAGCTCGTGGTGCTGGTGTCCATCTTCGAACGCGAGACCCCCGTGACCCTCGGTTTCGACCAGGTCACCAAGATCTAGTCCCCCAAGATTTCGGAAACCGGCCCCGGATGTGCTTTGGTCCGGGGTGTTTCCGTTCGGTCGCCGCGCCACGGCGACCACCCGCCGTCGTACGCTCCTGTGCGGCGGTACGCACAGCTAGAAGAAGGACCATCACATGGCTCCCAAGAAGAAGGTCGCAGGCCTGATCAAGCTGCAGATCCAGGCGGGCGCCGCCAACCCGGCTCCCCCCGTGGGTCCTGCGCTGGGTCAGCACGGCGTCAACATCATGGAATTCTGCAAGGCCTACAACGCGGCCACCGAATCCCAGCGCGGCAACATCGTGCCGGTCGAGATCACCGTGTACGAGGACCGCTCGTTCACGTTCGTCACCAAGACCCCACCCGCCGCGCAGCTGATCAAGAAGGCCGCTGGCGTCGCCAAGGGCTCCGGTGTCCCGCACACCAACAAGGTCGGGAAGATCACCATGGACCAGGTCCGTGAGATCGCCGAGACCAAGAAGGAAGACCTCAACGCCAACGACGTCGAGGCCGCCGCGAAGATCATCGCCGGCACCGCCCGTTCCATGGGCATCGAGGTCAACTGAGCTCTTCCGAGCTCGTAACGAAGACAACCATCGTGGCAGGGCCGAGCGCGGCCCGCTGACCACAACTGCACAAGGAGAACAAGCAGATGGCACAGCGCAGCAAGGCATACCGGGCAGCTGCCGAGAAGATCGAGGCGGGCAAGTTCTACGCTCCCGCCGAGGCGGTCGCCCTGGCCAAGGAACTGGCCGAGAACAGCAAGTCCGATTCCACCGTCGAGGTGTCCATGCGCCTCGGTGTGGATCCCCGCAAGGCGGACCAGATGGTCCGCGGCACCGTGAACCTGCCCAACGGCACGGGCAAGACCGCCCGCGTGGTCGTGTTCGCGACCGGTGACAAGGCCGCCGCGGCCGAGGCCGCCGGTGCGGACTTCGTGGGTTCCGACGACCTGATCGCCAAGGTCCAGGGCGGTTGGACCGATTTCGACGCCGCCGTGGCCACCCCGGACATGATGGGCAAGGTGGGTCGTTTGGGCAAGATCCTGGGTCCTCGTAACCTCATGCCGAACCCCAAGACCGGCACCGTGACGATGGACGTGGCCAAGGCCGTGTCCGACATCAAGGGCGGCAAGATCGACTTCCGCGTGGACAAGCACTCCAACCTGCACTTCATCATCGGCAAGGCGTCCTTCGACGCCCAGAAGCTCGCCGAGAACTACGGTGCCGCGCTGGAAGAGGTGCTCCGTCTGAAGCCGGCCGCGTCCAAGGGTCGTTACATCACCAAGGCCACCGTGGCCACCACGTTCGGCCCGGGCATCCCCGTGGACCCGAACGCCACCGAGGTCACCACCCAGGCGTGATCGCAGGTACGTAACGGTGGAACGCTCGCGTTCCCTGCCGTTGAGGGAAGGGTCCGTGCCGTCACCGGCCGGACCCTTCTTTCGTGGGACGGCGGAAAACGCCGTTACGAATTCATGATGTACTTGAGGCCGGGTTCCGTGGACGGGGCCCGTCGCCCGGGTGCCGTCCCGGCCGGTCGGCGCGGAAGGAGAGCACTGTGACGGAGCCGTCACCGGTACGCATCGAGTTGTTGCGCATCCCCGCCACCTTCGACGACGAGGCGCAGCGGGTCCTGGGGTGCGTGGCCGCGCTCGTGCAGTCCTCCCGGCGACACGTGTGGGGCACCGGTCAGCTCAGCAACGGCCCCCACGATATCTTCCGTGACCTGCACGACCCCTACGAGCGAGTGAACATCCTGTGCGCGTACCTCGGCGACCGTCTCGTGGGACGCGCCGAGGTACGGATGCCCCTGATCGCGGACACCGACATGGCGCAGATCGTGGTGGACGTGGCCCCGGACGAGACCTCCGAGGGGATCGGGCGCGGTCTTCTGAGTGCTGCGGAGCAACTCGCGCGGGGTGAGTCCCGCCGGTTCATCCGCCTCGTGACCGAGCACCCGGCGTCCGAGGCGCGCGACCCCTCCGGCCCCGGGGACGGCAGTGCGGACGGCACGGCCGACGGCGGTGCGAGCCCCGTGGCTCCCGTCCGATGGCTCGACGCCGCCGATGGTTCCGGGCGCCTGCCCGCGAGCCACCGCCAGACGAGGTTCGCCCAGCACGCCGGGTACACCCTGCGCACGGTCAGCAGTTTCGCGCTCCTGCCCGTGCCGCTGGACGAGCAGCGCGCCGCACGCATCCACGAATCCCTCGAGGCCGTGCCGTTCGCGGACCACTACCGCCTGCACACATGGGTGGGGGAGGCCCCGGATGAGCTCCTGGCCCCGCTCGCGCAGCTGCACGCCAAGATCCCCACCGACTCGTTCGTGCGGCCGATCGTGGCGGACCCCGACCCGTGGGACGGCGCTCGGGTGCGCCGCACGGAACAGTTGCGTCAGGAGGACGGCGACCGGTCCCTGATGGCCGTGGTCCAGGACGTGCGCACGGGCGAGCTCGTGGGGATGACCGAACTGATCCTCGCGCAGCACCGCCCGGCCCTGGCGCTGCAGGACGAGACCCTCGTGGTGCGCACCCACCGCGGGCACCGGTTGGGGATGCGGCTCAAGTTCGCCAACCTCGAGCAGCTCGTGAACGTGGCCCCCGAGGTCCGGACCGTGTACTCGTGGACCCACAGCGGCAACGACCGGATGAACTGGGTCAACGCCCAGCTCGGCTTCCGGGATGCCGGTCAGTCCGCGATCTGGGAGCAGGACTTCAGCATCCACTGATCGCCGGGCCGGTCACTCACCATGGCGGTGGCAGTACTACCGTCTCCTGTCCACGGGCCAGCCCCTCCCGGGGCACGGACAGCAGACCCTCCGCCGCGGCGAGCCCGCGCACCATGTTGGAGCCGATCGCGCGGCACGGGACCCAACCGCCGTCGTGCCGCCGCGCGGGCAGCAGTCGTTCGGAGCGGGCCCCGGCCAGTTCCTCCCCGGCGACGGCGGGGGCGAAAGGTCGTGGTTCGCGGCCCAGCTGACCGGCCAGGAATGCCCCGCCCAGCAGCAGGAACGCCACCATGGCACCCAGGGGATTGCCCGGCAGTGCGAGCACGGCGGTGTCCCGCGCGGCCCCGAACAATGTGGGGTGACCGGGCATGAGGTCCAGCTGGTCCACGATCACGTGGCACTCGTCCTGCACCATGGGCCGCACGAAGTCCGCGCGCGAGCGGGACGTGCCACCCGTGGTGACCACGAGGTCGTGCTCGGCACTCAGTTCGCGGAACAGCGAACGCAGCGCTGCGGCGTGGTCGGGACCGCGGCGCACCGTGACCGTGCGTCCGCCGAAGGCCTGCACCATGGGCGGTAGGGACATACTGAACGCATCGCGCACGTACCCGGGAGCCGGGAGTCCGCTGGTACGCACCTCGGAACCCGTGAGCAGCAGGGCCACCCGCGGGACGCTACGCACCGGCACGTCGTCCCGTCCGGCCACGGCCAGGAACGCCGCGTGCGCGGGGGAGAGCACGGTGCCCGCCCGCACTACGGTCTCATCCCGAGCGCATTCCGTTCCGGCCGGGCGGATGTGCCTGCCCGCGAGTTCCGTGCGCGGGCTGTCGGGGGACAGCTCGAGGAGCTCGCCGCGGCGGGTTGCGAACTCTTCGCGGATGACCGTGGTGGTGCCGTCCGGGATCACGCCGCCCGTGACCACGGGGACGGCCGTGCCGGGCGCGAGGGTGACCGCGGACGCGGCACTCGGCAGCGGCGCGGACGGCGCAGCGCCGTCGGTCAGGTGATCATCCAGTCGCCGTCCGTCGGATGCCCCCGCACGGGGGCCCGGGGCGACGACGCGCCACGGTCCCGGTCCGTGGACCGCGTACCCGTCCATCGCGCTCGAGGCGTAGTGCGGGACGGGACATGCCGCGCGGACGTCGTGGGCCGCGGTGCGACCCGCCGCCCGGTCCAGGGGGACGATCTCGATCGCGCCGCCGGGCCGGGAGTCCGCGAGTGCTGACCCGGCCCGGTGTGCGAGGGTCCGGGCGGCGTCGCGTGCCGCGTGATGCAGGGGTTCGAGACCGCTGCTCCACGCGGGTGGGGTGGGACCGGGCATCCGATCAGCCCCCCGCGAAAGGCGGGAGGACGTCCACCGTGGCGGCCGGGGCCAGGGGGGACTCCGGGTCCCGGGCGGCCACACCGTCCACGAGCCACGAGCACTGCGGCAACACCTGGGCCAGCGCGCGTTCGCCCGGTGGGGCCACGGGGTGCAGGGTGACCAACAGTTGCTGCAGCTCGGAGCGGGTCAGGGCCGTGGTGGTCTCCACGTGCTCTTCCTCTGTCCCGGCCGCGGCAGCGGCGGCCGCGAAATAACGCACGAGCACGGTCTCAGCCCCCGATCGCGCTCATGCTGCGGTCGGGCTGGACGTAGTCCCCGGAGTCGAGGCCCGCGTGGTCCATCCCGTGGGCGCGCGGCTTGACCCACATGGCATCGCGCCAGCGTTGGGCGATGTCCCGGTCGGTCGCGTTCGAGCGCAACAGGTGCATCAGATCCGTCTCGTGGTGGGAGAACAGGCACGAGCGCACGTGGCCCTCCGCGGTGATCCGAGTGCGCGTGCAGTCCTCGCAGAACGGTTCCGTGACGGACGCGATGATCCCCACGGTCCCCACCACGGTGTCCTGGCCGCGTTCCCGCACGAGGTACTTCTCCGCGGGGGCGCCCGCGCGGGGTGCGGTGTCCTGGGTGATGTCGAAGTCCCGGGACAGGGACTCGCGGATCTCGCTGGCCGTGACCATGTTCTTCCGGGTCCAGCCGTGGTCCGCGTCCAGGGGCATCTGTTCGATGAAGCGCAGGGCGCAGTCGTGGTCCAGGGCCCAGCGCAGCAGCGCGGGCGCCTCGTGGTCGTTGACCCCGCGCATCAGGACGGCATTGAGCTTCACCGGGCTCATGCCCGCGTCCTGGGCGGCAGCCACGCCCTCGAGCGTTTGGGTGAGCCGCCCGCGGCGGGCGAGCTTCTCGTAGGTGTCCGCGCATAGGGTGTCCAGGGAGATGTTCACGCGGGTCATCCCGCCGTCCGCGAGGGCCTGGGCACGCCCGGCGAGTCCGATGCCGTTGCTCGTCATGGACACGGGGATCCCCGGCATGCGCTCGGTCAGGGCGGCCACGAGTTCCTCGAGATCGGGGCGGATGAGCGGTTCCCCGCCCGTGAGTCGGATCTCCCGCACCCCGAAGTCCGAGACGGCGATGGCGGCCAAACGCACGATCTCCGGGACCGTCAGCAACGATTCCCGCGGCAGCCACTGCATGCCCTCCGCGGGCATGCAGTACGTGCACCGGAGGTTGCACTTGTCCGTGAGGGAGATGCGCAGGTCCGTGGCGGTACGTCCGAAGCGGTCCGTCAGCGGCCCCTGCGTGGGCACCCCGCGAACGGGGAGGACATGGGGATTACCGAGGAAAACGGACATACCGTCCAGTGTAGGTGCTGCCCCCAGCACGGGCGGAACCCCCGGCGGGGTGGCTACCCTGGAGCCATGTCCCGCTGTATAGAAACGCACCAGCGCACGCTGGTCGAGTTGCTCAACTCGGCGTCCCACGACGACGCCGCACTCCTGCCCCTCGCGCGCGCCGCGGGACGCGTGCTCGCTCGGGACCTCGTGGCGGAGGCGGACCTGCCACCGTTGGCGAACTCGCAGATGGACGGGTTCGCGGTGCGCGTGGCCGATCTGACCCCCTCCGTCCCGCCCCAGCCAGGGGATGCTGAAGGGATCGAACTGCCCGTCGCGGACGTGCGGCCCGCGGGTGCCGAACCCGCGCGGCACACACCCGGTACCGCGACCGCCGTGATGACCGGGGCCGTGCTCCCCGAGGGCGCGGACGCGGTGATCCCCGTGGAACGGGTGCGTCCTCCGCGCTTCGACGTCCCGGCCGTGGCGATCAGCCCCGACGTCGCCCGGTCCGTCACCGAGGGCACCTTCGTGCGAGCGGCCGGGAGCGACGTCGCCCGCGGCGCCGTGGCGCTGCCCGCCGGAACGCGGCTGGGGGCTGCGGCGCTCGGTGCGTGCGCCGCGCTCGGACTGGGCCCGGGAACCGAGGTGTCCGTGCGCACCGGACCGCGTGTGGTCGTGGTGAGCGGAGGGGACGAGATCGCGCCCGACGGGCACGCGCCGCGCCCCGGGATGTACCACGACGCCAACGGCCCCTTGCTGGCCGCGTGGTTGTCCGAGGCGGGCGCCGAATCGGTGACCCGGGTCCGTGTGGACGACGACCCGGACGCCTTCGTGCGAGCCCTGGATCACGTTGTCACCGAGGCAAGACCCCACCTCGTGATCACGAGCGGCGGGATCAGCGCGGGCGCGTTCGAGGTCGTGCGCCAGGGCCTCGAGCGGGGGGGCCGGGACACGTGGTTCGACCACGTGGCCATGCAACCGGGAGGCCCCCAGGGACACGGCACGTTCCGTGGCGTGCCCGTGATCTGCCTGCCCGGTAATCCCGTGAGCACGTGGGTCTCGTGCGAGGTCTTCGTGCGTCCCGCGCTCGCGGCCGCGTGGGGGTGTTGCCCGTCGCCGCGGTGGTTCACGGCCGAATTGGGCGAGGCGGTTCGACCGCTGGTCACCAGGACCCAGCTGCGCCGCGGGAGTATGGAACACCCGGGGGACGGAACGGTCCCGTGCGTGCGTCTCGTGGGGGGAGCGTCGTCGCACCTGCTGAGCGCCGCCGCCCATGCGGACGTCCTGGTGCGCATCCCGCCCGGGGAGCACGAACTCGCTGCCGGGACGACCGTGGCGGTACTGCCGGTGGACGGCGGCGTGCTGCCCGCGGACGACGACCCGGTGCCCGCGGGCGCAGCAGACGGAACGGAACGAACAGGAGAGCCAGCGTGAGCGAACGAGAGCCGGAGCCCGGACAACAGCACCTGACACACGTGCGGGAGGACGGCACGGCGCACATGGTGGACGTGAGCGAGAAGGCGGTGACCTCGCGCGAGGCCACCGCCCAGGCCGTGCTCATGACCCGCCCGGATGTGATCGACCTGCTGGCCTCGGGGGGGCTGCCCAAGGGGGACGCGCTCGCCGTGGCGCGGGTGGCCGGGATCATGGCCGCCAAGCGCACCCCGGACCTCGTGCCCCTGTGCCACCCGCTGCCCCTGAGCAAGGTGACCGTGGACCTCACCCCGCGCGAGGACCGCGTGGTGATCGAGACGACCGTGCGCACCCGCGGTGTCACCGGCGTGGAGATGGAGGCCCTCACTGCGGCGAGCGTGGCCGCGCTGACCCTGTACGACATGATCAAGGCCGTGGACAAGGCCGCCACGATCACCGACACCCGCGTGCTCGCCAAGTCCGGCGGCAAGAGCGGCGATTGGAGCGCCCGATGAGTGAGCACGCGGATCCGGCCCGCGGCCGTCCCTCCCGTCAACACGAGGTGGGCGACACTCACCTGGAGGGGCGCGGCGCCGTGGTGGTCGTGGTGTCCAGCTCGGCGGCGTCGGGCACGGCGGAGGACCGCTGCGGGCCGCTACTGCGGGACTGGTTGCGGGGCCGCGGCCTGGACGTGACGCTGCGCGTGATCCCGGACGGGCCCGAGGTCCTCAAGCTGCTGCGCAACCTCACATCGGCATCCGGGCCTGCCGCCCCGCGGTTCGTGATCACGACCGGGGGCACCGGACTGAACTCGGACGACGTCACGCCCGAGTCCACGGCCCGGGTGCTGGAGCGCGAGTCGCCGGGGATCATGCACGCGCTGTGGAGCGCGGGGCTGCAGAAGACCCCCACGGCCGTGATGAGCCGCGGGGTCGCGGGGCACACCGGCCAGACCTTCATGGTGAACCTCCCGGGCTCGCGCGGGGGCGTCAAGGACGGGATGACCGTGTTGGACCCCCTGCTGGACCACATCAGCGCGCAGCTCGAGGACGTGCACGGTCACGGGGAGGACCGCTCCGTGACGCGCTCCGCGCAGGGGGAGGTCGTCCCCGCGGCGGTCCCGGACTCCCCGGGCCACGCCGAGCGCACGGACGTGCCCGGCCATGACGCCGCCCCCGCCGCGGGCACGGTCGGCGCGCGGGTGCCCGCAGCGTCGTCGTCGTCCGACGACGACGCCGCGCCGGGCGCCGAGCCCTCGGCGGGCGAGGTGCTGCTGGCGCTCGTCACGACCGACCCCCTGGATGCGGCCGAGGCGCAGCGTGCGGTCCAGCATCCGCGGTGCGGGGCGGTCGTCGGGTTCAGCGGCGTGATCCGCGACCACGACGGCGGCAAGGACGGTGTCACGGCGCTTGAGTACAGCGCCCACCCCAGCGCGGGCGAGGTCATGCGGGACGTGGTCGGTGAGATCGCGAGCGCCCACCCGGACGTGCGCTTGTGGGCCGCGCACCGGATCGGCGCGCTCGCCGTGGGGGACAGCGCGCTCGAGGTGGCCGTGGCCGCGGGACACCGTCGCGAGGCGTTCAAAGCGTGCGCGCAGCTCGTGGACCTCATCAAGGAACGCGTGCCCATCTGGAAGCGGCAGAGCTTCGAGGACGGGCAGCACAACTGGGTGGGGCTGGACGCCTGAGATGGCCGCTCGGATCATCGTCCCCGCCCGCGTGCGCACGTTCGACGCCCACGGGGAAGTGCGCGCGGGGCCGGACCGGCTCGCGGGGGAGGAACCCCTGGAGATCCGGCTGAACGGGCAACAGTTCACCGTGACCATGCGCACACCCGGGGACGACTTCGAACTCGTGACGGGGCTGCTGCTGAGCGAGGCCGTGATCACGGAGGTCTCGCACATCGTGAAGATGGACTACCGCTCGGGCGTGGACCAGGACGGGCACCGCACGTACAACGTGGTGGACGTCCGGCTCGCACCGGCGGCCCCGGGGCCGCGCGCGGACGCCCAGCGCCAGGTGTTCACATCCTCGTCGTGCGGGGTGTGCGGCACGCCGTCGTTGGACGGGGTGGTCAAGTCCTCCGCGTACCCCGTGGCGCACCCGCGTCCACTCGTCACCGCGGCGCGGCTCGTGTCCCTGCCGGATGAGTTGCGGGAGCACCAGCGGGTCTTCTCCGCCACGGGCGGGGTGCACGCGGCGGCGCTGTTCCCCGTGGGCCGGGACGAACCCCTCGTGGTCCGGGAGGACGTGGGCCGGCACAACGCCGTGGACAAGGTCATCGGGTGGGCGGTGCAGCGAGGACTGCTGCCGCTGCACGAAGCGGTCCTGCAGGTCTCCGCTCGGGCGTCGTTCGAGCTTGTGAGCAAGGCCGCCATGGCCGGGATCCCCGTGCTCTCCGCGGTCAGCGCACCCTCCGCACTCGCCGTGACCCACGGGCGAGAGCGCGGGGTCACGGTCGTGGGGTTCAACCGCAAGGGTCGGTGCAACGTCTACACCCACCCGGAGCGCATCACGGGGGAGTGAACCGGGCCCTGACGATTTGATGGGCACCCGCGCCCTGGGGTACGATGGATGTACCAAAGACCGCCGGTCATCACGCGTGCCCCGGTACGCGCGATCTAAGAGGTTCTCGGAAACGTGAACCGTCCAGCGCAGGTGAACCAGCACGAATTCCGCTCCTCAAAACACGCATTTTCATGCGTGTGATCAGGGCGTGGTCTCGAGCCCCGGGCATCTGCGCGGGGCTTTTTTCGTGTCCTCGTACGGGACGCGGGCCGGCACCCACATGTAAGGAAGGAGCACCATGGCGAATCCTGAAAAGGCTGCCGCGGTTGCGGAGTTGAAGGAATTCTTCTCCAACTCGCACGCTGCCGTCCTGACGGAGTACCGCGGTCTCACCGTGGCTCAGCTGAAGACGCTGCGCCGTTCCCTCGGTGAGAACGCCGAATACGCCGTGGTGAAGAACACGCTCACCGCCATCGCGGCTCGCGAGTCCGGTATCGACGCGTTCGAGGGCAAGCTCACGGGCCCCTCGGCCATCGCGTTCGTCTCCGGTGACGCCGTCGAGGCCGCCAAGAGTCTGCGTGACTTCGCCAAGGACAACCCCCAGTTGGTCGTCAAGGGCGGTTACCTGGATGGCGTCGCGATGGACGAGTCCGAGATCAAGAAGCTCGCGGACCTCGAGTCCCGCGAGGTTCTGCTGGCCAAGGTCGCCGGCGCCGCCAAGGCGTCGATGTCCAAGGCCGCTGCGCTGTTCCAGGCCCCGCTGTCCAAGACCGTGCGCACCGCCGAGGCCCTGCGCGCCAAGCTGGACGAACAGGGCGAGAACGCCGCCTGATCCCTTCGGGGACCCGGTTGGGGGGTCCCGGGCGATTGCCCGGGAAACACCCGTGTTCTTCCCACGCACACCTCGCCGGCGCCACCAGCACCGGCACCACGTACAAGTAAGGAGCCAATACCATGGCTAAGCTGACCACCGAAGAACTCATCGAGGCCTTCAAGGAACTGTCCCTCATCGAGCTGTCCGAGTTCGTGAAGGCGTTCGAGGAGACCTTCGACGTCACCGCTGCCGCCCCCGTGGCCGTGGCCGGTGCCGCTCCCGCCGGCGGCGACGCCGGTGCGGCCGAGGAGGAGAAGACCGAGTTCGACGTCATCCTCGAATCCGCCGGTGACAAGAAGATCCAGGTCATCAAGGAAGTTCGCGGCCTGACCTCCCTGGGCCTGAAGGAAGCCAAGGACCTCGTGGACAGCGCTCCCAAGGCCGTCCTCGAAGGCGCCACCAAGGAAGCCGCTGACAAGGCGAAGGAAGCCCTCGAGGGCGCCGGCGCCACCGTCACCGTCAAGTGATCCACGGCGCCTCGTGCGCCCGCCGTGTCCCGTGACGTGACCCCCGGGTTCGTTCGGCACGACATCACCGCGAAACCCCGCACCGATGATCGGTGCGGGGTTTCGCGCATTCCCCGTAGCGGTGTGATGTGCGAAACTATGTGTGACCATCTGGCCGTCACCGTACGGCGGGAGAGCATGGCGGATCCTCGTGAGCCGGAACCACGTGTGCCTGTACCGCGGGCATCGCGCCATCGCCGAAGGAGCAAACCCTCCCCGGGAATCTCTCAGGCACCCGTACCGCCGCACCGGGCCACTCTGAAGAGCTCACCCCTGTCACGGGGAGAGCACCGACGGGGCAGGTCGACGGGCGCGAGCTGCTGCGCCCGCCGGCGAAATCTCTCAGGTTGCGATACAGAGCGGGGAGGACTCACCGGGCCCTCGCGCGCCCACAAGCAGCCCAGGAGACCCTCGTATGTCCTTCCTGTCACGCCACATCGGCCCCGACGCCGATGACATGGCCGTCATGCTCCGCACCGTGGGGGTAGCCAGCCTCGACGAACTGATCGACCGCGCCGTCCCCGAGAGCATCCGTGTCCGGGACGCCCTGGACCTGCCGGAACCCCTCGACGAGCCCGAGGCCCTCGCGGCCCTGCGCTCGATCGCTGCGCGCAACACCGTGATGCGCCAGATGATCGGGCAGGGCTACCACGACACCGTGACGCCCGCCGCGATCCGACGCAACATCCTGGAGAACCCCGGGTTCTACACGTCCTACACGCCGTACCAGCCCGAGATCTCCCAAGGCCGGCTCGAGTTGCTGCTCACGTTCCAGAACGCGGTGATCGACCTCACCGGCCTCGAGGTGGCCAACGCGTCCCTTCTGGACGAGTCCTCCGCCGTGGCCGAGGCCGTGCTCATGATGCGCCGCGCCAACCGCCGATCCAAGAGCCTGCGCGTGCTCGTGGACAGCCGCAGCCTGCCCCAGACCCTCGCCGTGCTCACGGGCCGCACCCGTGCCGCGGGTATCGAGCTTGTCACGGCGGACCTCGGTGATCCCGACGCCGCCGCGCGGGCGGTCTCGGAGGGTGACGTCTTCGGCGTCGTCGTCGCGCAGATCGGTGCGGACGGGGACGTCACGGATCCCACCGCGGTGATCGACGCCGCGCACGAGGCGGGCGCGCTCGTGACCGTGAGCACCGACCTGCTCGCCTTGACCATGCTGCGCAGCCCGGGTGAGCTGGGCGCGGACATCGCGGTCGGTTCGGCCCAGCGCTTCGGGGTGCCCCTGTTCTTCGGGGGCCCGCACGCCGCGTTCATGGCGACCCGCAAGGGTACCGAACGCTCCTTGCCGGGGCGCATCGTGGGGGTGTCCACCGATTCCTCGGGCGCACCCGCGTACCGGCTCGCGCTGCAGACACGCGAGCAGCACATCCGACGCGAGAAGGCGACCTCCAACATCTGCACGGCGCAGGCCCTGCTCGCGATCGTGGCCGCGGCCTACGCGGTGCACCACGGTCCCGTCGCACTGCGTGCCCTCGCCGAGCGGCTGCACGGTCTCGCCACGGAGCTCGCCGCCGGGTTGCGGGAGCGCGGGATCGACGTCGCCCACGAGCGGTTCTTCGACACCGTGACCTTCTCCGCGCCGGGCCGGGCGGACGGCATCGTGGCCGCGGCCGCGGACCGCGGGATCAACCTCCGCCGCATCGACCAGGACACGGTGGGCGTGAGCTTCGGTGAACCCCATACGCAGCGGGACGTCCAGGACGTGCTCACCGCGGTGTCCGAGGCGTGCGGCGCGCGCACCTCGGACTCCGGGGAAGCCGCGAGCGCGGACGCACTGCCGGACGAGTGGCTGCGCACGGACGAGTACATGACCCACCCGGTCTTCCACACGCACCGCTCCGAGACCTCGCTCATGCGGTGGCTGCGCGAACTCTCCGACAAGGACCTGGCGCTGGACCGCACCATGATCCCGCTGGGCTCGTGCACCATGAAGCTCAACGCGGCGGCGGAGATGGAACCCATCTCGTGGCCCGAGTTCGCGAGTATCCACCCGTTGGCCCCTGCGGATCAGACCCGGGGCTGGACCGAACTGATCGAGCAGTTGCAGACATGGCTCGCGGAGATCACCGGCTACGCGGCGGTGTCCGTGCAGCCCAACGCCGGTTCGCAGGGTGAACTCGCGGGTCTGCTGGCCATCCGGCGGTACCAGCTGGCCCGCGGCGAGGGTCAGCGCAAGACGATCCTCATCCCGTCCTCCGCGCATGGGACCAACGCGGCGTCGGCCGTGCTCGCGGACCTCAAGGTCGTGGTCGTGGCGACCGCCGCGGACGGCACGATCGATCAGGCGGACCTCGCGGCCAAGATCGAGGCGGTGGGGGACGAGCTCGCGGGCATCATGGTCACCTACCCCTCGACCCACGGCGTCTACGACACGGACATCACCGAGGTGTGCGCCG
Organism: Kocuria sp. PD6; assembly: GCF_031844145.1. Taxonomy (NCBI): domain Bacteria; kingdom Bacillati; phylum Actinomycetota; class Actinomycetes; order Micrococcales; family Micrococcaceae; genus Kocuria; species Kocuria sp. PD6. The sequence goes on from NZ_JAUZUS010000003.1 coordinate 176,233, forward strand.
CGGTACACGACGCCGGTGGTCAGGTCTACGTGGACGGCGCGAACCTCAACGCGCTCATGGGGCTGGCACGGCCCGGCCGCTTCGGCGGGGACGTCTCCCACCTGAACCTGCACAAGACCTTCTGCATCCCGCACGGCGGCGGCGGGCCCGGTGTGGGTCCCGTGGCCGTGGCCGAACACCTCGTGCCGTACCTGCCGGGCAACCCGGCGGACGCGGACCTGGACGAGCACGGCGCGGGCTTCCCCGTGGCGCAGGCTCCCTACGGTTCCGCGGGGGTTCTGCCCATCACGTGGATGTACATCGCCATGACGGGCGCGCAGGGGCTGACCGAGTCCACGCGCACCGCGGTGCTCGGGGCCAACTTCATCTCCCGCGCGCTCGCGGACGTGTTCCCCACGCTGTACACCGGGGACGGCGGGCTCGTGGCCCACGAGTGCATCCTGGACCTGCGGCCCATGACCAAGGCCTCCGGCGTCACGGCTGAGGACGTGTGCAAGCGCCTCGTGGACTTCGGATTCCACGCGCCCACGCTCGCGTTCCCGGTCGCCGGGACCCTGATGGTCGAGCCCACCGAGTCCGAGGGCCTCGAGGAGCAGGACCGGTTCATCGCCGCGATGCGCACGATCCACGCGGAGATGCAGGAGATCGCGGACGGCACCGTGTCCCTCGAGGACTCCGTGATCCGCAACGCCCCGCACACCGCCCAAGTGCTCACCGCGGACGAGTGGCAGCGCGCCTACCCGCGCTCGCAGGCCGCCTACCCGGTCGCGTCCCTGCGCCGGGTCAAGTACTGGCCCCCCGTGGGCCGGATCGACAACGCCGCGGGGGACCGCAACCTCGTGTGCGAGTGCCCGCCCATCGAGGCGTTCGACGCCGCGTACAACACCGCAGCAGTAGCACAGGGGGAGACTCGATGAGCGAGCAGCACACCGCACTGTACGAGGCCCACGAGCGGTTGGGGGCGCGGTTCACCGACTTCGGTGGCTGGACCATGCCCGTGCGCTACGCGAGCGACACCGCCGAGCACCACGCGGTGCGCCGCGGCGCCGGGATCTTCGACCTGTCCCACATGGGGGAGGTCTCGGTCTCGGGTCCGCAGGCCGGCGCGTTCCTGGACTACGCCCTCGTGGGTGTGCTCTCCGGGCTCACGGTGGGCCGCGCCAAGTACTCGATCATCGTGGACGAACAGGGCAGGATCCTGGACGACCTCATTACCTACCGTACGGACGAGGACGAGTACCTCGTGGTGCCGAACGCGGGCAACCAGGAGACGGTCGTGCGTGCGCTCCAGGAGCGCGCCCAGGGCTTCGACGTGCGCGTCACGGACAACGGTCCGGCGACGTCGCTGATCGCCGTCCAGGGTCCGCGCGCCCTCGAGGTGCTCGAGGCCACGCGCTTGGAACCGGCCGAGGACGTCGCCGCGCTGAAGTACTACGCGTGCGTGCGCGCACGCTGCGCGGACGTGGCCGTGCTCGTGGCCCGCACCGGGTACACGGGCGAGGACGGTTTCGAACTGTACTGCGACAACCAGGACGCGCCCGTGCTGTGGGACGCGCTCCTGGCGACCGCGGCCGAGCTCGGCACGGAGGAGGCCCCCGTGGGAGCGGCGGGTCTCGCGGCGCGCGACTCCCTGCGGCTCGAGGCCGGGATGCCGCTGTACGGTCACGAACTGTCCACGGAGATCACCCCGGTCGAAGCGGGACTCGGCAAGCTCGTGGAGATCGCCCTGCGCAGGAAGGCGGAGGCCGGCACCACCACGGTTGGCGGGGACGTGCTCGCGGCGATGCTGGAAGGCACGCCCGAACGCACCCTCATCGGTCTGGAGGGCCTGGGTCGCAAACCCGTGCGCGCGGGCTACACCGTGCACGTGGGGGAGCGCACCGTGGGTGAGGTGACGAGCGGGCTGCCCTCGCCCACGCTGGGCAAGCCGGTGGCCATGGCGCTCGTGGCCACGGACGCCGTCGACGGGATCGACGCCGGTGAGGTGAGCGTCCAGGACGCACGCGGGCGCGCCGTGGAGGTCACGCGCACCGCGCTGCCCTTCTACAAGCGGTCCTGAAGGGTGGTGTGGGGAGCGAGCCGCCCGGAGTAGTCTCTAGGCAGGCCCGCTCCGCCGTGCACGTTCCGAGGACCGCGCGGGCCGGTGAGGGTCCCGCCCCGTGTGATCGGGGCGGGACGGACAAGGAGAACGCCGTGTTCCTGCGCGACGCCGCCCCCGGGATCCATATGATCCAGAACCACAACGTGAACTGCTATGTCCTGGAGGACTCGGACGGCCTCACGGTCGTGGACGCCGGTCTGCCCAGGGTGTGGAACGAACTCGGGTGGGCCGTGCGCGAACTCGGCCACGCCCCGGAGGACATCAAAGCGCTCGTGTTGACCCATGCGCACTTCGACCACGTGGGGGTCGCCGCGAAACTCGTGGACCGGCTCGGGATCCCCGTTTACGCCCACCAGCGGGACAAGCACCTCGCGGCACACCCTTACAGCTACGCGCACGAGAACCCCACGGCCGTCTACCCGCTGCGTCACCCGCGCGCCGTGCCGATCCTCGCCTCCATGATTGCCGGTGGCGCCGCGATGGTGCGGGGCGTGACCGTGACCCGCGAGCTGACCGCGGGGGAGACCGTCCCCGTCCCGGGCCGCCCGCGGGTCGTGTTCACCGCGGGCCACACGTACGGGCACTGCGCGCTGTACGTCCCCACAGCGGACGCCGTGATATCGGGGGACGCGCTCGTGACCCTGGACCCCTACTCGGGTCTCACGGGCCCCCGCATCGTGGCTCGCGCCGCCACCGCGGACAGCGCGATGGCCGTGGAATCCCTCGCCGCACTCGAGGTCACGGGAGCCACCCTGGTGCTGCCCGGACACGGCGACCCGTGGCGTGAAGGCGTGGGACGCGCCGTCGAACTGGCCCGGGAGAACGGGGTCGCCTGAGGGTGCGCCGCCCGAGGGGCGGGCATCTTACGGCCCGGACGGGATTTCGTCCAGCACCGGTGTGGACAAACGGGCGCAGTTCGCCTAAGCTAGTACTTTGCGTTGTCCCTTATGCATGCGTGCCTTCATATAGCGGTGGGCGCCGCAGGGGCGGTTGTCGACGAGCATCGAAAACCGGCCCCTTTTTCTCTCCCCGGGAACCTCGCGTATTCACTGCATGTCTGTGGAAGGATCACATCTTGGTCGCCTCGAGCACCGATACGAACGTCTCCGCCAACCACCCCACGAGTGATAACACTCCTCGCCGCGTTTCCTTCGCGAAGATCCACGAACCGCTGGACGTCCCCAACCTGCTTGCTCTGCAGACCGACAGCTTCGATCGGCTGGTCGGCAACGAGCGCTGGCAGGCACGCGTGGTCGAAGCCCAGGAGACGGGTGACACCAGCGTTCCCACGACCTCCGGTCTGTCCGACATCTTCGAGGAGATCTCCCCGATTGAGGACTTCCAGGGCACCATGTCCCTGTCCTTCTCCGAGCCGGAGTTCTACGACCCCAAGTACACAATGGTCGAGTGCAAGGACCGCGACGCGACCTTCTCGGCCCCGCTGTACGTCAAGGCCGAGTTCATGAACAACAACACGGGCGAGATCAAGCAGCAGACCGTGTTCATGGGCGACTTCCCCCTGATGACCGACAAGGGCACGTTCGTGATCAACGGCTCCGAGCGCGTCGTCGTCTCCCAGCTCGTGCGTTCCCCGGGTGCCTACTTCGAGAAGGGCCAGGACCGCACGTCCGACAAAGACATCTACTCCGCCAAGATCATCCCGTCCCGCGGTGCGTGGTTCGAGCTCGAGATCGACAAGCGCGATCAGGTGGGTGTGCGCCTGGACCGCAAGCGCAAGCAGTCCGTGACCGTGCTGCTCAAGGCGCTGGGCTGGACCGAGTCCAAGATCCTCGAGGAGTTCGGCGAGTTCGACTCCATCCGCGCGACGCTGGAGAAGGACACTACGGAGACCCGCGAGGAGGCGCTGCTGGACATCTACCGCAAGTTGCGCCCGGGGGAGCCGCCCACGGTGGACGCCGCCCAGTCCCTGCTGGACAACATGTACTTCAACCCCAAGCGCTACGACCTCGCCAAGGTGGGCCGCTACAAGCTCAACCGCAAGCTCGGTCTGGACAAGCCGTTCACGGACTCGGACGCCTCGGTGCTGTCCCTCGACGACATCGTCGCCATGATTCGCTACCTCGTGACCCTGCACGACGGCGGCTCCACCATGCCCGGTACGCGTGACGGCGAGGCCCGTGAGATCCACGTGGACGTGGACGACATCGACCACTTCGGCAACCGTCGCATCCGCGCGGTGGGCGAGCTGATCGAGAACCAGATCCGCACGGGTCTGTCCCGCATGGAGCGCGTGGTGCGCGAGCGGATGACCACCCAGGACGTCGAGGCGATCACGCCGCAGACCCTGATCAACATCCGCCCGGTCGTGGCCGCGATCAAGGAGTTCTTCGGGACCTCCCAGCTGTCGCAGTTCATGGACCAGAACAACCCGCTCGCGGGCCTCACGCACAAGCGTCGTCTATCCGCGCTGGGTCCCGGTGGCCTCTCCCGCGATCGCGCGGGCATGGAGGTCCGTGACGTGCACCCCTCGCACTACGGCCGCATGTGCCCAATCGAGACGCCGGAAGGCTCGAACATCGGTCTGATCGGTTCGCTCGCGACCTACGCGCGGATCAACCCGTTCGGTTTCATCGAGACGCCCTACCGCCGCGTCGTGGACGGCACCGTAACCAACGACGTCGTCTACCTCACCGCGGACGACGAGCGCGGGCTCACCATTGCGCAGGCCAACGCTCCGTTGACCGACGACGGTCGCTTCGCCGAGGACGCCGTCCTCGCGCGTGCCTCCGACGGCTCGGGTGAAGCGGTGCTCGTGGCCCCCACGGACATCGAGTTCATGGACGTGTCCCCGCGCCAGATGGTGTCGGTGGCCACCGCCCTGATCCCGTACCTCGAGCACGACGACGCCAACCGCGCGCTCATGGGCGCCAACATGCAGCGTCAGGCCGTGCCGCTGCTCACGTCCGAGGCGCCGCTCGTGGGCACCGGTATGGAGCGCTACGCGGCCCTGGACGCCGGCGACTCGGTGCTGGCCACCAAGTCCGGCGTGGTCGAGGAAGTCTCCGCGGACCTCGTGACCGTCCTGAACGACGACGGCACCACCAAGCTCTACCCGATCAACAAGTTCGTGCGCTCGAACCCGGGCAACACGTACAACCAGCGCGTGATCGTCTCCGAGGGCGACCGCGTGGAGCCCCGCACCGTGATCGCGGACGGGCCCTCCACCGACCACGGTGAACTCGCACTGGGCAAGAACCTGCTGATTGCGTACATGTCCTGGGAAGGCCTCAACTACGAGGACGCCATCATCCTGTCCCAGCGCATGGTCTCCGAGGACGTCCTGACGTCCATCCACATCGAGGAGCACGAGATCGACGCCCGCGACACCAAGCTCGGTGCCGAGGAGATCACCCGTGACATCCCCAACGTGTCGGAAGAGGTGCTCTCCGCCCTGGACGAGCGAGGCATCATCCACATCGGTGCCGAGGTCCAGGCCGGTGACATCCTCGTGGGTAAGGTCACGCCCAAGGGCGAGACCGAACTGACCCCGGAGGAGCGGCTGCTGCGCGCGATCTTCGGTGAGAAGTCCCGCGAGGTCCGTGACACCTCCCTCAAGGTTCCCCACGGCGAGTCCGGCACCGTGATCGGTGTGCGCGTGTTCGACCGCGACGACGAGGACGACGACCTCCCAGCCGGCGTCAACCAGGTCGTGCGCGTGTACGTGGCGCAGAAGCGCAAGATCACGGACGGCGACAAGCTCGCCGGTCGTCACGGCAACAAGGGCGTCATCTCCAAGATCCTGCCCATCGAGGACATGCCGTTCATGGAGGACGGCACCCCCGTGGACGTGATCCTGAACCCGCTGGGCGTGCCCGGTCGTATGAACCTGGGCCAGGTGCTCGAGGTCCACACCGGTTGGCTCGCCAAGCAGGGCTGGAACATCGAGGGCGACCCCGAGTGGCTGCACGGTCTGAGCAACTTCCCGAAGTCCACCGGTCCCACTAACGTGGCCACCCCGGTGTTCGACGGCGCGCGCGAGGACGAGATCTTCGACCTGCTGGACCACACCAACCCCACGCGGGACGGTGACCGCCTGATCGGGCGTTCCGGCAAGGCCAAGCTCTACGACGGCCGTTCCGGTCAGCCGTTCCCGGACCCCGTGTCCGTGGGCTACCAGTACATCTTGAAGCTCCACCACCTGGTGGACGACAAGATCCACGCGCGCTCCACCGGCCCATACTCCATGATCACCCAGCAGCCGCTGGGCGGTAAGGCGCAGTTCGGCGGTCAGCGTTTCGGTGAGATGGAGGTGTGGGCGCTCGAGGCGTACGGCGCGGCCTACACCCTGCAGGAACTGCTCACCGTCAAGTCGGACGACGTCCACGGCCGCGTCAAGGTGTACGAGGCGATCGTCAAGGGCGAGAACATCCCTGAACCGGGTGTGCCCGAATCCTTCAAGGTGCTCATCAAGGAAATGCAGTCCCTGTGCCTGAACGTGGAGGTCCTCTCCGCGGACGGTAACGCGGTGGAAATGCGTGATTCCGAGGACGACAGCTTCCGGGCTGCGGACGAACTCGGTATCGACCTCTCCCACTCCGAGCCCAGCTCGGTCGAAGAGGTCTGAGACCCCTTTCGTTCATCGATCAGCCCGAACACACTTCAGGATTTTAGAAAGAGGGACAGGACCTTATGTCCAACGATTCTTCACTGGGCCTCATGCGTATCGGCCTCGCGACCGCGGATCAGATCCGCGGCTGGTCCTACGGCGAGGTCAAGAAGCCCGAGACCATCAACTACCGCACGCTCAAGCCTGAGAAGGACGGCTTGTTCTGCGAGAAGATCTTCGGCCCCACCCGGGACTGGGAGTGCTACTGCGGTAAGTACAAGCGTGTGCGCTACAAAGGCATCATCTGCGAGCGCTGCGGCGTGGAGGTCACGCGCGCCAAGGTGCGTCGTGAGCGGATGGGTCACATCGAGCTCGCCGCTCCCGTGACCCACATCTGGTACTTCAAGGGCGTGCCCTCGCGCTTGGGATACCTGCTGGACCTCGCCCCGAAGGACCTCGAGAAGGTCATCTATTTCGCGGCGTACATGATCACGTCCGTGGACGAGCAGGCCCGTCACGACGACCTGCCCAACCTACAGGCCGCGATCGACCGTGAGAAGAAGCAGCTTGAGGACACCCGCGACGCGGACATCAACGCGATCGCCCGTGACCTCGAGAACGATCTCGCGCGCGTCGAGGAGGAGGGCGGCAAGGCCGCCGAGAAGCGCAAGCTGCGTGACTCCGCAGACCGTCAGATGGCGAACGTGCGCAAGCGCGCCGATCGTGAGATCGACTACCTCGAGAAGGTCTGGGACCGTTTCAAGAACCTCAAGGTCAACGACCTCGAGGGTGATGAGGCCCTGTATCGCCAGATGGTGGACCGCTACGGCATGTACTTCGAGGGTTCCATGGGCGCCGAGTCCATCAAGAAGCGCCTCGAGACCTTCGATCTCGCCGCGGAGGCCGAGGCCCTGCGCGAGACCATCGCCACGGGCAAGGGTCAGCGCAAGACCCGCGCCCTCAAGCGCCTCAAGGTGGTCAACGCGTTCCTGACCACGAACAACTCGCCGCTCGGCATGGTACTGGACGCCGTCCCGGTGATCCCGCCGGAACTGCGCCCCATGGTGCAGCTGGACGGTGGCCGGTTCGCGACGTCCGATCTCAACGACCTCTACCGTCGTGTGATCAACCGCAACAACCGCCTCAAGCGGCTGTTGGACCTCGGTGCGCCCGAGATCATCGTGAACAACGAGAAGCGCATGCTCCAGGAGGCCGTGGACTCGCTGTTCGACAACGGCCGCCGCGGTCGCCCGGTCACGGGCCCCGGCAACCGTGCGTTGAAGTCGCTGTCCGACATGCTCAAGGGCAAGCAGGGCCGCTTCCGTCAGAACCTGCTGGGCAAACGCGTGGACTACTCCGGTCGTTCCGTGATCGTGGTGGGCCCGCAGCTCAAGCTGCACCAGTGCGGGCTGCCCAAGCAGATGGCGTTGGAGCTGTTCAAGCCCTTCGTGATGAAGCGCCTCGTGGACCTCAACCACGCGCAGAACATCAAGTCCGCCAAGCGGATGGTGGAGCGCTACCGCCCGCAGGTGTGGGACGTGTTGGAAGAGGTCATCACGGAGCACCCCGTGCTGCTCAACCGCGCACCGACCCTGCACCGTCTGGGCATCCAGGCGTTCGAGCCGCAGCTCGTGGAGGGCAAGGCCATCCAGCTGCACCCGCTCGTGTGCGGCGCGTTCAACGCCGACTTCGACGGTGACCAGATGGCCGTGCACCTGCCGCTGTCTCCGGAGGCGCAGGCCGAGGCGCGTGTGCTGATGCTGTCCTCGAACAACATCCTCAAGCCCTCGGACGGCAAGCCGATCGCCCTGCCCTCGCAGGACATGATCATCGGCCTGTACCACCTCACCACCGTGCGTGAGGGTTGGGCCGGGGAGGGCAACAGCTACTCCTCCGTGGCCGAGGCCATCATGGCCGCGGACTCCGGTGAGCTGCACCTGAACTCGCGCTGCAAGATCGAGCTCGAGGACTTCGTGCCGTACGCCGGGTGGGAAGCGCCCGAGGGCTGGGAGCAAGGTCAGCCCGCCGTCGTGGAGACCACGCTTGGTCGCGTGCTGTTCAACGAGACGCTGCCTGCCGACTACCCGTGGGACGAGAACGTCGCGGACAAGAAGCACCTGTCCGCGCTCGTGAACGACCTCGCAGAGCGTTACCCCATGACCCAGGTGGCCAAGACCTTGGACAACCTCAAGGACGCCGGCTTCCACTGGGCCTCCCGATCGGGTGTCACCGTGGCCATCTCGGACATCGCCACCCCGCCGGAGAAGCCCGCCATCATGGAGGGCTACGAGGCGCAGGCCGCGCGGATCCAGGGCCAGTACGACAAGGGTCTGATCGACGACGACGAGCGCCGCTCCGAGCTCATCGACATCTGGTCCAAGGCCACCGATGAGGTCGCCGAGGCCATGCGCAACAACCTGACCGCCGGGAACACGATCAACCGGATGGTCTCCTCCGGTGCACGTGGTAACTGGATGCAGGTGCGTCAGATCGCGGGTATCCGTGGTCTGGTGGCGAACCCCAAGGGCGAGATCATGCCCCGACCGATCAAGTCCTCCTACCGTGAGGGCCTGTCCGTGTTGGAGTACTTCATCGCGACCCACGGTGCGCGTAAGGGCCTCGCGGACACCGCTCTGCGTACCGCCAACTCGGGTTACCTGACCCGTCGACTGGTGGACGTCTCGCAGGACGTGATCGTGCGAGAGTCCGATTGCCAGACGGTGCGCGGGTTGACCCTGCCGCTCGCGGACATCACCGACACCGGTGTGCGCACGCTGCACGAGGACATCGAGAACACGGTGCACGGCCGCGTGCTGGCCAGCGCCGTGGCGGACGAGAACGGCGAAGTGCTTGCCGAGTCGGGCGCGGACATGTCCGACGCCATGATCAACAAGCTCTACAACGCCGGTGTGGACCAGGTGCGCGTGCGCTCGGTCCTCACGTGCGAGTCCGCCGTGGGCGTGTGCGCCGCGTGCTACGGCCGTTCGCTGGCCACCAACCAGTTGGTGGACATCGGCGAGGCTGTGGGCATCGTGGCCGCCCAGTCCATCGGTGAGCCCGGTACCCAGCTGACCATGCGTACGTTCCACACCGGTGGTGTGGCGTCCTCGGACGGTGACATCACGCAGGGTCTGCCCCGTATCCAGGAGCTGTTCGAGGCCCGCACGCCCAAGGGCGTGGCCCCAATCTCCGAGGTGGCCGGCCGGATCCGCATCGAGGACACGGACAAGTCGCTGAAGATCGTGGTGGTCCCGGACAACGGTGACGAGGAGTTCGCCTACCCGGTGCTGCGCCGCGCCAAGCTGCTCGTCGCGGACGGCGATCACGTGGAGGTCGGTCAGCAGCTCGTGACCGGTGCCGTGGACCCCAAGGAGGTACTGCGTATCCGCGGTCCTCGTGAGGCGCAGAAGCACCTCGTGGATGAGGTCCAGGGCGTGTACCGCTCCCAGGGCGTGGGCATCCACGACAAGCACGTGGAGGTCATCGTGCGCCAGATGCTGCGGCGCGTGACCATCATCGAGTCCGGCGACACCTCGTTGCTGCCGGGTGAGCTGGTGGACAACGTGCGCTTCCTCGAGGCCAACCGCGCCGCGGTGGCGGAGGGCAAGCGTCCCGCGGCCGGGCGTCCGGAGCTCATGGGCATCACCAAGGCCTCCCTGGCCACGGACTCGTGGCTGTCCGCCGCGTCCTTCCAGGAGACCACCCGTGTGCTCACGCAGGCCGCCATGGAGGGCAAGTCGGATCCGCTTCTGGGTCTGAAGGAGAACGTGATCATCGGTAAGCTCATCCCCGCCGGTACCGGTCTGGAGCGGTACAACAGCGTGGACGTGGAGCCCACCGAGGAGGCCAAGGCCTCCATGTTCACGGATCCCTCCGCGTTCACCGATTTCAGCTACGCCGAGGAGAACGCCGGGGGGCTCGGTTCCGAGTTCCATGCGATCCCCCTGGACGACTACGATTTCGGCGGTCACTGAGCCGAGTAGGCGTGTGATCTGAGAGCCCGGGTGGGCTTCCCTTCGGGGAGGGCCACCCGGGCTCTCGCGTACCCGGACCCGTTCCGGACGACGGCGCGGTACCCGGCCACCGCGCCCCGGTTGCGACCGACCCGAACGCGTTCGTCCCGGTCGCGGCCACCCTCGCCGCGGCCTCGTGCCGGGAGAGGCACGGCCGCGGGGTCGTAGGCTGGAGCGGGCAAGGATCCCGCGGTTCGGCTTTCGCGGGAGCCATGAACGGAGGCGAAGCATGGCCAACTCGGCGTCCGGTGAATCACTGATCACCCGGTTCGATCGCGTCCTGGACGCGTTCGGCCCCGCACGTCCCGAGCTGACCTTCCGCGAGATCTGCGCGGCCACCGGGTTGCCATCCTCCACGGTGCACCGGATCCTGGGGGACATGAAGCGCGCGAGGTGGCTCGAGTCCGGTTCCGCGCAGACCTACCGGGTGGGGACCCGGTTATGGGAGCTCGCGTCCCGCGCGGCATCCGCCGAGAACCTCGCAGCGGTCGCGATCCCGTTCATGTCGGACGTGCACGCGGTGCTGCGCCAACACGTGCACGTGGGGGTGATCGAGGGCCACGACGTCCTGTTCGCCGAGCGGATCGCCGCGAGTGACTCGGCGGTCCCACTGCGCTCGATCGTCGCCGGACGCCTTCCACTGCACCGCTCGGCCACGGGTCTCGCCCTGTTGTGCCACTGTTCGGACGAGTTCATCGCGCAGTACCATGACGCCGCCGCGGCGCGGGCGGTCGCGGACGAACCGGGCGGTGCCCTCGTGGGCAAGGAACGCTTCGCGGCGGACCTGCGGGTCTTCGCGCAGCGCGGTTATGCGATCCAGCGCGAACGCATCGACGAGGGCAGTGGGGGAGTGGCGGTCCCACTCAAGGTCCCCCCGGGGCACCGCGCGGCGGCCCTAGGAGCGGTGCTGCCCCTGAGCGACATGCGGGATCCGGACGTCTCGGCCATCGTGCAAACGTTACGGGTTGCCGGCCACGGGATCTCCCGCGCCCTGGGGACATTCTGACAACCTCTTGTGGGTGATCTTCGCGGGAAACCCCTCCGCCCAAGGCGCAACGGGGAGCCTCGTACCGGCCGCAGCCATGTCGTACCCCGCGTCACAGACGCGACCCCCGTCCCATTGAACGGAATCAATGAGATACGCGCCATGTGGCTCCAACATAATGTGACCCACAACGTGCGCAAGGAGGACACATGCTCGAGGAGCGAACGATCATCGACACCCAGGTGGCCATCGTGGGGGCGGGGCCCGCCGGACTGATGCTCTCCCACCTGTTGTACCGGGCCGGGATCGACAACGTGGTCGTGGAGAAACGCAGCCACGACGAGATCGCTAACACCCACCGCGCGGGCATCCTCGAAGCGGGGACCGTGCAGATGCTCGCCGAGACCGGCGTGGACGGGCGCGTGCTGTCGCACGGCCACGAGCACGAGGGCACCGTGCTGCGCTTCGAGGGCGAGAGCCGTCGGATCGACTTCCAAAAGCTCGTGGGTCACTCCGTGTGGCTGTACCCCCAGAACGAGGTCTTCGTGGATCTTGCGGCGGCGCGCGAGCGCGACGGCGGTGACGTGCGCTGGGAAGTCACGGACACCGAGGTCCGGGACCTGACCACGGAGCAGCCCACGGTGCTGTGCACCACCAAGGAGGGCGAGAAGCTCGAGATCCGTAGCCGCCTGCTCGTGGGCGCGGACGGTTCCAAGGGCATCTGCAAGCGTCAGATCCCGCAGGACGTGCGCACGGACAATTTCATCGAGTACCCGTTCGCGTGGTTCGGGATCCTGTGCGAAGCGCCGCCGTCGGCCCCCGAGCTCATCTACGCGAACTCGCAGTACGGTTTCGCGTTGATCTCGCAGCGCAGCGACACCGTGCAGCGCATGTACTTCCAGTGCGACCCCAACGAGAACGTGGACGACTGGGACGACGAGCGGATCTGGACCGAGTTGCAGCGGCGCATCGACGGCCCGGACGGGTTGCAGCTGCAGCGCGGGCCCATCTTCGACAAAACCGTGCTGCCGTTCCGCTCGTACGTGTGCGAGCCCCTGCGCTACGGGAACATGTTCCTGGTGGGGGACGCCGGGCACACCGTGCCGCCCACGGGCGCCAAGGGTCTGAACCTCGCGTTCTGCGACGTGCGGGTGCTCGCGCCGGCGATCATCGAGTTCTTCGGTTCCGGTGACGAGCGCGGGTTGGCCGGGTACTCCGCCAAGGCCCTGGACCGGATCTGGAAGGCCCAGAACTTCTCGTACTGGGTCACCAACCTGATGCACATCCAGCCGGGGGAGAACCCCTTCAACATGAAGCGCCGCCGGGGCGAGTTCGAGACCGTCACGAACTCCACGTACGGCTCGGGCTACTTCGCCGAGTCATACACCGTCTGGCAGGACCGCACCTGAGCACACCGGACCTAGACTCCGATCCACTCACCCGAGGAGATGATCATGACCACCGAGAACGACGACACCTTCGACCCGCCGTACGTCAAGGGCGCGGACGACGCCGCCGACACCCAGAACCAGCTCAACGACGAGATGGCCGCCATCAGCAAGCAGTACGAGAAGGCCGGCACGGAGGAGACCCAGCCTCGTCTGGACTACGCCCCGTACCGCAGCTCGATCCTGCGTCACCCCACCAAGGACCCCCGCCACGCGGACCCGGAGACCATCGAGCTCTACGCGCCGGCCTTCGGCCAGCGGGACGTGCACGCGCTGGAGTCGGATCTGACAATCCAGGACGGCGGCGAGCCCATCGGTGAGCGGATCCGGATCTCCGGGCGCATCCTGGACGGCGACGGCCGCCCCGTGCGCAACCAGCTCGTGGAGATCTGGCAGGCCAACGCCGCCGGTCGCTACATCCACAAGCGCGATCAGCACCCGGCCCCGATCGACCCGAACTTCACGGGCGTGGGCCGCTGTCTGACGGGTGACGACGGTTCCTACTCGTTCATCACCATCAAGCCGGGCCCGTACCCGTGGAAGAACCACCTCAACGCATGGCGCCCCGCGCACGTGCACTTCTCGCTGTTCGGCACGGACTTCACGCAGCGCATGATCACCCAGATGTACTTCCCGGGTGACCCGCTGTTCGCGTTGGACCCCATCTACCAGTCGATCGTGGACCCCAAGGCGCGCGAGCGTCTCGTGGCGGACTACGACCACGACATCTCCGAGCACGAATGGCTGCTCGGCTACCGCTGGGACATCGTGCTGAGCGGTTCGAACCGAACCTGGACGGAGGACGACAGCAATGTCTGAGAACACTGAGCGCCTGGTGCCCACCCCGGGCCAGACCATCGGACCCTTCTACGGCTACGCGCTGCCCTACGAGGGCGGGGAATTCCTCGTGGACCGTTCGCACCCGAACGCCGTGCGCCTGCACGGCACGGTGTACGACGGCCACGGCACGCCGGTTCCGGACTCCATGCTCGAGATCTGGCAGGCGGACGAGAACGGCCAGGTCTCGCAGGAGCCCGGTTCGCTCAAGCGGGACGGCTACACCTTCACCGGTTTCGGCCGCGTGGCGGTGGACAACGTGGGGCACTACGACTTCACCACGGTCAACCCCGGCCCTACCGAGGACGGCAAGGCCCCGTTCATCTGCCTCACGGTGTTCGCGCGCGGTCTGCTGAACCGCCTGTTCACCCGCGTGTACCTCCCCGAGGATGCGGACGCACTGACCAACGATCCGCTGCTGTCCTCGCTGTCCGAGGCCGAACGCGCCACGATGATCGCAGAGCGTCAGTCGGACGGCTCGTTGCACTTCGACGTGCACCTGCAAGGGGACCGCGAGACCGTGTTCCTGGCCTACCCGGGGATCTGATGATCTTCACCGGTCTTCTCACTCCGGGGAGCCACCGAGCCGCAGAGCTCGCCGACGACCGTGCCGTGACCCGCGCGATCCTCCGTGTGGAGGACGCGTGGGTCGCGGCCCAGTCGCGGTCCGGGCTCGTTGCGCCCGACGCCGCTCGGGCGGCCCACGCCGCAGCTGAAAGCGTGGCGCTCGACGAAGCGGCCCTGAACGACCTCGCGATCGCGTCCGAGGGCGGGGGCAATCCCGTGATCCCCCTGCTCGCGGCCTACCGTGCGGCGGTCACCGAGGAGAACGGCGCGCCGATTAGTGCGGTGCACGCCTCGTTGACCAGCCAGGACGTCATGGACACGGCCCTCGCGCTGGTGATGCATGACGTCCGCTCGAGCATCCTCGCGCACCTCGCCCGCACGGGGGATGCTCTCGCTCGCATCGTGGCTGAGCACCGCGACACCGTGATGGTCGGACGGACCCTCACCCAGCACGCACTCCCCATTTCTTTCGGTCTCAAGGCCGCCTCGTGGCTCGCAGCGGTCGACGACGCCGTGGACGCCGTGCTCGCCGCACGGCTTCCCGTGTCGTACGGCGGGGCGTCCGGGAGCCTGGCCGCCACGATGGCCCGCTGCTCCGACGGCGCAACGTCGGAGCAGACCTTCGGGCGGGTCACCGATTTGCTGGGCCACTGGGCGGACGAGCTCGGCCTGGAGCTGCCGAACGGTGTGTGGCACACCGACCGCGTGCCGGTGCTGCGGGTCGCGAGCGGCTACGCGCAGACCACCGCCGCACTGGCCCGCATGGCCAATGACGTCCTCATGATGTCCCGGCCGGAGGTGGGGGAGCTGCGCGAACCCACCGCGGAGGGGCGAGGTGTTTCCTCGGCCATGCCGCAGAAGCAGAACCCCGTGCTGAGCGTACTGCTCAAGCGCACGGGCATCGCGGCCCCGGGGCTGCTGTCCCAGGTGTTCGCGGGTGCGAGCGCCGCGGACGACGAACGCCCGGACGGCGGCTGGCATGCCGAATGGGCCGCGTTGCGCGAGCTCGCGGTACTGGCGACCGCGGCGTCGTCGCACGCTGCCGAGCTGGCCGGGGGGCTCACGGTGGACACCGAGCGCATGGCGCAGAACCTTGAGCGCGCGGGAACGGGCGTGATGGCGGAACGGCTGAGCGCGGCACTCGCGCCGGTGCTGAGCGAGCGCGAGGGCAAGAACGCGAAACAGCGCGTGCAGGCCGCGGTGCGCGCCGAGCCGTGGGACGCGGACGCGCTCGCGAGCGCCCTGGCGCGGGAGATCGCGGCGCAAGAGGACCCGACTCTGCCCGAGGGAGTGTCCGTCGGGGATCCGCAGGCCGTGACCCGCTGGGTCCGGAGCCTGCTGGACCCGCGCGGTTACCTGGGCGCGTCGGGCGAACTGTGTGACCGGGCCGTGGCCCGGCACGAGGAAAGGACGACGGCATGACGGTTCCCGCACCGGGACTCGTGGAATTCACCCGACCGCAGGACCTCGCGGAGGGTGCGCCCCTCGTGGTGCTCGGCCCCGCACTGGGCACCTCGGTCACCCATCTCTACGCGGCCGTGGCCCCGCTGCTGGCCGAGCGGTTCCACGTGATCGGCTGGGACCTTCCGGGCCACGGGGTCAGCGATCCCGCGCAGGAATTCACGCTCGGAGAACTCGCCCGCGCCGTGGCGGACGCCGTCACCGAGCACACCGGTGCGCGGTCGTGGCACATGGTGGGGACCTCGATCGGGGGAGCGGCGGTGCAGCAATTGCTCGCCCAGGATCCCGAGCGGGTGGCGTCCGCGGCGTTGATCGCCACGAGCAACTACTTCCCGGACCCGCGGATGTGGCGCGAGCGGGCCGAGCTCGTCGCGAGTGCCGGCACACCCACCCAGGTGATCGGGTGTGCCAAGGCGTGGTTCGCCCCCGATTTCCTGGCCGAGCACTCGGAACGCGGGACCCCGCTGCTGCACGACCTGCAGGGGACGGACCGGTTCAGTTACGCCGCGGCCTGCCGTGCGCTGGGTGGTTTCGACGTGCGGGAGCGCACGCGCCCCGCGTCCGTCCCCACCGCAGTCGTGGCCGGTGCGCAGGACGCCATGGTGGGGCCCGACGTCGCCCAGGGTCTCGCGGACGCGCTGCACGCGCGCTGCGAGGTCGTCGACGACGCCGCCCACCTCGTACCTGTGGCCGCACCCGAGCTCGTGGCCCACACGATCGCGGAGCTCGTGGCGGCCGCGCGCTGACGCGGTCCACGCGCGCTCGATCGATCCGCGGCACCCGCGGGGAGCCGCGAGCGCACGAGACACGGATTCACGGGACGCGGCATGACGGGCCACGAGCTCGGGAACGACGACACGAACCAGCACGAGACCAGGAACGAGGAACAAACATGAACCCACGCTCGCAACGCACCGAAGCACAGGCCCTGCAGGACGGGATGACCGTGCGCCGGGAGGTGCTCTCGGACGCCCACGTGGACCGCGCGGAATCCGGCAAGACCGAGTTCACGGAGGACTTCCAGGACTTCATCTCGCGCTACGCGTGGGGCGAGATCTGGACCCGGCCCGGCCTGGACCGCCGGATGCGCAGCGCGTGCGTGTTGACCGCGCTGATCGCCGTCGGTCACTGGGAGGAGTTCGAGATGCACGTCAAGGCGGCGTTGCGCAACGGGCTGAGCACGGACGAGATCAAGGAGATCCTGCTGCAGTCCGCGATCTACCTCTCCGTCCCGTCCGCCAACAACGCGTTCAAGCACGCGCAGAAGGCGCTGTCGGAGTACTCGGGTTGACCGGAGTTGTTCGTCATGCGAACAAGTGTTCACATCGCGATCACTGCGCTCTAGACTGACCACATGCAACGCGGTGACCGGACACCCGAGCCCGGCGCCGCCCCGGCCGCGGCCGGGTGAGTTACCACGGTGAGGATCCCCATGAACCACGCATACGTCTACGACGCCATCCGTACCCCGTTCGGGAAGGTGGGTGGCGCGCTCGCGAGCCACCGTCCCGACGACCTCGCGGCCCTCGTGGTGCGCACGCTCGTGGAGCGCGCACCCGAGCTGGACCCCGCCACGATCGACGAGGTCTACTTAGGCAACGCCAACGGCGCCGGTGAGGAGAACCGCAACGTGGCGCGCATGGCCACGCTGCTCGCGGGTCTGCCCGTGTCCGTCCCCGGCTCCACGATCAACCGGTTGTGCGGTTCGTCCCTGGACGCCGCGATGATGGGCTCCCGTCAGATCGAGGTGGGGGAAGGGGACTTGCTGCTCGTAGGCGGCGTCGAGTCCATGTCCCGCGCGCCGTGGGTGCTGCCCAAGACCGAGCGGCCCTACCCCATGCAGAACCTCGAGCTCGCCAACACGACCCTGGGCTGGCGCCTCGTGAACCCGGACATGCCGAGTGAGTGGACGGTGTCCCTCGGTGAGGCCACCGAGCAGTTGCGCGAGAAGCACGGCATCTCGCGCGAGGACCAGGACGCGTTCGCGGCCACCTCCCACCAGCTCGCGGCCAAGGCGTGGGACGAGGGCAAGTACGACGACATCACGGTCAGCGTGGCACCCAACACCAAGAAGGGCGTGGAGCTCACCCGGGACGAAACCGTGCGCGGGGACTCCACCCCGGAGACGCTCGCCGGTCTGCGCACCGTGTTCCGCAGCGGTGACAACGCGACCGTCACCGCCGGTAACTCCTCTCCCATGAACGACGGCGCGTCCGCCGTGTGGCTCGGCAGCGAGCGCGGTGCGCAGCTGCTCGGTCGCGAGCCCATCGCCCGTATCGCCGGCCGCGGTGCCGCCGCCAACGAACCACAGTTCTTCGGTGAGGCGCCCGTGGAGGCGGCCAACATCGCCGTGCGCCGCGCGGGGATCACGTGGGACGACGTCGCCGCCGTGGAACTCAACGAGGCCTTCGCCGCGCAGTCGCTCGCGTGCCTGCGCCAGTGGGGTGTGGACCAGAGCATCGTCAACCAGTGGGGCGGGGCCATCGCGATCGGCCACCCGCTCGGCGCCTCCGGGACCCGCGTGTTGGGGACCCTGGCCCGCCGGTTGCAGGAGAGCGGGCAGCGCTGGGGTGTGGCCAGCCTGTGCATCGGCGTGGGGCAGGGCCTCGCGGTGGTGCTCGAGAACGAGAACGCCCAGGGCTGAGACCCCTCCAACCTTTTCGAGAAAGGCACACCATGCTCAACATTGCAGACAGCGCCGCGGCGGCCGTGGAGCTCATCCACGACGGTGCGTGCGTGATGATCGGCGGCTTCGGTGTGGCCGGTCAGCCCGTGGAACTCATCGACGCCCTGATCGAACACGGCGCCAAGGACCTCACGGTCGTGAACAACAACGCCGGCAACGGGGACGTGGGTCTCGCCAAGCTGATCCAGCTGGGCCGCGTGCAGAAGATCATCTGCTCGTTCCCGCGCCAGTCGGACTCGTGGCACTTCGATGAGAAGTACCGCGCCGGTGAGATCGAGCTCGAGGTCGTCCCGCAGGGCAACCTCGCCGAGCGGATCCGCGCCGCCGGTGCCGGGATCGGGGCGTTCTTCACGCCCACCGGTTACGGCACGCCCCTGGCCGAGGGCAAGGAGGTGCGCGAGCTGGACGGCAAGCACCAGGTGCTTGAGTATCCCATCCACGCGGATTTCTCCCTGACCAAGGCGTACCGGGCGGACAAGGCCGGCAACCTCGTGTACCGCAAGACGGCGCGCAACTTCGGCCCCATCATGGCTGCGGCGGCCACGCACTCCATCGTGCAGGTCAGCGACATCGTGGAGCGCGGGCAGATCGATCCCGAGGTCGTGGTGACCCCTGGGATCTACGTGGACACCGTGGTGCAGATCAACCGGCCCCAGCAGCAGGACCCGCGAGAGGAAGGTGCGGCATGAGCGTTCTGCAGAACAGTGATCACCCGTTGAGCCCGGAGGAACTCGCGGAGGTCGTGGCGCGGGACATCCCCGCCGGGGCGTATGTGAACCTGGGCATCGGCCAGCCCACCCTGGTCTCCAACTACCTCAGCGCCGAGGACGACGTCACCCTGCACACCGAGAACGGGATGCTCGGGATGGGTGCGGAGGCCCACGGGGACGAGGTGGACCCGGACCTGATCAACGCCGGCAAGATCCCCGTGGTCGAGACCGAGGGCTGCTCGTACTTCCACCACGCGGACTCGTTCGCCATGATGCGCGGCGGTCACCTGGACTGCTGCGTGCTGGGTGCGTTCCAGGTGGACCAGCAAGGCAACCTCGCCAACTGGCACACCGGTAAGCCGGACGCGATCCCCGCCGTGGGCGGTGCCATGGACCTCGCCACCGGCGCCAAGCAGACCTTCGTGATGATGACCCTGAAGACCAAGAAGGGTCAGTCGAAGCTCGTGAAGGAGTGCACCATGCCGCTCACGGGCGTGGGCTGCGTGTCCCGGATCTACACGGACCTCGGCGTGTTCCTCCTCGAGGACGGCAAGGTCACGGTGCGCGAGACCTTCGGTGTCGGCTTCGACGAACTCGCCCAGCAGGTGGATGTGGAGCTGACACCCGCCCAGTGACCCGCTCGGTATTCTGCCGGGTAGTGTGCCGATGGTGTCGCGCGGACCGTTCGCGGTGCCATCGCCGTGTCGATCAGTGACCCACGCGGCGTCGTGGGGGGAGAGAGGGTGGTCACCACGACCGGTAGCAACGACTCCGCCCCCGGGGACGGTTTCGTGCAGTCGCTCGCGCGCGGGCTCGCCGTGATCGGGGCGTTCGACGCCGAACGCCCCGCCATGAGCCTGTCCGAGGTGGCCCGGCAGACCCAGCTGACCCGCGCGACTGCCCGCCGGTTCCTGCTCACGCTCGAGTCCCTGGGTTACGTGCGCTCGGACGGGCGGCGCTTCGAACTCACGCCCAAGGTACTGAGCCTGGGCTACTCCTATCTCTCCGCGCTGTCGCTGCCGCAACTGGCCCAGCCCCACCTGCGTTCGTTGTCGGACGAGCTCGGGGAATCCACGTCCATGTCCGTGCTCGACGGCGCGGAGATCGTCTACGTCGCGCGCGTGGCCACCCAGCGGATCATGAGCGTGAGCATCTCGCTCGGCACGAGGTTCCCGGCGTACGCAACCTCCATGGGCCGGGTCCTGCTCGCGGCACTGCCCCCCGAGGAGCTCGCGGAACTGCTCGAGCGGGCGCAACCGCGCAGCCTGACCCCGCTGACACTCACGGACCACACGCAGCTGCGGGCGCAGATCGCCGCCGTGCGTCGTGCCGGCCACGCCGTGGTGGACCAGGAACTCGAACTCGGGCTGCGCTCCGTGGCCGTGCCGGTGACGGACGGCACGGGAGCGGTGGTGGCCGCGATCAACGTGTCCATGCGCGTGGGCCTCGGATCCGGGGACGTGGAACACCTGGACCGCCGCGTGGTCCCCGCCCTGCAACGGTGCGCCGCCGCCCTGTCGGCGGACGTCGTGACCTCCGGCAGAAGCGATTTTTCCTCCTGAGACGCGAGCTGCTATGCTAAGGAAGAATTGCTCGATTCCGGGCAGTCCTCAGATGGCAAATCGGACACCGTCCTGTGGTACGCCCCTTGTACCTAGATGCCATCTTTCGTCATGCTCGGACACGGTTTCGTCGCAGTCACTACTGCTGATCCGTCCCGGCGGGCCCGGGATCAATATTCCGCCATCAACGGGGGCGGCCACCACCGGTCCCGTTCCAACAGGAGGCACTGTGCCAACTATCCAGCAACTGGTCCGCAAGGGCCGGCACTCCAAGGTCGTGAAGACCAAGGCTCCCGCGCTCAAGGGCAACCCCATGAAGCGCGGCGTCTGCACCCGCGTGTTCACCACGACCCCCAAGAAGCCGAATTCGGCGCTGCGCAAGGTGGCCCGTGTGAAGCTCAACGGCGGCGTGGAAGTCACCGCCTACATCCCGGGTGAGGGTCACAACCTTCAGGAACACTCCATCGTGCTCGTGCGCGGTGGTCGTGTGAAGGACCTGCCGGGTGTCCGTTACAAGATCGTGCGCGGCGCGCTCGACACCCAGGGTGTCAAGGGCCGTCAGCAGGCTCGCTCCCGCTACGGCGCGAAGAAGGAGAAGAAGTAATGCCTCGTAAAGGTCCCGCTCCCAAGCGCCCCCTCGTCGTCGATCCCGTCTACGGCTCGCCCGTGGTCACTCAGCTGATCAACAAGGTCCTGCAGGACGGCAAGAAGTCCACCGCTGAGCGCATCGTCTACGGTGCCCTCGAGGGTGTGCGCAACAAGACCAACTCCGATCCCGTGGCCACCCTGAAGAAGGCCCTCGACAACGTCAAGCCCGCCCTCGAGGTCCGCTCCCGTCGTGTCGGTGGCGCCACCTACCAGGTGCCGGTCGAGGTCAAGGCAGGCCGCGCCCAGGCACTGTCCCTGCGCTGGCTCGTGGGCTACTCCAAGGCCCGTCGTGAGAACACCATGACCGAGCGTCTGCAGAACGAGATCCTCGACGCCTCCAACGGCCTCGGTGCCGCTGTGAAGCGCCGCGAGGACACCCACAAGATGGCCGAATCCAACAAGGCCTTCGCCCACTACCGCTGGTAAAATTCGGTAGTCCTGTCGGCCCCGCGCTGCGCGGGGCCGACACCAGGGCCCGGCACTACCTTTTACGAAGGGAACCATCGTGGCACTCGACGTGCTTACCGACCTCAAGAAGGTCCGCAATATCGGCATCATGGCTCACATCGATGCCGGTAAGACCACGACCACCGAACGAATCCTGTTCTACACGGGCATCAACCACAAGCTCGGCGAAACGCACGACGGTGCATCCACGATGGACTGGATGGCTCAGGAGCAGGAACGCGGCATCACCATCACGTCCGCCGCGACCTCGTGCTACTGGCACGACTACCAGATCAACATCATCGACACCCCGGGTCACGTGGACTTCACGGTCGAGGTCGAGCGCTCTCTGCGCGTGCTCGACGGCGCCGTGGCCGTCTTCGACGGCAAAGAGGGCGTGGAGCCCCAGTCCGAGACCGTGTGGCGCCAGGCCGATAAGTACGAAGTGCCCCGCATCTGCTTCGTCAACAAGATGGACAAGCTGGGCGCCGACTTCTACTTCACCGTGGACACCATCAAGTCCCGCCTGGGCGCGACCCCGCTCGTGTTGCAGCTGCCGATCGGTGCCGAGAACGACTTCGTGGGCGTCATCGACCTGGTGACCATGAAGGCTCTCGTGTGGGAGGGCGACTCCAAGGGTGACGTCTCCCTGGGCGCCAAGTACGAGACGCGCGAGATCCCGGAGGATCTGAAGGACCGCGCGGATGACTACCGCAACCAGCTCGTCGAGGCCGTCGCGGAGGCGGACGACGAGCTCATGGAGAAGTACCTCGGCGGCGAGGAGCTCACCGAGGACGAGATCAAGGCCGGCATCCGCAAGCTGACGATCACCTCCCAGGCCTACCCCGTGCTGTGTGGCTCGGCGTTCAAGAACCGCGGCGTGCAGCCCATGCTCGACGCCGTGGTGGACTACCTGCCCTCCCCGCTCGACGTGGAGGACGTGCAGGGCCACGCCATCAACGACGAGGAAGAGGTCATGACCCGCGCCGCGGACGCCAACGGCCCCTTCGCGGCCCTCGCGTTCAAGGTCGCCTCGCACCCGTTCTACGGCCAGCTCACGTACATCCGCGTGTACTCCGGCAAGGCGAAGGCCGGCGAGCAGGTCATGAACTCTACCAAGGGCAAGCGCGAGCGCATCGGCAAGCTCTTCCAGATGCACTCCAACAAGGAGAACCCGGTGGACGAGATCTCCGCCGGTCACATCTACGCGGCGATCGGTCTGAAGGACACCACCACGGGCGACACCCTGTGCGATTCGAACAACCAGATCGTGCTGGAGTCCATGAGCTTCCCCCAGCCTGTGATCTTCGTGGCCATCGAGCCCAAGACCAAGGGTGACCAGGAGAAGCTGTCCACCGCCATCCAGAAGCTCTCCGCGGAGGACCCCACCTTCACGGTGTCCCTCAACGACGAGACCGGCCAGACCGAGATCGGCGGCATGGGCGAGCTGCACCTGGACATCCTGGTGGACCGCATGAAGCGCGAGTTCAAGGTCGAGGCCAACGTGGGCAAGCCGCAGGTGGCCTACCGCGAGACCATCAAGAAGGCCGTGGACAAGGTCGACTACACCCACAAGAAGCAGACCGGTGGTTCCGGCCAGTTCGCCAAGGTGCAGGTTTCCTTCGAGCCGCTGCCGCTGGACGCGGAGGAGCTGTACGAGTTCGACAATGCCGTGACCGGTGGTCGCGTGCCGCGCGAGTACATCCCCTCGGTGGACCACGGTATCCAGGACGCCATGCAGTTGGGCATCCTCGCGGGCTACCCGGTGGTGGGCGTCAAGGCCACCCTGATCGACGGTGCCTACCACGACGTGGACTCCTCGGAAATGGCGTTCAAGATCGCCGGTTCGATGGTGTTCAAGGAAGGTGCCCGGCGTGCCAACCCGGTCCTGCTCGAGCCGCTCATGGCCGTGGAGGTGCGTACCCCGGAAGAGTACATGGGTGACGTCATCGGTGACCTGAACTCCCGCCGCGGCCAGATCCAGTCCATGGAGGACGTCGCGGGTGTCAAGCTCGTGAAGGCCCTGGTGCCCTTGTCGGAGATGTTCGGCTACATCGGTGACCTGCGGTCCAAGACCCAGGGTCGCGCGGTGTACTCGATGGAGTTCGACAGCTACTCGGAGGTCCCCAAGGCCGTGGCCGAGGAGATCATCCAGAAGAACCGCGGCGAGTGAGCCGGCGGGGCCCACGCCCCGTGATTTCAGTAAATTCGTAATCCAGAAGTAGACTTGCACAGGTTTCGACACGCGCAGCGTCTGAAGCGCTGTGGTCCCACGCTCCGTGGTCCGGAGCAGTCGAGCAAGTCTCACCTCAATGTTCTAGGAGGAACACATCATGGCGAAGGCCAAGTTCGAGCGCACCAAGCCGCACCTCAACATTGGCACCATCGGCCACGTTGACCACGGCAAGACCACGCTCACCGCTGCGATCTCCAAGGTCCTGGCCGACAAGTACCCGGACGTCAACGAGCAGCGTGACTTCGGTGCGATCGACTCCGCCCCGGAGGAGAAGCAGCGCGGCATCACGATCAACATCTCTCACATCGAGTACCAGACCGACAAGCGTCACTACGCCCACGTGGACGCCCCCGGTCACGCCGACTACGTGAAGAACATGATCACCGGTGCCGCTCAGATGGACGGCGCGATCCTCGTGGTCGCCGCGACCGACGGCCCCATGGCCCAGACCCGCGAGCACGTCCTGCTCGCCCGCCAGGTGGGCGTGCCTTACCTGCTGGTGGCGCTGAACAAGTCCGACATGGTCGACGACGAAGAGCTGCTCGACCTCGTCGAGATGGAGGTCCGCGAGCTGCTGTCCGACCAGGGCTTCGACGGCGACAACGCCCCCGTGGTGCGCGTCTCCGCTCTGAAGGCCCTCGAGGGCGACGCAGAGTGGGTCAAGTCTGTCGAGGACCTCATGGAGGCCGTGGACGAGAACGTCCCGGACCCCGTGCGTGACACCGACAAGCCCTTCCTGATGCCCATCGAGGACGTCTTCACGATCACCGGTCGCGGCACCGTGGTGACCGGCCGCGCCGAGCGCGGTACCCTGCCGATCAACTCCGAGGTCGAGATCGTGGGCATCCGCCCCGTGCAGAAGACCACGGTGACCGGTATCGAGATGTTCCACAAGCAGATGGACGAGGCCATGGCCGGCGAGAACTGCGGTCTGCTGCTGCGCGGTCTCAAGCGCGACGACGTCGAGCGTGGCCAGGTCGTGTGCAAGCCGGGTTCCATCACCCCGCACACCGACTTCGAGGCCAACGTCTACATCCTGTCCAAGGAAGAGGGCGGGCGTCACAACCCGTTCTACTCGAACTACCGCCCGCAGTTCTACTTCCGCACCACGGACGTCACCGGCGTCATCACCCTGCCCGAGGGCACCGAGATGGTCATGCCCGGTGACAACACCGAGATGACGGTCGAGCTGATCCAGCCGATCGCCATGGAGGAAGGCCTCGGCTTCGCCATCCGTGAGGGTGGCCGCACCGTGGGCTCCGGTCGTGTGACCAAGATCAACAAGTAAGACCCGTTGATCCGGTGAGGCGCTGAGTCGAACCTTCGAGAACCCCGTGGTCCGTTCAGGACCGCGGGGTTCTCGCATGTTCGGGCGGCGGCGTGCCCGCCGGCCCGAGGGAGTAGGGACGTGGCCGGTTTGCGCGCTCCCCCGGATCTCTGGCAGAATGGTCGCTGTTGTTCGCTCAGCGACGCGGGATTCCCGTGCGCCGGTCGAGCGCGTGGAGTCCATTGCGAGAACCGGGTGCGGAGCAGTCGCGCAACCGAAGCAAACGCAATGCAGCGAACTTCCACGCGGATATCACCGCGGACAACCATTTTTCAACCGGCACCGCATCATTGTGTGGACCGGGCGGCGCGCTCCTCGCGCGACACGCCCGAGTTCGGGTGCCGGGGCCTCGACAGGGTGAGGAACCCGGAAGTTTCCGGATTCAGTCTGTGCGGGGTGGCGAGCACGATCGCCGAGCACAAGGAGTCCGCGGACTCCATACAGGGAAGTACTTGAAGAAAGAGAGTCACGACGCCATGGCGGGACAAAAAATCCGCATCCGGCTGAAGTCCTATGACCACGAGGTCATCGACGTCTCGGCACGGAAGATCGTTGAGACGGTGACGCGCGCAGGCGCCACGGTGGTGGGACCCGTCCCGCTGCCCACCGAGAAGAATGTGTACTGCGTGATCCGCTCGCCGCACAAGTACAAGGACAGCCGTGAGCATTTCGAGATGCGCACCCACAAGCGGCTGATCGACATCATCGACCCCACGCCCAAGGCCGTCGACTCGCTCATGCGTCTCGACCTGCCCGCTGACGTGAACATCGAAATCAAGCTGTAAAAAGGATCGCACCCCAATGACTACCACTTTCGAACGCCAGGTGAAGGGCCTGCTGGGCACGAAGCTCGGCATGACCCAGGTCTGGGACGAGAACGGGAAGTTCGTGCCGGTGACCGTGGTCAAGGCCGACTCCAACGTCGTGACGCAGCTGCGCAACGAGGACAAGGACGGCTACAACGCCGTGCAGATCGGCTTCGGTGCGATCGATCCCCGCAAGGTGACCAAGCCACTGGCCGGTCACTTCGCCGCTGCAGGCGTGACGCCCCGTCGTCATGTCGTCGAACTTCGTACTTCCGACGCCGCTGAGTACGAGCTGGGACAGGAACTGTCCGTGGAGCTCTTCGAGGCCGGTGCCAAGGTCGACGTCGTCGGCACCACCAAGGGCAAGGGCACCGCGGGTGTCATGAAGCGCCACGGCTTCGCCGGTGTGGGCGCCTCCCACGGTGCACACAAGAACCACCGCAAGCCGGGTTCCATCGGCGGCGCATCGTACCCCGCTCGCGTGTTCAAGGGCATGCGCATGGCCGGCCGGATGGGCAACGCCCGTCACACGACCATGAACCTGACCGTGCACGCTGTCGACGCCGAGAACTCCCTGCTGCTCATCAAGGGCGCCCTGCCGGGCCCCAAGGGATCGGTCGTCCTCGTCCGTTCCACCGTGAAGGGAGCCTGATACTCATGGCAACTGAAACCGTCAACGTCGAGCTGCCCGCTGAGATCTTCGACGCCCAGACCAACGTGGCGCTGCTGCACCAGGTCGTCGTCGCCCAGCTGGCCGCCGCCCGTCAGGGCACGCACAAGACCAAGACCCGCGCGGAGGTCTCCGGCGCCGGTCGCAAGCCGTTCAAGCAGAAGGGCACCGGCCGGGCTCGTCAGGGCTCCATCCGCGCCCCGCACATGACCGGCGGTGGCGTGGTGCACGGCCCCACGCCGCGTGACTACTCCCAGCGCACGCCCAAGAAGATGAAGGCTGCCGCCCTGCGCGGTGCCCTCTCGGACCGGGCCCGTAACGGCCGCATCCACGTGGTGGCGGACCTGGTGAGCGGCGAGCAGCCGTCCACGAAGGCCGCCAAGGAGGCGCTGCGTTCGCTCACCGAGCGCAAGAACCTGCTCGTGGTGCTGAACCGTGGCGAGGACAACGCCGCGCTGTCTGTGCGCAACCTGGTCAACGTGCACGCCGTGTACGCCGATCAGCTCAACACGTACGACGTGCTCGTCTCGGACGACGTGGTCTTCACCAAGGCCGCTTACGACTCGTTCGTCGCAGCCGCGTCCGGTAGCAAGCAGGAGGACGCCAAGTGAGCGTTATCTACAACAAGGACCCGCGCGACGTCATCATCCGTCCCGTGGTCTCCGAGAAGTCCTACGGTCTGATCGACGAGGGCAAATACACCTTCCAGGTGGCCCCCTCCGCCAACAAGACCGAGATCAAGCACGCGATCGAGCACATCTTCGGTGTCAAGGTCGCGTCCGTGAACACCCTCAACCGTCCCGGTAAGCGTAAGCGCACGCGCTTCGGCTGGGGACAGCGTAAGGCCACCAAGCGTGCCATCGTGTCCCTCCGGGAAGGCTCCATCGACATCTTCGGCGGTCCGCTCTCTTGAGCGGAGACCACTTTAACGAGGAACTCAAAACATGGCTATCCGTAAGCACAAGCCGACAACCCCGGGCCGTCGTGGCTCGTCGGTTGCGGACTTCGTAGAAATCACGCGCACCACGCCCGAGAAGTCCCTGGTGCGTCCGCTGCCCAAGAAGGGCGGTCGTAATAACACCGGCCGCATCACCACCCGTCACAAGGGTGGCGGGCACAAGCGCCAGTACCGCGTGATTGACTTCCGTCGTCACGACAAGGACGGCGTGGACGCGAAGGTCGCCCACATCGAGTACGACCCGAACCGTACGGCTCGGATCGCGCTGTTGCACTACGTGGACGGCACCAAGCGATACATCATCGCGCCGAACCGCCTGCGTCAGGGCGACGTCGTGGAGTCTGGCCCCAACGCCGACATCAAGCCGGGCAACAACCTGCCGCTGCGCAACATCCCCGTGGGTACCGTGCTGCACGCGGTGGAGCTGCGTCCGGGCGGGGGAGCCAAGCTCGCCCGTTCCGCCGGCGCATCCGTGCAGCTGGTCGCCCGTGAGGGCAAGTACGGTCAGCTGCGCCTGCCCTCCGGTGAAATCCGCAACGTGGACGTGCGCTGCCGCGCGACCGTGGGCGAGGTCGGCAACGCCGAGCAGTCCAACATCAACTGGGGCAAGGCCGGACGTAACCGTTGGAAGGGCATCCGCCCGACCGTCCGCGGTGTGGTCATGAACCCCGTGGACCACCCGCACGGTGGTGGCGAGGGCAAGACCTCCGGTGGTCGTCACCCGGTCAACCCCAACGGTAAGCCCGAGGGACGCACCCGTCGCCCTAACAAGGAAAGCGACAAGCTCATCGTGCGTCGTCGTCGTACCGGCAAGAACAAGCGCTAAGGAGCCTGACTAATGCCACGCAGCCTCAAGAAGGGCCCTTTCGTTGATCAGCACCTCTTCGTGAAGGTCGCCAAGGAGAACGAGAAGGGCACCAAGAACGTCATCAAGACGTGGTCCCGCCGCTCGATGATCGTGCCCGACATGCTCGGACACACGATTGCCGTGCACGACGGACGCAAGCATGTCCCGGTGTTCATCACTGAGTCGATGGTCGGGCACAAGCTCGGCGAATTCGCCCCCACCCGCACGTTCCGCGGCCATGTGAAGGACGACAAGAAGGGCAAGCGTCGCTGACCCTCGCGGTCGCAACGCTGCACTTCTTCGACAAGACGAGAGAAGGAAAGCAATGGAAGCCAAGGCATCTGCGCGCTACATCCGCGTGACGCCTATGAAGGCCCGGCGCGTCGTCAACCTGATTCGTGGCCAGCAGGCGAATGAGGCGTTGGCGATCCTGAAGTTTGCCCCGCAGGCAGCTTCAGAGCCGGTGTTCAAGGTTCTCGAATCCGCCGTGGCCAACGCCCGGCAGAAGGCCGACCGCGAGGGTCTCGCGTTCAAGCCGGAAGACCTCGTGGTCTCCGCGGCCTTCGTGGACGAGGGACCCACCATGAAGCGGTTCCAGCCGCGTGCCCAGGGCCGTGCGTTCCGCATTAACAAGCGCACGAGCCACGTGACCGTGGTCGTGGCGACACCGGAGAAGGAGGAGGTCCGCTAAGTGGGACAGAAAATCAACCCCAACGGATTCCGTCTGGGCATCACCACCGACCACGTCTCGCACTGGTACGCGGACTCGAACCAGCCGGGTCAGCGCTACAAGGACTACATCCGCGAGGACGTGAAAATCCGCGAGCTCATGTCCACGGGCATGGAGCGCGCCGGCATCGCCAAGGTCGAGATCGAGCGCACCCGTGACCGCGTCCGCGTGGACATCCACACGGCGCGCCCGGGCATCGTGATCGGCCGCCGCGGCGCCGAGGCGGACCGGATCCGCGGTGAGCTCGAGAAGCTCACCGGCAAGCAGATCCAGCTCAACATCCTCGAGGTCAAGAACCCGGAGACCGACGCCCAGCTCGTCGCTCAGGGTGTCGCCGAGCAGCTGGCCTCCCGTGTCGCGTTCCGTCGCGCCATGAAGAAGGCCATCCAGTCCGCGCAGCGCGCCGGTGCCAAGGGCATCCGGATCCAGTGCGCCGGCCGCCTCGGCGGCGCGGAGATGTCCCGTTCGGAGTTCTACCGCGAAGGCCGTGTGCCTCTGCACACCCTGCGCGCGAACATCGACTACGGCTTCTTCGAGGCCAAGACCACCTTCGGCCGCATCGGCGTGAAGGTCTGGATCTACAAGGGCGACCTCACCGATAAGGAACTCGCCGCCCAGCAGGCCGCTGCTCCGTCCTCGCGCGGACGCAACGACCGTCGCGGCGGTGGCGAGCGGCGTCGTCGCAATGACCGTAACGACCGTGGTGGACGCCGTGAGCGCGACTCCGCCGCAGCCCCGCAGCAGAACACCGCTGCGGAGGCGACCAACGCAGAGGGTGGTAAGTAATGCTCATCCCACGTCGTGTGAAGTTCCGTAAGCAGCACCACCCGCGTCGTCGGGGTCAGGCGAAGGGCGGAACCCAGGTCACGTTCGGCGAGTGGGGCATCCAGGCGCTGAGCCCGGCGTACGTCACGAACCGTCAGATCGAGGCCGCGCGTATCGCCATGACCCGTCACATCAAGCGTGGCGGCAAGGTCTGGATCAACATCTACCCGGATCGTCCCCTGACCAAGAAGCCCGCCGAGACCCGCATGGGTTCCGGTAAGGGTTCCCCCGAGTGGTGGATCGCTAACGTCAAGCCCGGACGCGTGTTGTTCGAGATCTCCGGCGTGAGCGAGGACGTGGCACGTGAGGCGCTGCGCCTGGCCATCCACAAGCTCCCGATGAAGGCACGCATCGTGCGTCGCGAAGGCGGTGAATGATCAATGGCTATTGGATCCAAGGATCTGAACATGGAGAACCTCGCGGCTCTCGACACCGGTGCCCTCACCGACCAGCTGCGCAAGTCCAAGGAAGAGCTGTTCAACCTGCGCTTCCAGGCCGCGACCGGTCAGCTCGAGAGCAACGGGCGTCTCAAGTCCGTCAAACGCGACATTGCCCGGATCTACACCGTGCTGCGTGAGCGCGAGCTCGGGATCCGCGAGGACGTGGCGCCGGCTGCTGAGAAGACCGAGAAGAAGGCCTCGAAGAAGGCTGCCAAGTCTGAGGATGATGCCAAGTGAGCGAGCAGGTTAACAACGAATCGGCCGCGGCCGAGCGCGGTGACCGCAAGACCCGCCAGGGCTACGTGGTCTCCGACAAGATGGACAAGACCGTGGTCGTCCAGGTCGAGGACCGCGTCAAGCACGCCCTGTACGGCAAGGTGCTGCGCAAGTCCAAGCGTGTGAAGGCCCACGACGAGCAGAACACCTGCGGCGTCGGGGACCTCGTGCGCATCGCCGAGACCCGTCCGCTGTCCGCCACCAAGAACTGGCGGATCGTGGAGATCATCGAGAAGGCCAAGTAAGTCCTCCTCGACAGCGTCAAGGGCCCCCGACCGGTTGCGGTCGGGGGCCCTTGCGCGTGCACGACGGCGCTGCCCGGCGCCGTTCCCGCGTCCACCCGCGCCCCGGCCGCCGGCCTGTACATCGATTGGCGTTACCCGCCGGGGCGCGGTAGAGTAGGTCAGTACGCGTGTCGACACACGTGTGCCCACTCTGACTTCGACCCTGCTGAGTCAGAATCCACGTCCGCCCCACGTGCGCTGTGCGCACCGTACCGGGACGGCGGCAAGCCCCACGGTGCGTCCGTGGGCGGCTCCGCGCGTTGCACGCCGCGGTTGCTGCCACAACTTGCTCGTTGATTCTGCATTCAGCCACGAATCCGAGCAGGGCAGCACGGCGAACCCGTTCGCCATCCATGTGTGAGCGATCATCGCGTACGAACTCCGCGCACGCCCCGGACCCCTCCTACGGTCACGGGGAACACCGTGGCGTGGAGCGTTCACACGACCACCGTTCCGCAAGGCTCGGCATTCAGCACCATCGGATGAGAACCAGCGCGACGACAGGAGTAAATCAGTGATTCAGCAGGAATCGCGGCTGAGGGTCGCCGACAACACGGGTGCGAAGGAAATTCTCACCATCCGTGTGCTCGGTGGATCCGGACGCCGTTACGCAGGCATTGGCGACATCATCGTCGCCACCGTCAAGGACGCCATCCCCGGCGGCAACGTCAAGAAGGGTGACGTCGTCAAGGCGGTTGTGGTCCGTACCAAGAAGCAGAGGCGCCGTCCCGACGGTTCCTACATCCG
The DNA here is from genome assembly GCF_031844145.1 of Kocuria sp. PD6. NCBI lineage: Bacteria > Bacillati > Actinomycetota > Actinomycetes > Micrococcales > Micrococcaceae > Kocuria > Kocuria sp. PD6. Next base: position 208,411 of record NZ_JAUZUS010000003.1, read on the forward strand.
TTTCGACGAGAACGCCGCAGTGATCTTGAAGAACGACGGGGACCCCCGCGGCACGCGCATCTTCGGCCCCGTGGGCCGCGAGCTGCGCGACAAGAAGTTCATGAAGATCGTCTCGCTGGCCCCGGAGGTGCTCTGACATGGCGAAATTCAAGATCAAGACCGGCGACCTGGTTCAGGTCATCACCGGTAAGAACAAGGGCGAGCAGGGCAAGGTCCTGCGCGTGATCACCGAGACCTCCCGCGTGGTGGTCGAGGGCGTCAACGTCGTGACCAAGCACAAGCGCGCCAACGCCCAGGGCGAAGCCGGCGGCCTCGTCAAGTCCGAGGCTCCGATCCACATCTCCAACGTGATGCTCGTGGACCCGGAGACCGGCAAGCCGACCCGTGTGGGCTACCGCACCGAGACCGTGGAGCGCAACGGCAAGCAGAAGACCGTCCGCGTTCGCGTGTCCAAGAGCACCGGCAAGGATCTGTGATGAGCGAAACCACCGAAACCAAGTTCACCCCCCGGTTCAAGACCAAGTACCAGGAGACCGTCGTCCCGGCCCTGCAGGAGCAGTTCGGCTACGCGAACGTCATGCAGATGCCGCGCGTGGTCAAGGTCGTGGTCAACATGGGTCTGGGCGAGGCGGCCAAGGACTCCAAGCTGGTGGACAACGCCATCAAGGACCTCACCGCCATCACCGGTCAGAAGCCCGTGGTCAACCGGGCCAAGAAGTCCATTGCGCAGTTCAAGCTGCGTGAGGGAATGCCCATCGGCGCGCACGTCACCATGCGTGGCGAGCGGATGTGGGAATTCCTGGACCGTCTCGTCACGCTCGCGCTGCCGCGTATCCGTGACTTCCGTGGTCTGTCCGACCGTCACTTCGACGGCAACGGCAACTACACCTTCGGTCTGACGGAACAGTCCATGTTCCACGAGATCGATCAGGACAAGATCGACCGCGTGCGCGGTATGGACATCACCGTGGTCACCTCCGCCAAGACCGACGACGAGGGTCGCGCGCTGCTCAAGGCGCTCGGTTTCCCGTTCAAGACCAACTGATTCCATCGACGTCAGAAGGTCCCTGCGGGCTGCAACCGGCAGGGAAACCCTGACGAGGAAGGGCTGAAGCCCACATGACAATGACAGATCCCGTCGCAGACATGCTGACGCGGCTGCGCAACGCGAACTCGGCCTACCACGACACCGTGAGCATGCCGTACTCCAAGCTCAAGGCTCGGATCGCGGACATCCTCAAGGCCGAGGGCTACATCGCCGACTGGTCCGAAGAACCCGCACGGGTGGGCAAGACCCTGACCCTGTCGCTGAAGTTCGGTTCCAACCGTGAGCGCTCGATCGCCGGTGTCCGCCGCATCTCCAAGCCGGGCCTGCGCGTGTACGCGAAGTCCACCGAGCTGCCCCGCGTGTTCGGCGGCCTCGGCATCGCGATCCTCTCCACGTCCTCCGGGCTGCTGACCGACAAGCAGGCCGGCAAGAAGGGCGTGGGCGGGGAAGTCCTCGCGTACGTCTGGTAACCGGTAGCACAGAAGAAGAAAGGAAGAAGACATGTCACGTATTGGACGTCTCCCGATCTCTGTGCCCGCCGGTGTGGAGGTCTCTGTGGACGGTTCCGTGGTGCAGGTCAAGGGCCCCAAGGGCGAACTGACCCACACCGTGCCCGCGCCCATCACCGTGGTCGTCGAGGACGGCACCGTGCAGGTGTCCCGCCCCAACGACGAGCGCGAATCCCGTTCCTTGCACGGCCTCACGCGCACCCTGATCTCCAACATGATCCAGGGTGTCTCGCAGGGCTACGCCAAGCAGCTGGAGATCGTGGGCACGGGTTACCGTGTCCAGGCCAGGGGTGCCAACCTGGAGTTCGCTCTGGGTTACAGCCACCCGGTGCCCTTCAACGCTCCGGACGGCATCACGCTGTCCGTCGAGGGCGCCAACAAGGTCACCGTTTCCGGTATCGATAAGCAGCAGGTTGGCCAGGTCGCCGCGAAGATCCGCTCCCTGCGTCTGCCCGATCCCTACAAGGGCAAGGGCGTGCGCTACGCCGGCGAGCAGATCCGCCGCAAGGCCGGAAAGGCTGGTAAGTAATCATGGCTCTCGTAATCAAGGGAAAGTCGAAGGCTGCTCAGCGGGCACGGCGTCACCGCCGTGTGCGCAAGCACATCGCCGGAACCGCGCTGCGCCCCCGTCTGGTGGTCACGCGTTCCACCCGCCACATGGTCGCCCAGGTGATCGACGACGACAAGGGTTTCACCCTGATCTCGGCGTCCACCATGGAAAGCGATCTGCGTGCGTCGTCCGACGACAAGACCGCCAAGGCCAAGCGCATCGGTGAGCTGATCGCCGAGCGTGCCAAGGCTGCGGGGATCGAGACCGTCGTGTTCGACCGCGGCGGCAACAAGTACCACGGCCGCGTGGCCGCGGTGGCCGAGGGTGCCCGTGAAGGAGGTCTGGCGCTGTGAGCGAGCAGAAGAACGAGAAGGAAACTCAGGTGAGCGAAGCCACCAACGGTTCCAACACGACGACCGAGGCGAACACCTCGGAGCGCCAGGGGACCGACGAGAACCGCGGTGGCCGCGGCGGTCGTAACGACCGGGGCGGTCGCAACGAGCGCGGTGGCCGCAACGACCGTGGTGGTCGTGGGGGCCGCGGCGGGCGCGACGACGACAAGGACAAGTTCCTCGAGCGCGTCGTGACCATCAACCGTGTGTCCAAGGTCGTCAAGGGTGGTCGTCGCTTCAGCTTCACCGCTCTCGTGGTCGTCGGTGACGGCAACGGCATGGTCGGCGTGGGCTACGGCAAGGCCAAGGAAGTTCCCGCCGCGATCTCCAAGGGCGTGGAGGAGGCCAAGAAGAACTTCTTCCGGGTCCCCCGCGTGGAGAACCGCACCATCCCGCACCGTGTGCAGGGTGAGGCCGCGGCTGGCGTCGTCATGCTGCGCCCGGCGACCCCGGGTACCGGTGTGATCGCCGGTGGTCCGGTGCGTGCGGTGCTCGAGTGCGCCGGTATCCACGACGTGCTGTCCAAGTCCCTGGGCTCGTCCAACCAGATCAACATCGTGCACGCGACCATCCAGGCGCTGCGTGAGCTCGAGGAGCCCGCCTCCGTGGCGGCCCGCCGTGGCCTGCCCATGGACGAGGTCGTTCCCGCGCCGTTGCTGCGTGACATCCAGAAGGCAGGTGCCTGATGAACGGAAAGCGCATTCAGGCCACCGGCGCGTCCCTGCGCGTGAAGCAGGTCCGCTCCGTGGTCGGTCAGAAGCAGAACATGCGCGACACGCTGCGTTCGCTCGGTCTCAAGCGTCCGGGCCAGGTCGTGGAGCGCAAGGCCGATGCCGCCACCGTGGGCATGATCAACACGGTGTCGCATCTCGTAGAGGTTGAGGAGGCCTGAGCATGGCTGAAAACACCGAGAGCAAGCGCCACGCTCTGAAGGTCCACCACCTGCGTCCCGCCCCCGGCTCGCACCAGGCCAAGACGCGTCTTGGCCGTGGCGAGGCCTCGAAGGGTAAGACCGCGGGCCGTGGTACCAAGGGCACCAAGGCGCGTTACCAGGTCAAGGCCGGTTTCGCGGGCGGTCAGCTGCCGCTGCACATGCGCCTGCCCAAGCTGCGCGGGTTCAAGAACCCGTTCCGCGTGGAGTATCAGGTCGTGAACTTGGACCGCCTGGGCGAGCTGTTCCCCGAGGGTGGCACGGTCACCGTCGCGGACCTGGTCGCCAAGGGTGCGGTGCGCAAGAACCAGCCCGTGAAGGTGCTCGGCAGCGGGGAGATCTCCGTGGCGCTGAACATCACCGCGGACAAGTTCTCCGCGTCCGCGTCGGAGAAGATCGCCGCGGCTGGTGGGTCCACGCAGAACGCATGAACCGATGCCAGTGTTCGGTTGTAGGGTGAATCCCTGAACTGGAACGGGCCCCGTGCCGGATTGCCGGCGCGGGGCCCGTTGCGTTACCCCCACGACGACGCCCGGACCGCGGCGCCGGAATCGCTTTACCAGGATGTCGCAAGACCGACCGCCGGGGTCGCAGCGGATCCTTCGCTAGACTTGCCCGGGGTCGGAACCCACCGGGCCACCACGTTTTTGGAGGAGGACCTGTGCTCAGTGCTTTCGCACGGGCGTTTACCACGCCGGAGCTGCGCAACAAGCTGCTGTTCACACTGGGGATCATTGTGATCTACCGGTTGGGGACGTTCATCCCCGCACCGGGTGTGGACTACGGCAACGTGCAGCAGTGTCTCGCCCTGGGCAACACCACGGGTGGCGCGTACGACCTGGTCAACCTGTTCAGCGGTGGGGCCCTGTTGCAGCTGTCCATCTTCGCGCTGGGCGTGATGCCCTACATCACCGCGAGCATCATCGTGCAGTTGCTGCGCGTGGTGATCCCGCGGTTCCAGGAACTGCACGAGGAGGGAGCGCAGGGGCAGACCAAGCTCACGCAGTACACCCGCTACCTCACGATCGGGCTGGCCGCGTTGAACGCGACCACCGTGATCTCCCTGGCGCGTTCGGGCAACCTGCTCGGCAACTGCCCCCTGCCCGTCATCCCGGACGACTCCCTCTTGGTGCTCGTGATCATGATCCTCACGATGACCGCGGGCACCACCGTGATCATGTGGCTCGGTGAGCGCATCACGGACCGCGGCGTGGGTAACGGCATGTCCCTGCTGATCTTCACCTCCATTGCGGCCACGTTCCCGTCCGCGCTCGGTGACATCCTGCGCACCCGCGGTTGGGGCCTGTTCCTGGGCGTGTGTGCCGTGGGACTGGTGGTCATCACATGCGTGGTGTTCGTGGAGCAGTCGCAGCGCCGGATCCCGGTGCAGTACGCCAAGCGCATGGTGGGTCGCCGCACGATCGGCGGGACCAGCACCTACATCCCGCTCAAGGTCAACATGGCCGGCGTGATCCCCATCATCTTCGCGTCCTCCATGCTCATGCTGCCCACGATGATCGCGCAGTTCGCGATGCCCGACGACGGCAGCCCCGTTCCGGGGTGGGTCAACTGGATCAATACGTACCTGGCCCGCGGTGACCACCCGATCTACATGACGGTCTACTTCCTGCTGATCGTGGCCTTCACGTACTTCTACGTGTCCATCACGTTCAACCCCGAAGAGGTCTCCGACAACATGAAGCGCTACGGCGGCTTCATCCCGGGGATCCGCGCGGGCCGTCCCACCGAGAACTACCTGCGCTACGTGCTCTCCCGGATTACGCTGCCCGGTGCGCTGTACCTGGGCATCGTGTCCATGATCCCGCTCGTGGCGCTCGTGCTCTTCGACGCCAACCAGAACTTCCCCTTCGGTGGCCCGTCGCTGCTGATCATGGTGGGCGTGGGTCTGGACACCGTCAAGCAGATCGACGCCCAGTTGCAACAGCGCCACTACGAGGGTCTGCTGCGCACCTGAGCCCGTGCACGGCCACGGCAGGCGGGTCCACCGCCCGGTAGAGTGGGGGAGAACCTGACGTTGACGCAAGGAGAGAACATGACCCGCATGTTGATCATTGGACCGCCGGGCGCGGGCAAGGGTACCCAGGCCGCGCGGATCTGCGAGCGACTAGGCGTTCCCGCGATCTCGACCGGTGACATCTTTCGCGCCAACATCAAGGAACAGACCGAACTCGGCAAGGAAGCCCAGCGCTACACGGACGCCGGGAACCTGGTCCCGGATTCCGTGACCAACAACATGGTGCGTGACCGGTTGTCGCACGACGACGTCCGCGACGGTTTCCTGCTGGACGGCTACCCGCGCACCGTGGCCCAGGTCCGTGAACTGGACCGGATCCTCGAGGCCAACGGGGTCTCCCTGGACGTGGTGCTGCTGCTTACCGCGGACAACGAGGAACTCGTCTCCCGGTTGTTGGGCCGCGCCCAGGACCAGGGCCGCACGGACGACACCGAGGACGTCATCCGGCACCGTCTGGACGTCTACGACGAGCAGACCGCACCGGTCGTGGAGCTGTACGAGGACCGGGGCATCGTCACGCGCGTGGACGGACTCGGCGGCATCGACGAGGTCACCGAGCGCATCCTGGCGGCATTGCCCGCCTGAGCCGCAATCCACACGAACGGCGCCGCTCGGCCGCGGCCGGGGGTGCGCCGTCGATCACCAGAACCATCACGAGCCCCCAGACCGGCGCGACGCGTCGGTCCGGGGGCTCGCCCGTCAGACGAACATCAACCATCAGGGGAGGTCCCGAGCACCGTGTTCGGACGCCGCAAGATCCAATTGAAGTCGGACGCCGAGTTGGCGGCCATGTCCCGGGCGGGCGTGGTCACGTCACTCGCGCTCGACGCTGCGGTCGCGGCCGCCGTCCCCGGGGCCACCACCGCGGACCTCGACCGTGCATTCCGCGAGGTCCTGGACGAGTACGACGCGCAGTCCAACTTCCTGGGCTACTACGGCTACCCGGCCACGGTGTGCACCTCCGTCAACCACGAGGTCGTGCACGGAATCCCCGGGCAGCGCGTCTTGGCGGACGGTGACATCGTATCGATCGACGGCGGTGCGATCGTGGCCGGTTGGCACGGGGACTCCGCGCGCACCGTTCTCGTGGGGACGACCCACGACCCCGCCGACCAGGAACTGTCGGACGTCACGCGTGCGGCCATGTGGCGCGGCATCGCCGCGATGGCCACCGGTACCCACGTGGGGGACATCGGCCGCGCGGTCGAGGACCACGTGCGGGACACCGTGGGCGGGCGTCTCGGGATCCTCGAGGACTACGTGGGCCACGGCATCGGCACCGAGATGCACATGGCCCCGGACGTCCCCAACTACGCGGTCAGCAATCGCGGGCCCAAACTCGTCACGGGCATGGCTCTGGCCATCGAACCGATGCTCGTGCGCGGCGGGATCGAGACCCGCGTGCTCGAGGACGAATGGACGGTCGTGACCACGGACGGCTCGCGCGCGAGCCAGTGGGAGCACACCGTGTGCCGCCACAGCCAGGGCGTGTGGGTGCTCACCGCGGAGGACGGTGGCCGCTCCGAACTCGAACCCTTGGGGGTCCGCCCGGTCCCGATCCCCGCTGCCTGACGGCCTGCCGCCGCAGGTCCGATCGTCACAGCTCGTCCCGCAACGTCCACCCGACCCCTGACACCACAGAACCACCCCGAGAACAGGGAGAGGATTCCCATGACGGCACAACCCGTTGAGATCACCCCGAAACCCAAGACCGGCCAGCTCGTGTTCAAGCCCGCGCGGCGCGGCAAGCCCCCGCTGCACCTCGCGGACTTCGACATGGCCGGCCGCAAGCAGTTCCTGCAGGACGCGGGCTACCCCGCGTTCCGGGCGTCGCAGCTGTCCAAGCACTACTTCGAGCGCTTCGAGGCGGACCCCGCGGCCATGACGGATCTGCCCGCCGCCCAGCGGGACGAGCTCGCGGCCAAGGCCCTGCCGCCGCTGTTGACCACCGTGCGGCAATTGCGCGCGGACCAGGGGATGACCGTCAAGTCCGTCCACCAGTTGTTCGACGGCGCCATGGTCGAGTCGGTGCTCATGCGCTACGACAAGCGCGTGACCATGTGCATCTCGTCCCAGGCGGGGTGCGGGATGAACTGCCCGTTCTGTGCGACCGGCCAGTCCGGCCTCACACGCAACCTCTCCGCCGCCGAGATCGCCGATCAAGTGGTCCAGGGTGTGCGGGCGCTGCGCGACGGCATGGTGGGGGACCCGGAGGACGTGCCCCAGCGGGTGTCCAACATCGTGTTCATGGGCATGGGGGAGGCCCTCGCCAACTACAAGGCCACCATGGGCGCCGTACATCGGATCATCGACCCCTCCCCGGAAGGACTCGGGATCTCCGCGCGCGGGCTCACCATGTCCACCGTGGGTCTGGTTCCCGGGATCCGCAAGTTCACCCTCGAGAAGCTGCCCATCACGCTGGCGCTGTCCCTGCACGCCCCGGACGACGAACTGCGCGACGAACTGATCCCCATCAACACTCGCTGGAAGGTGGACGAGGCGCTCGACGCCGCGCGCGACTACTACGACGCCACCGGCCGGCGCGTGTCGATCGAGTACGCGCTGATCCGTGACATCAACGACCAGGGCTGGCGGGCGGACCTGCTGGGGGAGAAGCTCAACAAGCGTGGTGCCGGGTGGGTACACGTGAACCCCATCCCGCTCAACCCCACCCCCGGCTCCAAGTGGACGGCCTCGCGCCGTGGCGTGGAGCAGAACTTCGTGGAGCGCTTGCGCGCCCACGGCATCCCCACCACGGTGCGGGACACTCGCGGCTCCGACATCGACGGCGCGTGCGGCCAGTTGGCCACGGACGTCTGAGCCGGCGCGGGGTCACCCGCGTCGTGAGGGGTGGGCCCAGCAAACGGGCGGCCCGGTGTCGGCCGACGGGACCAGGCTCAGGGACTAGCGGGACCACACTCACGGAAGAGCACTACCGCGGTGTCGGGGGCTGACGGCGGGGCAGCGCGGCGGCGTCTGGCGCTGCCCTCCAGCTTGCGAAGACGGGCGAAACAGCGTAGTGTCGTGCGTTGGTTGTTTGTGCTCGCAGACCGAGCCGTGCCCACCCATCCCATGACCCCCACTGCGAATCGTAGTGCGGGGTTGTTCGTCTGGGGGGACTACCGGTCCGGGCACCGCCGTCCGGTAGGACAACCGGACCCCTCGAGAAGTTAGCGGAGGATATGGCCAAGAAAGACGGAGTCATCGAGATCGAAGGCACTGTGGTCGAGGCACTGCCCAATGCGTCGTTTCGTGTTGAGCTGACCAACGGTCACAAGGTGCTCGCCCACATCTCTGGCAAGATGCGCCAGCACTACATCCGGATCCTCCCTGAGGACCGCGTCGTGGTGGAGCTCAGCCCCTATGACCTTTCCCGAGGCCGGATCGTCTACCGCTACAAGTAAGACCCAGAACCACCGTGCACGGCCGGTACCCCGGCCCGGGCGCGGTGTCTCCGGTGCACACGCCATTACGAGTACGCGAAGGAATGCGATGAAGGTCCAACCGAGCGTCAAGCAGATCTGCGACAAGTGCAAGGTGATTCGCCGTAACGGGCGGGTCATGGTGATCTGCGAGAACCCCCGGCACAAGCAGCGCCAGGGCTGACGGGAACGCCCCCACGCAAGTGGATTGACAGAACGGGCACTGCAGCTGGCACCCACAGGTGCGGCAACCCCCGGCACGGAGGCCGGAGACCGGATGTGACGAAACATCCGGGACGCAGTGTTCAAGACCTCCGGACAGTACAAGGAGAACCGCCGATATGGCTCGTCTCGCAGGCGTCGACCTCCCCCGCGAAAAGCGGCTGGAAATCGCGCTGACCTACATCTACGGCGTGGGACGCACGCGCGCTCTCGCAACCCTGGATGCCACCGGCATCTCGGGCGACGTGCGCGTCAAGGATCTCACCGACGCCCAGCTCGTGGAGCTGCGCGACTACATCGAAGGCAACTACAAGGTCGAAGGCGATCTGCGCCGCGAGGTTGCCGCCGACATCCGCCGCAAGGTCGAGATCGGCAGCTACCAGGGACTGCGTCACCGCCGTGGCCTCCCGGTCCACGGCCAGCGCACGAAGACCAACGCTCGCACCCGCAAGGGTCCCAAGCGCACGGTCGCCGGCAAGAAGAAGTAATCGTGGTCGCCACCGCCGCCGGTGGCTGATCTACGTCGAAGATCTTTGTAGGAGAATTCATGGCTCAGAAGACTCGTGCGACGGCTGCTCGCAAGCCGCGTCGCAAGGTTAACAAGAACGTGACGCAGGGCCAGGCCCACATCAAGTCCACGTTCAACAACACCATCGTTTCCATCACCGACCCCTCGGGTGCGGTCCTGTCGTGGGCCTCGGCCGGCGGCATGGGCTTCAAGGGTTCGCGGAAGTCCACCCCGTTCGCCGCGCAGCAGGCCGCCGAGGCCGCTGCCAAGGGCGCGCAGGAGCACGGCATGCGCAAGGTGGACGTGTTCGTCAAGGGCCCCGGTTCGGGCCGCGAGACCGCGATCCGCGCACTGCAGGCCACCGGGTTGGAGGTCGGGTCCATCCAGGACGTCACCCCGTCCGCGCACAACGGCTGCCGGCCCCCCAAGCGCCGCCGCGTCTGACACGTCCCGCCTGGTCGCCCGTGCCCCCTGGGTGCGGGTGACCACGCTTCGACGCGGTGTTTCACGCCTGCTCACCGCGGCACCCACCCATTTTGTTTTCCACCACCTGCGTGCGTCATATGGCGGAGGCACGCTGAAAGGAAACATCAGTGCTCATCGCACAGCGCCCCACCCTCACGGAAGAGGCTGTGGCCGAGAACCGTTCCCGGTTCGTGATCGAACCGCTGGAACCGGGTTTCGGTTACACCCTCGGTAACTCCCTGCGCCGTACGCTCCTGTCCTCCATCCCCGGGGCCTCCGTGACCAGCATCCGCATCGACGGTGTGCTGCACGAGTTCTCCACCGTGGAGGGTGTCAAAGAGGACGTCACCGAGCTCATTCTCAACATCAAGAAACTCTCCCTGTCCTCCGAGGAGGACGAGCCTGTCACCGCGTGGCTGCGCAAGCAGGGCCCGGGCGAGGTCACCGCAGCGGACATCTCCGCCCCGGCCGGTGTCGAGGTCCACAACCCCGATCTGCACATCGCGACCTTGAACTCCAAGGGCCAGCTCGAGATCGAGCTGACCATCGAGCGCGGGCGCGGTTACGTCTCGGCGTCGCAGAACAAGTCGGGTGACGCGGAAGTCGGTCGGATCCCCGTGGATTCCATCTACTCCCCCGTCCTGAAGGTGACCTTCCGCGTGGAGGCCACCCGTGTGGAACAGCGCACCGACTTCGACAAGCTCATCCTGGACGTCGAGACCAAGGAAGCCATCTCCCCGCGTGACGCGGTGGCTTCGGCGGGCACCACGCTGGTCGAGCTGTTCGGCCTGGCGCGCGAGCTGAACTCGGCTGCCGAGGGCATCGAGATCGGGCCTTCGCCCACGGACGCCGCGGCTGCCGCGGACATGGCGCTGCCCATCGAGGACCTCGAGCTGTCCGTGCGTTCGTACAACTGCCTCAAGCGCGAGGGCATCCACAGCGTGGGTGAACTCGTGGGCCGCTCCGAAGCGGACCTCATGGACATCCGCAACTTCGGTGCCAAGTCCATCGATGAAGTCAAGGAGAAGCTCGGTGAGCTCGGTCTGGCCCTGAAGGATTCCCCTCCGGGTTACGACCTCGCCGCCCACGCGGCGTCGCTTGAGGACGAGGACGAGAACAACAACCCGTTCGACGTCGATCTCGACTGACGCCCACACCACTTTCCGTGCCCCGCGGCCGCTGAGCGGACCGCACGGGCCCGATCATCAGGAGACCTACTATGCCTACCCCTACCAAGGGACCCCGTCTCGGCGCCGGGCCGACCCACCAGCGCATGATCCTCTCGAACCTGTCGCAGCAGCTGTTCGAGCACAAGCGCATCACCACCACCGTGACCAAGGCCAAGCGCCTGCGTCCCGTGGCCGAGCGCCTGATCACGTTCGCCAAGCGCGGTGACCTCGCGGCCCGCCGTCGTGTCATGCGTCAGCTGACGGACAAGTCCGTGGTGCACGAGCTGTTCACCAGCATCGCGCCCGCCATGGAAGGCCGCGACGGCGGGTACACCCGCATCACCAAGATCGGCAACCGCAAGGGCGACAACGCCCCCATGGCCGTGATCGAGCTCGTCATGGAGCCCGTGGCCAAGCGGGAGACCGTGGCCGAGGCCGAGCGCGCCACGACCAAGGCCGCCGCCGAGCCCGCCGCTCCCGTGGACACCCCCGCCGGTTCTACCGCCGAGGACGTCAAGGAGAACGAGATCCCCGCCGAAGAGCAGGCTCCGGCCATTGGCTCCGAGGAGGCCGCCGAGGTCGCCGAGGAGAACCAGGACGCCGAGTTCGCCGGTTCCCACGCGCCGCTCGAGTCCGGCGAGGCCCCCGAGGGCTTCACCGTCAAGGGCAACCGCAACTCCATGAAGTACCACGTGCCCGGTTCGCGCTGGTACTCCGGCACGACCGCCGAGATCTGGTTCGACTCCCCGGCCAATGCCGAGGCAGCCGGCTTCCAGCCCGCCGGCGGTGCCGCCGCCCAGAAAATCTCCGAGTGATCGGGACTTCTGAGTAGCACGACCGTCACGACGCCGCCGCAGGTTCCTGCGGCGGCGTCGTCATCCTCGGGAGGAACGCACAGATGACGGGGGAGACCCTCAGACTGCGGGTGGAACTGGGCTACGACGGCGCCCCGTTCAAGGGCTGGGCCCGACAACCCGGGCTACCGAGCGTGCAGGGCGCGCTCGAGGACGCGCTCGAGCTGATCTTCCGCGCGCCGTGCGCCACGGTCGTGGCCGGGCGCACGGACACGGGTGTGCATGCGCGTCGACAGACCGTCCACGTGAACGTTCCCGAGCCGTTGTGGGCCCGGTTCGCGTGCCCGCGTCCCCGCGGTCCCCTGGCAAGTGATGCGGACACCGGCGATCTCAGCGCAGGCGGTCCCGCCGACGTGCAGGACGTCGCGGCCCGCGATGCCGCCGCCGCGGGGCTCACGCGCAAGCTCAACGGCGCCCTCAACCGGGTCCTGGGTAAGGACCGTGCGGCCCACGGCTGGGACCCCGCCGTGGGCGCAATCGTGGTGCACGACGTCGTCGTGGCCCCCGAGGGTTTCGACGCCCGGTTCTCCGCGCTCTCCCGCGGCTACACGTATCGCGTGGCGGACGCCGTGACCGGCCACGACCCCCTGACGCGCACGTTCTCGTGGTGGGTCCCCTGGCACCTCGACGTGCCCGCGATGGACCGGGCCGTGCGCAAACTGCTGGGGCTGCACGACTTCCTGAGCTTCTGCAAACCCCGCGAGGGCGCCACCACGATCCGCGACCTGCAGCGCGCGGGCGTGCACCGCGACGAGAGCGGCATGATCACGATCGCCCTGCAGGCGGATGCCTTCTGCCACCACATGGTGCGCTGCATCGTGGGCGCGGTGGTCCGCGTGGGGGAGGGGCGGTACGACGCCGCGTGGCCGGGTCAGCGGCTGCGCGCCCGGGTCCGGGACGCGAACGTCCTCATGGCACCCGCGCACGGTCTCGTCCTTGATGCCGTGCGCTATCCCGACCCATCCCAGCTCGCCGAACGCGCCCGGCTCACGCGCGCTCGGCGCCCCGCCCAACACGACGAATAGCGCCCCACGACTGGCGGGGCGGGCGGAGATCCGGTAATATGGAATGCTGTTGTGCGTGTTCTGCCCCGGTTCACGTGTACCCGCATCGGTCGCTCATGTTGCAGAGCGCAGGGCCGTGCGGTGCACCGGGTTGTGGACGCACGGATGCCGCCCGGATCTCACCCGGGCCCCGAAGCACAGCGGAACCATCGGACACGAGCATTCGTGTCATCAGCAGACAAACGAAGGCAGATCAACGTGCGTACGTACACTCCGAAGCCCGGTGACGTCCAGCGTCAGTGGCACGTCATCGACGCCACCGACGTCGTCCTGGGTCGTCTTGCCAGTCAGACCGCAACACTGCTGCGTGGGAAGCACAAGCCGACCTTCGCTCCCCACGTGGACACCGGCGATTTCGTCATCATCATCAACGCGGAAAAGGTCGCCCTCACGGGTGCCAAGCTCGAGAAGAAGCGCGCCTACCGTCACTCCGGCTACCCTGGCGGGCTCAAGTCCACCAGCTACGCCGAGCTGCTCGAGAAGAACCCCACGCGCGCCGTGGAGAAGGCCGTCAAGGGCATGCTGCCCAAGAACAAGCTGGCCGCTCAGCAACTGTCCAAGCTGAAGGTCTACGCCGGTGCCGAGCACCCGCACCAGGCTCAGCAGCCCAAGCCCTACGAATTCACCCAGGTCGCCCAGTAATTCGGGCCAACGAATAACACATAAGGAGAATCGTGGCTCAGAACACTGAAGAGCAGATCACCGAGGACGTGGAGCTGACCAGCTACACCTCCGAGTCCACCGAGCCCGTCGCCGGTGCCGCCCTGTCCGACCGCCCCGCCCTGACCGTCTCCGGCCAGGCCGTGGGCCGCCGCAAGCAGGCCATCGCCCGCGTGCGCGTGGTCCCCGGTTCCGGGCAGTGGAGCGTCAACGGTCGCAGCCTCGAGGAGTACTTCCCCAACAAGCTGCACCAGCAGGAGGTCAACGACCCCTTCCGCCTGCTCGAACTGCAGGGCGCGTACGACGTCATCGCCCGCATCAGCGGCGGCGGCCCCTCCGGCCAGGCCGGTGCGCTGCGCCTCGGCGTGGCCCGCGCGCTCAACGAGATCGACGCCGAGCACAACCGCCCCGCCCTCAAGAAGGCCGGCTTCCTGACCCGTGACGCCCGCGTCATCGAGCGCAAGAAGGCAGGCCTCAAGAAGGCCCGCAAGGCTCCGCAGTACTCCAAGCGCTAAAACGAAGCAGCCCAAGCCTCGGCCGGGCGTTTTCGTGCAGGGTCCCGTTCCTCGGTTTCGGCCGGGGAACGGGACCCTGTTTCGTTGCCCGGGCGTTGCCATGCGGCCATCTGCCGCGGTGACGGACGTAACATGAAGGTGTGGAGCGACGTCGCTCCCGCCGTACCATCGAGAGAGGGCCCGTATGAGCAAGCAGTCGGAGCAGAAGTCGGGGAACGCCGTCGTCGAGGAGCAGCAGGCCGAGACGGAACAGCGCACAGAGCAGCGGGTGGCGGTGGACGAGGCCCTCAAGAAGGAACAGCACCGGGTCTCCGTGGTGGAGGACTACGCGGCCGAACTCGACGAGATCGCGGAGCTCGGGAAGAAACTCCACGACGTGAGCGGGGCGGAACCGTCCACCGCGTGGAAACTGGGCTACCCGTACGACGAGAAGCTGCCCCGCAAGGACTACGAGCGCACCAAGCGGGCCCTGCAGATCGAACTGCTCAAGCTGCAGTTGTGGATCAAGGAGACCGGCCAGAAGCTGCTCATCATCTTCGAGGGCCGGGACGCCGCGGGCAAGGGCGGGGCGATCAAGCGGTTCACGGAGCACCTGAACCCCCGTGGTGCGCGGGTCGTGGCGCTCGAGAAGCCCACGGACATCGAGCAGACGCAATGGTACTTCCAGCGCTACGTCAAGCACCTGCCGTCCGGTGGGGAGATCGTGCTGATGGACCGCTCGTGGTACAACCGGGCGGGTGTGGAACGGGTCATGGGCTACTGCACGTCCCAGCAGTATTACGAGTTCATGCGTCAGGCGCCGGAATTCGAACGGATGCTCGTGAACTCGGACACGCACCTGATCAAGTTCTGGTTCTCCGTAACGCGCGCGGAGCAGCTCGCGCGGTTCCAGTCCCGCCGGACGGACCCGGTGCGGCAGTGGAAGCTCTCGCCCACGGACGTGGCATCCCTGGACAAGTGGGACGACTACACGGAGGCCAAGGAGGCCATGTTCTTCTACACGGACACGGGGGACGCCCCGTGGACCGTGATCAAGTCCAATGACAAGAAACGCGCGCGGCTCGAGGCCATGCGCTACGTCCTGACGCAGTTCGACTACCCCAACAAGGACCACTCCGTGGTGGGCACGCCGGACACCAAGATCGTGGGTGGGGCGGCGGATCTCACGGAGGACAGCAACGAGAACCCGGACGGTTTCCCGGTGGTCCGGCCTGGGAAGGGCTGAGTCGAATGCGCAGGGTTTGCGCGGGCGTTGGTCGTAAGATGACTCTCGATGTCTAGAATCTTTGGAACGGACGGCGTTCGCGGTCTCGCGAACGGCCTCCTCACAGCAGAACTTGCCATGGAGCTGTCCCAGGCGGCGGCGATCGTCCTGGGCCACGGCCACGCGGAGGCCGGGAAGCGACCCACCGCCGTCGTGGCACGGGACGGGCGCGCGAGCGGGGAGTTCCTCGGCGCGGCCGTGATCGCGGGTCTCGCGAGCTCCGGCGTGGACGTCTACGACGCCGGGATGCTGCCCACGCCGGCAGCCGCCTACCTGGTGGGGGACATCGACGCCGATTTCGGCGTGATGATCTCCGCGTCCCACAACCCCGCGCCGGACAACGGCATTAAGTTCCTGGCGCACGGGGGCAAGAAACTGCCGGACTCGATCGAGGACACTATCCAGGAGGTTTACGAGGCCAAGGATTTCCGCCGCCCCACGGGTGCGGAAGTGGGCCGCGTGACCCGCTTGTCGGACGCCGAGGACCGCTACATCCTGCACCTGGTCGGTGCCATCCCGCACCGTCTGGACGGGCTGTCGATCGTGCTCGACTGCGCGAACGGCGCGGCGTCCGGGGCCTCACCGGACGCGTTCCGCGGTGCCGGTGCCAAGGTGCACGTGATCGGTGCGGAACCGGACGGGCTGAACATCAACGACGGCGTGGGCTCCACCCACCTGGGTCCGCTCAAGCAGGCCGTGCGTGAGCTGGGCGCGGATCTGGGCATCGCACACGACGGCGACGCAGATCGCTGCCTGGCCGTGGACCACACCGGCACGGAGGTGGACGGCGACCAGATCATGTGCATCCTTGCCATGGCCATGAAGGACGCGGGCAGGCTCAACCAGAACACGCTCGTGGCCACGGTCATGAGCAACCTGGGTCTGCAACTGGCCCTGGACGAGGCCGGGATCCAGCTCGTGCGCGCCTCTGTGGGGGACCGCTACGTCCTGGAATCCATGGTGGCCAACGGCTACAACCTGGGTGGCGAACAGTCCGGGCACGTGATCATGGCGGATTACGCGACCACCGGTGACGGTCTGCTCACGGGTCTGATGCTCGCCTCACGGGTGGCTCAGACAGGCATGCCGTTGCAGGAGCTCGCCAAGTCCATGACGCGCATGCCCCAGGTGATGATCAACGTCAAGGGCGTGGACAAGGCGGCGGCCAAAACGAGCGAACCGGTGCTCGACGCCGTCGCCCGCACGGAGGAGCGGCTCGGCAGCGAGGGGCGGGTGCTATTGCGCCCCTCCGGCACCGAACCCGTGGTGCGGGTCATGGTGGAGGCGGCTTCGCAGGACATCGCCCAGCGCGAGGCGGAAGAGCTCGTGTCCGTGGTGGAACAGCACCTCAGCCTGTAGCGTCACCGTACGGACCAACGGCGAGGCCCCGCACCGGAAGTGGTGCGGGGCCTCGCCGTTTCCTGACGTCGAAGGGGTGGTGGGGGTCAGCGGATCGTTCCTCCGGTGGTACCGGGCTGCCCCGAGAGGCCGGTCTGCGTGCCGTCCGTGCGCAGCGCGTCGGTGTTGTGCCCGGTGAGCGCGTCGCGGATCTCGGTGAGCAGCACGGTGTTGGGGTCGGCCGGCTCCTCGGTGGGCTCGATGCCCAGCCGGCGGTTGCGGCGTTCGATCATCTTGTTCATGGGCAGCACGATGCAGAAGTACACAGCGGCGGCGATGAGCAGGAAGTTCACGATCGCGGTCAGCAGCACACCGAACTTGACCTGGTTGCCGTTGAACGTGACGGCGGCGAAATTGTCGAAGTTGGGCGAACCGACGAGTCCCGAGATGGCGGGCATGAGGACGTTCTCGACGAGAGCATTGACGATCTTGGAGAAGGCGGCGCCAATAATCACGGCAACGGCCAGATCCATCACGTTGCCCTTCATGATGAATTCTTTGAAACCACTGAGCATGGCGGTCATCGTACAGTGAAAACGGGCCGGAAAATATCAGTTCTTTCGCAGCAGCACCCTGCGGATCTTGTGATCGTGGTCTTTGGAGAGGATCAGCCGGGCGCGGCCGCGCGTGGGGCGCACGTTCTGCTCCAAGTTAGGTTCGTTGATCCGCCGCCAGATGTCCGTGGCCACGTCCTGTGCCTGCTCGTCCGTGAGGTCCGCGTAGCGGTGGAAGTAGGACTCGGGGTCCGAGAACGCGGAGGAGCGCAGGGCCTGGAAGCGCTCCACGTACCAGCGTTCGATGTCCTGGGTGCGGGCGTCCACGTAGATGCTGAAGTCGAAGAAATCGCTCAGCGCGAGCGCGGTGCGTTTGCCGCTCTCCAGCTTCGCGGGCGCGAGCACGTTCAGGCCCTCCACGATCACGACGTCGGGGCGGGTCACTACCACTTCTTCGTCCGGGAGGATGTCGTAGGTGACGTGGGAGTACTTGGGGGCACGCACCTCGGGGGCGCCGGACTTGATCTCGGAGACGAAGCGCAGCAGCCCGCGCCGGTCGTAGGACTCGGGGAAGCCCTTGCGGTCCATGAGTCCGCGCCGTCGTAGTTCAGCGTTGGGGTAGAGGAAACCGTCTGTGGTCACCAGCTGCACGTTCGGGGTGGACGGCCAGCGGGCCAGCATCTCGCGCAGCAAGCGGGCCGTGGTGGACTTACCCGCCGCCACGGACCCGGCGATCCCGATCACGAACGGGGTGCGCGCGTGATGCTCGCCCAGGAACGAGTTGGTGGCGGCATTGAGCTGCGTGGAGGACATGTCGTACAGCGTGAGCAACCGCGAAAGGGGCAGATAGACCTCGCGGACCTCGTCCACGTCCAACCGGTCACCGAGACCGCGCAGGTTCTCGATCTCCTGCGCGGTGAGCGGGACCTCGATCTCGTGCGAAAGCCTGGACCAGGTCTGACGATCCAACTCCACGAAAGGGGAGACGCGGTGGGTTATGGGCTGTGTGCTCATGCTCGGACCAGTGTAGGCCCGGGCCCCCTCGCGCAAGGCATTAGGGCGCGTAGCGTTTCCGGTACAGTATTTTTCATGTGTGGAATTGTGGGATATGTGGGCTCGCACCGTGCTGACGGGCGACAGCAGGGTGCGCTCGAGGTGATCCTCGAGGGGCTTCGTCGACTGGAATACCGCGGGTACGACTCCGCGGGCGTCGCAGTGATCGCCGACGGTGCGGTGGAGTACCGCAAGAAGGCCGGGAAGCTGAGCAACCTGATCGGTGAGCTCGAAGCGCACCCCCTGCCGGAATCGAACATCGGGATCGGCCACACCCGCTGGGCCACCCACGGAGGCCCCTCCGACGTCAACGCGCACCCCCACGTGGTCGACGGCGGCAAGCTGGCCATGATCCACAACGGGATCATCGAGAACTTCAGCGAGATCAAGCGCGAACTCAGCGCCCAGGGCGAGAGTTTCACGTCCGAGACGGACACCGAGGTCGCCGCGGTGCTGCTGGCCCGCACGTACAACGCGCAGGGCGCGGACGAGAAGGACCTCACCGTGGCCATGCAGGACACGTGCCGCCGCCTCGAGGGCGCGTTCACGCTGCTGGCCGTTCACGCGGACCACCCGGACCGCGTGGTCGCTGCGCGCCGCAACTCGCCGCTCGTGATCGGGCTGGGCGACGGCGAGAACTTCCTGGGCTCGGACGTCTCCGGTTTCATCGACTATACCAAGCGGGCCGTGGAGATGGGCCAGGACCAGATCGTGACCATCACCGCGGACGACTACACGATCGTGGACTTCCACGGCAACGCCGCCGAGGGCAAGCCCTTCGACATCGAGTGGGACGCCGCCGCCGCGGAGAAGGACGGCTACCCGTCCTTCATGGAGAAGGAGATCCACGACCAGCCCGCCGCCGTGGGCGACACCCTGCTGGGCCGCCTGGACGAGAACGGCCGGCTCACGCTGGACGAGATCAAGATCGACGAGACCGTGCTGCGCTCGATCGACAAGATCGTGGTGATCGCATGCGGTACCGCAGCATACGCCGGGCAGGTCGCGCGGTACGCGATCGAGCACTGGTGCCGGATCCCCACCGAGGTGGAGCTCGCGCACGAGTTCCGCTACCGCGATCCGATCGTGAACGAGAAGACCCTGGTGGTCGCGGTCTCCCAGTCCGGCGAGACCATGGACACCCTCATGGCCGTGCGTCACGCGCAGGAGCAGGGCGCCAAGGTCGTGGCGATCTGCAACACGAACGGTTCCACAATCCCGCGCGAGGCGGACGCCGTGCTCTACACGCACGCGGGTCCCGAGATCGCGGTGGCCTCCACCAAGGCGTTCCTCGCCCAGATCACCGCGGCGTACCTGCTGGGCCTGTACCTGGCCCAGTTGCGCGGCAACAAGTTCAAGGACGAGATCTCCACCATGCTGGCCGAGCT
The DNA here is from genome assembly GCF_031844145.1 of Kocuria sp. PD6. Lineage (NCBI taxonomy): Bacteria > Bacillati > Actinomycetota > Actinomycetes > Micrococcales > Micrococcaceae > Kocuria > Kocuria sp. PD6. Next base: position 228,352 of record NZ_JAUZUS010000003.1, read on the forward strand.
TGAGGCCATGCCCGCCAAGATCCAGCGCGTGCTGGACGAGGTGGAGCCGCAGGTCAAGGAACTCGCGACCGGGATGAAGGACGCCGGCTCCGTGCTGTTCCTGGGCCGTCACGTGGGCTTCCCCGTGGCCATGGAGGGCGCCCTGAAGCTCAAGGAGATCGCGTACATCCATGCGGAGGGCTTCGCCGCCGGTGAGCTAAAGCACGGGCCGATCGCGCTGATCGACCAGGGCCAGCCCGTGTTCGTGATCGTCCCCTCGCCCAATGGCCGGGACTCGCTGCACGCCAAGGTGGTCTCCAACATCCAGGAGATCCGCGCTCGCGGTGCCGAGACCATCGTGATCGCTGAGGAGGGCGACGACACTGTGCGCGAGTTCGCCAACCACGTCTTCTACGTCCCCGAGGCGCCTACGCTGCTGCAGCCGCTGCTGGCCACGGTGCCGCTGCAGATTTTCGCGTGCGAACTCGCCGGGGCCAAGGGCTACGACGTGGACCAGCCGCGCAACCTGGCCAAGTCCGTGACCGTGGAGTAATCATCCGGTTCGTCCGTCCGACGGCGGGTGACGCTTCCCGCGGGAGCGTCGCCCGCCGTCGTCGTACCCGGGCATGCCGCGACGCCCATGGGGGCCGTGCCGCGGCGCCCGTGAGGGGTCGGGCGGCGCCGGTAGGCTGGCGACATGATTGTGGGCACCGGCGTGGACATCGTGGACATCGCGCGTTTCGAACGACAGCTGGAGCGCACGCCGCGATTGCGGGAACGCCTGTTCGTCCCGCACGAACGGGAGCTGCACCCGCGCTCGCTGGCCGCGCGCTTCGCGGTCAAGGAGGCCGCGGCCAAGGCGCTGCTGGCCCCGCCGGGGATGATCTGGCAGGACTGCTGGATCAGCAACGACGCCCACGGCGCTCCCCGTCTGCACACCGCGGGCACCGTGGCCGAGCAGGCGCAGCGCAGGGGCGTGGAAACATGGCACGTAACGATCTCCCACGACGGCGGCATGGCCGTGGCGTTCGTCGTGGCCGAGGGACAGGGAGGACACCGCGATGATTGAGGCGTACTCGGGCGAGAGTATCCGGGCCGCGGAACAGCCGCTGCTGGACGAGGGCTACGGGGACGTGCTGATGCGTCGTGCGGCCCTGGGACTGGCCCGCGGCTGCGAAGCGCAGTTGCGCTTGGCCAACCGGAGAGGGTTGTTGGGTGGCACCACGGCGGTGCTGCTCGTGGGCTCGGGCAACAACGGCGGGGACGGACTGTGGGCGGGCGCGTTCCTGCGCCGCAGCGGCGTGAAGGTCGTGGCCATCCTGACCGGCACGCGCGTGCACGAACAGGGCCTGCGGGCGCTGCTCGCTCGCGGCGGCACCGCGCTGCGGCTCACCGACCAGGACGGCGAGGAGCGCGAACTCTCGGACGCCGTGGCCGCCGCGCACCCGGTGGAGGTGTCCCGCGCGGTCTCCCTCATGGCCGACGCCCACCTGATCGTGGACGCCGTGCTCGGCACCGGTGCGCAGGGCGGGCTGCGGGGTACGGCCGCCGAGCTCGTGCGGGCGTTCACCGAACGGCAGCGGGATCCCGCCGCCGCGCGTGAACGGCGCTTCCCACGGATCGTGGCGTGCGACCTCGTCTCCGGCGTCAGCGCGGACACCGGCGAGGCTCCCGAGCCGGTCCTGCATGCCCACGCGACCATCACGTTCGGCGGGGCCAAGACGGGCCACGTGGTGTCCCCGGGGGAGCAGGCCACGGGGGCGCTCACGGTGGTGCCCATCGGGATCGAGGACCGGCTGAGCGACCCCGCCGTGCACCGGCTCGAACCGCGTGACGTGCTCGCCGCGTGGCCGCGTCCCGGTGCGACCGACACTAAGTACACCCGAGGTGTGCTGGGCGTCGTGGCCGGCGCGTCGAGCTATCCGGGCGCGGCGATCATGTGCACCCAGGCGGCGGTCAACGCTGGCGCGGGGATGGTCCGCTTCCTGGGGGATTCGACCACGCGCGGCATGGTGCTCGCGCGCAGTCCGGAGGTCGTGTGCTCGGACGACCAGCCGTGGGACGTCCACGTCCAGGCGTGGCTCGCGGGCCCCGGCGTGGTGGGGGACGAGTCCCAGGCCGCGCGCGTGCAGGCAATCATCGAGGCCCAGGAGCCGGCTGTGCTGGACGCAGGTGCGCTCGACGCCGCTGCGCGATCCGTGGTCGGCGCCGCTCTGGGCCCCCATAAGATCCTCACGCCCCACGCGGGGGAGCTGTCCCAGGTCTTCGAGTGGCTCCACGGTTTCGGGGTGTGCGATTCCACGGTGGAGCGCTCCGAGATCGAGGCCAACCCCGTGCACTGGGCCGGTGAAGCCGCGCGCCTCACGGGCGCCACGGTGTTGCTCAAGGGCGCGTCCACCGTGATCGCGTCCCCCGTGGGACGGAACGGGGACGCATGCGAGGACGGGAACGCTTCCGGGCGCGACGAATGCCTGTGCCTGAGCATCGGCCACGCGAGCCCCTGGCTGGCCACGGCGGGTTCGGGGGACACCCTTGCCGGGATCCTGGGCACGGTCGTGGCCCACGTGGCCGAGCACCCGGACGCGCTCGCGGTCCTGGGCGACTGGGCCCGCGGGGACGGTCGCTGGGCGGCCGCCGCGGCCCTCGGGGCCGGTCTGCACGCGGTGGCCTCACGGGCGGATGGGGAGGGCCCCGTCCCGCCGTCGGTGCTCGCGGAGAACGTGCGCGCGGTGCTGACCCGTCCGTGAGCCGCGACCCGAACGACTATTGTTAGTGGCTGGCTGTGAGCGGGGATCCGCTCACAGCCCCACGACACGCTGAGGAGAAGTACATGGAAGTTTGGCCAGGACAACCGTACCCGTTGGGCGCCACGTTCGACGGCACGGGGACCAATTTCGCGCTCTTCTCCGAGGTCGCGGACCGTGTGGAACTGTGCCTGTTCGAGGAGGACGGCACGGAGACGCGCGTGGAGGTCACCGCCGTGGACAGCTACGTGTGGCACTGCTACCTCCCCCAGGTGCAGCCCGGTCAGCGCTATGGGTACCGGGTGCACGGGCCGTGGGATCCGTCCCAGGGGTTGCGGTGCAACCCGGACAAGTTGCTCCTGGACCCCTACGCCAAGGCCGTGGAGGGCGGGATCGACTGGGACGAGTCCCTGTTCTCCTACAACTTCGGCGACGAGGACTCCGAGAACCACCAGGACTCCGCGGAACACATGATGAAGGGCGTGGTGATCAACCCGTTCTTCGACTGGGAGGGTGACCGCACCCCGCGCACCCCGTACCACAAGTCCGTGATCTACGAGGCCCACGTCAAGGGCCTCACCATGCAGCACCCGGAGGTCCCGGAGGAACAGCGCGGCACGTACGCCGGTGTGTCCCACCCCGCGGTCATCGAACACCTGCAGAAGCTGGGTGTCACCGCGATCGAACTGATGCCCGTGCACCAGTTCGTCCAGGACTCCACGCTGCTCGAGAAGGGGCTGCGCAACTACTGGGGGTACAACACCATCGCGTTCTTCGCGCCCCACAACGAGTACAGCGCGGCCTCCCACCTGGGCAGCCAGGTCCAGGAGTTCAAGGCCATGGTGCGCGCACTGCACCAAGCGGACATCGAGGTCATCCTGGACGTGGTGTACAACCACACGGCCGAGGGCAACCACATGGGCCCCACACTGTCCATGAAGGGCATCGACAACACCGCGTACTACCGCACCGTGGACGACGACCAGAAGTTCTACATGGACTACACGGGTACCGGTAACTCCCTGAACGTGCGTCACCCCCACTCGCTGCAGCTGATCATGGACTCGCTGCGCTACTGGGTCACCGAGATGCACGTGGACGGTTTCCGTTTCGACCTCGCCGCCACGCTGGCCCGTGAGTTCTACGACGTGGACAAGCTCTCCACGTTCTTCGAACTCGTCCAGCAGGACCCTATCGTCTCGCAGGTCAAGCTGATCGCCGAGCCCTGGGACATCGGTCCCGGTGGCTACCAGGTGGGCAACTTCCCGCCGCAGTGGACCGAGTGGAACGGCAAGTACCGGGACACCGTGCGTGATTTCTGGCGCGGGGAGCCCTCGACCCTGGGGGAGTTCGCGTCCCGTGTCACCGGTTCCGCGGATCTCTACGAGAACAGCGGCCGGCGCCCCTTCGCCTCGGTGAACTTCGTGACCGCCCACGACGGCTTCACACTGCGGGACCTCGTGTCCTACAACGAGAAGCACAACGAGGAGAACGGCGAGGACAACAACGACGGTGAGTCCCACAACCGCTCGTGGAACTGCGGTGAAGAGGGGCCCACGGACGATCCCGAGGTGCTCGCGATGCGTGCGCGTCAGCAGCGCAACTTCATCGCCACGCTCATGCTGTCCCAGGGCACGCCCATGCTGCTGCACGGTGACGAGGCGGGGCGCACCCAGAAGGGCAACAACAACACGTACTGCCAGGACAACGAGCTCACGTGGATCAACTGGGAGAAGGTGGATACCCCGCTCGTGGAGTTCACCTCGGTGATCACCCACCTGCGCCACGAACACCCCACGTTCCGCCGCTCGGAGTTCTTCGACGGGCGTCCCGTGGACATGGGCGAGCGTGCCGAGGGCGATCCCATGCCGGACATTGCGTGGCTCAACACGGACGGCACGCCCATGGTGCCCGCCGACTGGGACGAGCCCCTGGCTCGTGCCGTGGGCATGTGGCTCAACGGTCAGGGCATCACGGGAGTGGATATGCGCGGTCGCCGGATCACGGACGTGAACTTTATCGTGTACTTCAACTCCAACCCCGAGCCCGTGGACGTCACACTGCCCCCGGCCGGCTACGGCATGAAGTGGGAGGAGATCGTGGACACCGCCGGCGAGCATGCGGACGGTGCCGTGCGCGGGCACTCCTCCACGTTGCGGATGGCAGGCAAGTCCACGGTGCTGTTGCGCGCGTGGGAGGCCCCCGAGGAAGAGCCGGACGCCTCCGTGGCCGCGTCCGTCGCGGCAGCGGTGTACGCGGCGTCGTCCGACGACGCTTGAGCGCCCCGCGGTGCGTGACCGGGCAGATCGCCCGCAGCCCGCGCCGCGCTGAACATGACTGCGGACGCGTCACCCCACACGGGTGGCGCGTCCGCCGTTTACGTCACGGTGCTCGTTGAGCGCGGAGTGACTGGCCCGAGCGCGCGCATTCGGCCAGACTGTAAGGGTGCTGACACCCACTTCAACGTACCGGTTGCAAATCACGACCCAGCAGGACCTGCATCGCGCGGCGGAACTGGTCCCCTACATCAAGCGTCTGGGGGCGGGGTGGGTGTACCTCTCGCCCATCCTGCGGGCCACGAGCGGCTCGGACCACGGGTACGACGTCGTGGATCCCACCGAGGTGGATCCCGAACGCGGGGGATCGGAGGGTCTGAAGGCACTGTCCGATGCCGCGCACGAGGCCGGACTGGGCGTCGTCGTGGACATCGTGCCCAACCACCAGGGCGTGGCCGCCCCGCAGGAGAACCCGTGGTGGTGGTCGCTGCTCGAGAAGGGGCAGGACAGCCCCTACGCGGACGCGTTCGACGTGGACTGGCAGGCCGGCGGCGGCAAGATCTTGATCCCGGTGCTCGGCGACGGTGACGAGGACCTCTCCGCGCTCACCGTCCAGGACGGGACGCTGCGCTACTACGACAACGTCTACCCCCTGGCCGAGGGCACGTACCGCGAGGGCGACGATCCCGCCGAGGTGCACGGGCGGCAGCACTACGAACTGATCAACTGGCGCCGCGGTGACTCCGAGCTGAACTACCGCCGGTTCTTCACCGTGGCCACGCTCGCCGGGGTGCGGGTCGAGGACGCCCGTGTCTTCGAGGAGTCCCACGCGGAGGTCGCGCGCTGGTTCCGCGAGGGACTCGTGGACGGGCTGCGCATCGATCACCCGGACGGGGTGCGGGACCCGCAGGACTACCTCGGGAAGCTGGCCGTGCTCACGGACGGCGCGTGGACCGTCGTCGAGAAGATCTTGGAACCGGGGGAGTACCTGCCCGAACAGTGGCGCACGGCCGGGACCACGGGCTACGACTCGTTGGGCTGGATCGACCGGGTGCTCACGGACGCACGCGGGCACTACGAGCTCGCCTCATTGGACACCAAGCTGCGCGGTGGTCAGCCCGTGCGCTGGGACCCGCTGATCCACGAGACCAAGCGCCGGATGGCGGACGCTGGCCTGGCCGCAGAGGTGCACCGCCTGGTGCGCGAACTGCCGGCCGATTTCCCGCACGGGGCCGCGGCGTCGTACGACGGTCTCGCCGAGATCCTCGCCAACTTCCCGGTGTACCGCACGTACCTGCCCGAGGGTGCGCAGTACCTGCGCGACGCGGTCGCCGCCGCGCGGCGGTGGCGCCCCGAGCTCGCGGACGTGCTCGACGACCTCGCGCGTGAACTCGGCGGGGACGTGAACGGCACCCTGAGCGGAGTGGCGCAGCGTTTCCAGCAGACCTCGGGCATGGTCATGGCCAAGGGCGTGGAAGACACCGCGTTCTACCGATACCCCAAGCTCTCCTCCCTCACCGAGGTGGGCGGTGACCCCTCGGTCTTCTCGCTCACGCCCGAGCAGTTCCACGCGGAGGCGGCGCGGCGGCAGCGTGAATCGCCCACGACCATGAACGCACTGACCACCCACGACACCAAGCGCTCGGCATCGGTGCGTGCGCGGATCACGGTGCTCTCGGAGCAGCCCAGGGCCTGGTCCGAGACCGTGGCCACGCTCGTCAACCGCGCCAAGGACGCGCAGATCGAGCTGGCGGACGGACCCGCCGTGAACCTCGTCCTGCAGGCCGTGGTGGGTGCGTGGCCGCTCGAGCGCGATCGTGCCGTGGACTACGCGATGAAGGCCGTGCGCGAGGCGTCCGTGTCCACCGCGTGGGTGGACGGGGACGAGCACTTCGAGGCGGAGCTGACCCGGTTCATCGACTTCCTCTTCAGCAACCCGCGCGCCCGCGGCATCGTGGAGGGGTGCGTGGAGCGCGTGAGCGCACCGGGGTTCAGCAACGCCCTGGCGGCCACCGCGCTGCAGCTGACCCTGCCGGGCGTCCCGGACGTCTACCAGGGGCAGGAGTTGTGGGAACCGTCGCTCGTGGACCCCGACAACCGTCGGCCCGTGGACTTCGCGGCGCGCGAGCAGATGTTGGCACGGCTCGACGCCGCTCGGCCGGGTTCCGCGGACGCCACCCCGCCCGTGGACGGCACGGGGGCGGCGCGCATGCTGTTGACCTCGCGCGCCCTGCGGCTGCGCGGCGAGCACCCCGAGCTGTTCACGGAGTACATACCGCTGGAGTTCCGGGGCGCGCTCGCCGAGCACGCCCTGGGCTTCGACCGCGGCGGCGTGGCCACCGTGGTCACCCGCTTCCCCGCGACCCTCGCCCCCGAGGGCGGCTTCACGGACGAGACCGTGGTCCTCGCGCCGGGGACGTGGCAGGACGTCCTCACGCACCGCGAGTACACCACGGACCAGGACGGCGCCGTGCGCCTGGCCGACCTCCTCTTCACCTACCCCGTGGCGATCCTGCGCCGGAAGGACGGCTGAGACATGACCCAGGACCATCGTTTCGACGTGTGGGCACCCCACGCCCGCAAGGTCACCGTCCGCATCGACGGTGTGGACCACTCCATGCAGGGCCTGGCCGATCGCCCCGGCTGGTGGACGCTGCCCGACGACGCCGACGTCCCCCGGGGCACCGTGCGCTACGGCTACCTGCTGACCAAGGTCTTCGACGAGGGCACGGACAAAGAACGCACTTCGGTGTCCGAGGTGCTTCCAGACCCGCGCTCACGCCGCCAGCCGCAAGGTGTGCACGATTTGTCCTGCACGTTCGACCCGGACGCCTTCGAATGGCACGACGCCGCGTGGCGGCCGCGTCCGCTGCGGGACTCGGTGCTCTATGAACTGCACCCCGGGACGTTCACCCCGGAGGGCACGCTCGACGCGGCGATCGGCAAGTTGGACCACCTCGTGGACCTCGGCGTGGACGCCGTGGAACTGTTGCCCGTCAACGGGTTCAACGGGGACCACAACTGGGGCTACGACGGCGTCGCCTGGTACACCGTGGACGAGTCCTACGGTGGGCCCGAGGCCTATCAGCGGTTCGTGGACGCGTGCCACACCAAGGGCATCGCCGTGATCCAGGACGTGGTCTACAACCACCTGGGACCCAGCGGGAACTACCTGCCGCTCTTCGCGGAGTACTTCAAGCCCGGGGCCTCCAGCTGGGGGGACCTGATCAACCTGGATGGGTGGGGTTCGGACGGCGTGCGCGAGTACATCCTGGACAACATCACCATGTGGCTGCGCGAGTACCACGTGGACGGGTTCCGCCTGGACGCCGTGCATGCGCTCGCCGATTCCCGTGCCACGCACATCCTGGAGCAGATCGCCCAGCGCATCGCGGCGGAGTCCGAGCGCACGGGTAAGGAGCTCGTGGCCATCGCGGAATCCGACCTCAACGATCCCCGCATGATCGCGGGTACGGAGGGGCACGGTCTGGGCATGGACGCGCAGTGGCTCGACGACGTCCACCACGCCGCGCACGTGGCGTTCACCGGGGAGACCCACGGGTACTACGGGGACTTCGCATCCCTGCACGCCCTGGAGAAGACCATGCACACGGCGTACTTCCACAACGGGACGTACTCCACATTCCGTGGCCGCTCGCACGGCCGCGAGATCGATCCTGCCGAGCAGCGGCCGTGGCAGTTCGTGACGTTCCTGCAGAACCACGACCAGGTGGGCAACCGCGCGGCCGGGGACCGGATGAACCACGGCATGAGTGTGGACCGGGCGATCGCGGCCGCCACGTGGCTGCTCACCCAGCCCTACACGCCCATGCTGTTCATGGGCGAGGAGTTCGGGGCCAGCACGCCGTGGCAGTTCTTCACGGCCCACCCCGAACCCGAACTGGGGGAGGCCGTGGCCACGGGCCGCAAGGCGGAATTCGCCGCGATGGCCTGGGATCACGCGACCGTCCCGGATCCCCAGGACCCGCAGACGTTCGAACGTTCCAAGCTCGACTGGGGCGAGGTGCGCGAGGGTGAGCACCAGCGCATCCTGGACGCCTACCGAGAGCTGATCGCGCTGCGCCACGACACCCCGGAGCTCACCGATCAGAACTGGGCCACCGTGGCCACCCAGGCGAGCGATTCCGAGCAGTGGTTCGTACTCAAGCGGATGAGCGAGCCGGAGTCCGAACACGGCGTGGTCGTGGCCGTGAACCTCTCGGACTCCGAACGCGAGCTGCCGCTCATGGGCGGTGACGCCCCGCGGGTGCTCTTCGCGAGTGGCACGGACCCTGACATTACGACGACGCCGGGCGCGGTGCGGCTCGCGCCGGAGACGGCGGTGGTGCTGCGCGTGTAGCTATGCGTGTGGCGTCGTTCTGCGCGGCGTCGGTGTGTGCGGCCGGATTCCATGCGGGGCCCGCGCGGGCCCCGCCGCGGCGTCGTCGTGCGGGCTGCTGCACCGGGCCCGGGACGTGACCGTTACCTGCTTCGAGTCAGCCCCACCCGCAGGGTGGCACACTGGACCCCATGCTGACTTTTGGTGAGAACACCGTGTGGACCGCGGCCGAGGATCGCTACGAGACCATGCCGTACCGACGGGTGGGCAACTCCGGGCTGAAGCTGCCCGCGCTGTCCCTGGGGTTGTGGCATAACTTCGGCGATGACACCCCGCTCGCGACCATGCGGGCCATGCTGCGCCGGGCGTTCGACCTGGGGATCACGCACTTCGACCTGGCCAACAACTACGGCCCGCCCGCGGGCTCCGCGGAGCTGAACTTCGGGCGCATCCTACGGGAGGACTTCGCCCGGTACCGCCAGGAACTCGTGATCTCCACGAAGGCCGGGTGGCAGATGTGGCCCGGCCCGTACGGCGGTGTGGGCGGTTCACGCAAGTACCTGCTCGATTCCATCGACCAGTCGCTCGAACGCATGGGCCTGGACCGCGTGGACATCTTCTACCACCACCGCCCGGACCCGGACACTCCCCTCGAGGAGACCATGGGTGCCCTGCACCATATCGTGCGCTCGGGCCGCGCGAGCTACGTGGGGATCTCGTCCTACAGCGCGGACCTCACGCTCGCCGCGCAGGGGATCATGCGGGAGCTGGGCACTCCGCTCCTCATCCACCAGCCCTCGTACTCCATGCTCAACCGCTGGGTCGAGCAGCCGGACGAGCACGCGGACGGGAAGAACCTGCTGGGCGCGCTCACGGAAGCGGGCATGGGCTCTATCAGCTTCTCCCCGCTGGCCCAGGGCATGCTCACCGACAAGTACCTGAACCGTGTACCCGAGCACTCCCGCGCGGCCGCTGGGAAGTCACTCAACCCGGACTGGTTGAGCGAGAACACCCTGGATCAGATTCGGGAACTGAACGCGATGGCCCGGGACCGCGGGCAGACGTTGGCCCAGATGGCGATCGCGTGGGTGTTGCGTCCGCAGGCGGGGGGACAGGTCACGACGGCGCTCGTGGGCGCGTCCTCGCCCGAGCAGATCGCCGATTCCGCCCGCGCCGTGCAGAACCTGGACTTCTCCGACGATGAACTGCAGCGGATCGACGAGCTGGTCTCGGACGCGGACATCAACATCTGGGGGGCGGCCACCGAGTCCAAGCACGTATGACCGCGGCGCAGTACGCCGCGCTGCTGGGGCTGTGGATCGCGGGGATCATCTCCCCGGGTCCGGACGTCCTGGTGATTCTGCGCAATGCGTTCCTCACCACCCGTGGCAAGGCCATGCTCACGGCGGCGGGGGTGATGGTCGGCAACCTCATGTGGATCACGCTCTCGCTCACGGGCGTGACGCTGGTGATCAACAGCAATCACGTGCTCAAACTCGTGATCCAGATCGCTGGTGCCCTGTTCCTGGCGCGCATGGGCTACGGATCCCTGCGCGCCGGGCTGGCCACGCGCGTGCTGAATCGCGGTGGAACGGGTCACGCGGAGACCTCGGATCCCGATGCACGAGCGGGCCTCGCCGCACGGGTCTGCACCGACGGGCAGGACGGCCCCGGCGGTTCGGCCGGATTCAGCGGACCAGTGGACCCCGACGTCGCCGCGAGCCCCGCCGCACCCGCGGGCACAATCGGGGGTCCCGCGTTCTCCAAGGCCGGAGGTCTGCTCGGGACCCGCCACCTCACATCGGGCAAGGCCCTGCTCCAGGGGACGATCACCAACCTGGCCAACGCCAAGGCGATCGTCTTCTTCATCGCCCTGTTCGCGACCGTTGTCCCCGCGGACATCCTGTGGTGGGAGGGATTGATCGCCCTGGCGCTTCTCATGGCCGTGGGCCTGGCATGGTTCCTGGCCGTCGCGTGGTTCGGTTCCGTCCCCGCGCTGGCGCAGCGGTTCCAAGCGCGTTCGGCCGAGGTCGAGATCGCGGCCGGGGTCGTGTTCCTGCTGGTCGCGGTGTTGTTGCTCGTGGAGGTCGTCCTGGCCGGGTGACCGTGCAGCGTGAGGGCGGCAGCGGCGTCGTCGTCACGGCGGTGCCCGGGCGAGGCACGTCCGAGCGCGTGGCTAGACTGTGGAGTCGGTTGCGTGCGGCGTGGCACGGCGGGATGCGGTGCCCACGCACGAACGCGCGAGGTGCGCGTGGCCGTCATCACCCGAGCTGAGGAGAACCGTGTCCGAAAATCCCATCCGAGTGGCCATTGCCGGTGTGGGCAACTGCGCCACATCGCTCATCCAGGGCGTCCACTTCTACCGGGACGCAGACCCCTCCGAGACCGTGCCCGGGCTCATGCACGTGCGCTTCGGTGACTACCACGTGGGGGACGTGCAGTTCGTGGCCGCGTTCGACGTGGACGCCGCCAAGGTGGGCTTGGACCTCTCCCAGGCGATCCTGGCCTCCGAGAACAACACCATGGAGATCGCAAAGGTCCCCAACCTGGACGTGAACGTGCAGCGCGGACCCACCCTGGACGGGCTGGGCCAGTACTACCGCGAGACCATCACGGAATCGGACGCCGAGCCCGTGGACGTCGCGCAGGTGCTGCGCGAGCGCGAGGTGGACGTGCTCGTCTCCTACCTCCCGGTGGGTTCCGAGGAGGCCGACCGCTACTACGCGCAGGCCGCGATCGACGCCGGTGCGGCGTTCGTCAATGCCCTGCCCGTGTTCATTGCCGGGACCGACGAGTGGGCGCAGAAGTTCACGGACGCCGGCGTGCCGATCGTGGGCGACGACATCAAGTCCCAGGTGGGCGCGACCATCACCCACCGCGTGCTGGCCAAGCTGCTCGAGGACCGCGGCTACGTCCTGGACCGCACGTACCAGCTCAACGTGGGCGGGAATATGGACTTCAAGAACATGCTCGAGCGCTCGCGGCTCGAGTCCAAGAAGATCTCCAAGACCCAGGCCGTGACGTCCAACGTGCCGCACGAGATGCGGGCCAAGGACGTGCACATCGGCCCCTCGGACTACGTGGGGTGGCTTGACGACCGCAAGTTCGCCTTCGTCCGCCTCGAGGGCCACGGCTTCGGCAACGCCCCGATCTCGCTCGAGTACAAGCTCGAGGTGTGGGACTCGCCCAACTCCGCCGGTGTGATCATCGACGCGATCCGCGCTGCGAAGATCGGCCTGGACCGCGGCATCGGGGGACCGCTGACCTCGGCGTCCTCCTACTTCATGAAGTCCCCGCCCGAGCAGTTCGACGACGACACCGCCCGCGAGAACGTGGAGAAGTTCATCCGCGGCGAGGTCGAGCGCTGATCGTCTCGTAGCACCGCACGACGACACCGCGAGGGCCGCCCGGCACGTACCGGGCGGCCCTCGGTCGCGTCCGGGGGCGCGCGTCCTGCCGCTGGCCCGGGCCCGCGGGTGCGGCGGCCCGGGTCCCTGGGGGCGGGCGTGCGGCCCGGCTCTCGCGCGGTTCAGCGAAAGATCGCCGAGCCCTCGGCGGACGCGTGTGCCAGGTCCGCGACCACCCGGACCCGCCGGGGCACGGTCACACCCCGCGGCCAGGCCAGCACGACCGACTCCCGTTCGTTCCCCGGGGACACTGGGCGGCACACCACGGGTAGTCCCTCCCGACTCAGCTCCGTCCCCACGCCCAGGAACGGATCCCGCCGCGCTGGACACCTCCCACCCGCACGTCGTGGTGTGTTCCACGTACGGGGGCGGCGAGCTGCCCACGTCCGCGCGGGCCTTCGCGACGGCGGTGGCCGAAGGAGCCGCGGATCTGAGCAGCGTGCGCTACGCGGCGTTCGGCCTCGGGAACCGCACGTACGGGGAGGCGTTCTCGCGCGGCGTCGTCGTGCTGGACGAGACCCTCGCGGCAGCGGGCGCGTCCCGGTTCGGGGACGCGGGTCGGTACGACGCCGCCGAGGGCCGACCGCCCGCGCGGCAGGCGTGCGAGTGGCCGGACGGGATCGCCGAACTCAGCCGCGTTCCTGCCCCGCGAGCCCCGCACGGGAAATGATGTAGTCCACCACGGGGTCGTAGAGGTGCGGGGGGACGTTGTCGTCCAGCGGGACCACGACCTCCACCTGCCCCTGGGCCTCAGCGACGAAGATCCCGGGGTCGTTGCAGTCACCCATCGCGATGGTGGACAGCCCCGCCCGCGAGCCCGCGTACCCGGCCATCCCGTGATCGGCGATCACGAGGTCCGGCGCCTCGCGGCCCTGGTCCCGCAGATGATCGAGGACCAACTGCATGGGCTCGGGGAAGTGGGTGTGGCGCAGGCCGCCGTACTGCTCGACCATCACGACGTCCTCGATCTGGCGCACGTCCCCGTCCTCGAACGGCAGGGCCTCGTCGAAGCGCAGCACGCGCGCCCCGGACTTGCGTGCCACCCGCGCGAGCCGGGCGTACACGGGCGCGAGACCGGAGGGATGACCAGTCGCGAACAACAACCGCTTGCGGCCCTGCACCGCGCGGCTGAACAGCTCGGCGTAGCGGTCCAGTCCGGCCACGCACAGCTGCGCGGAAATGGAGTCCTGGCCCTCGGCGTACTCGGGGTCGTCGTTGATCCCCACGCGGTCGCGCATGAGCTCGAAGACGGAGTCGAAATCCCAGTCCCTGATGCGCTCGACCCCCATGTGCTGGTGCTGGTCCCCGTCCAGGAAACCTTGGATGTTGCGGAGGTTGGCTTCACGGGGGGTCGCGACGGCCCCGGTGATCCGGGAGCGGTCCAGGTAACGGGCAAGGGAATCACGGCTCAGGTACGCGGTGGTCACACGGGAAAGTTTAGGCGTCGTGCTCGCGCGCCGCACAGGCGAGGTAGGCCGCAGCGTGCTGCGCGGCGACGTCGTCCCACGTCAGTTCGCGCGCTCGCAGCCGAGCAGCGTGTGACATTGCTCGCCACGCGCCCGGGTCCCGGGCCGCGCGGTACAGTGCGTCCGCCCAGCTCGCGGGCTCGCGGTCCGGGACGAGCCGGCCGGTCTCACCGTCGCGCACGGCGTAGCACAGTCCGTCCACATCCGTGGCCAGGACGGGCGTCCCGCACGCCTGGGCCTCGACCGCCACGAGCCCGAACGTCTCCGACGACGACGCCACGGCCACCGCGTCCACCCGGCCCATGAGTCGGGCGAGGTCCTCGCGGGGCAGGGAGCCGCGGAAGTCGACGGCGCTCGCCACGCCCCCCGCGTCCGCCAGCCCGCGCAGGTGGGCCAGGAAATCGGGGGAGCCCACACCGGCCAGGATCAAGCGAACGGGAACGTCGGGGTGACTGCGGTGCAACTCTCCGAGCGCGCGGACCAGGATCTGCTGTCCCTTGAGGGGTTGCATGCGTCCCGCGGACAGGACGGTGAAGGGCCCGTTCCGTAACTCGTCCCGTTCGTCCGGGACCGGCGGGTGGAAGACCTCGGGGTCCACCCCGGGCGGGATCACGACCACGCTCGCCGGATCCGCGCCGTACAGCTCCACGACCTGCCGCTGTTCCGCGGGGGTGTTCACCACGGTGCGGCAGGCGTGGGCGATCAGTTCTCGTTCGGCGGCCTCCCGCTCGGCCGGTTCGGGGGACTCGTCCGATCCGGCGCGCAGGTTCTTGGCGGCGGCGGAGGTGTGGAGGGTCAGGACGAGGGGAGCCCGGAGGAAGCTGGCCACGTGGAGCCCGGCCACGCCGGAGAGCCAGTAGTGGGCGTGCACGACGGGCGCGGCGTCGTCGGCGTAATGCTGTGCGAGGGCCTCGCCGAAGGCACGAGCGAACCGGGGCAGGCCCTCCTTGGGGACCTCTGCGGCGTCCGCGAGCGCCACGGTGAGCAGCCGCACGCCCGGGGCGAGGTCCGTCGTGCGAATGCCGGGGGAATGGGACGGATCGCGATCGAGGGTGGCCATGTCCGCGGCCCAGCCCGCGTGGGCGAGCGCGTGGGCTAGGTGCCACACGTACACGTTCATGCCACCGGCGTCCCCGGTCCCGGGCTGGTCCACGGGGGACGTGTGCATGCTCAGCAGCAGGACACGGGGCCGATCGGGAGAGGACACGCGACCAGCCTACTGGGGCGGCGTACCGGGACCGCCCGCCCGGGAACGAGTGCGCGTGACTCGGGCGGGGCCGGGCGTGCCGGCGGCGCAGGGCACAATGGAATGGTGAGTGCGATGACAGACCGACAGCCCCGGCAACCCAGCGAACGCAGCGCGGTGGTGGACCTCTCCGCCGTGCAGCACAACGTGCGGCGCCTCGCGGAACTCGCCCGGGGGCGCACGCTGATCGCCGTGGTCAAGGCAGATGCGTACGGCCACGGGGCGGTTCCGGTGGCGCGCGCGGTGCTCGCCGCCGGCGCCCATATGCTCGGCACGGCGCATGCGTCCGAGGCGGTGGCCCTGCGCGACGCGGGCATCACCGCCCCCGTGCTCGCGTGGCTGCACACCCCTGCCACGGACTTCGAACAGGCGCTGCGACGCGACGTCCGCCTGGGTCTCAACGGGTGGGAACTCGATGCCGTTCTGGCCGCCGCCCGCGACACGGGCACCCCGGCCACGGTGCACCTGAAACTCGATTCCGGGCTCGGCCGCAACGGTGCCACGGTGGAGGAGTGGCCCGGGTTCGTCGAGCGCGTGGTGGCCGCTCAGAACGCCGGTCTGCTGAGCGTGGAAGGGATCTTCACGCACCTCGCCGTCGCGGACGAACCGCAGCGCGAGGCCGAGACCGTTGCGCAATTGCACGCACTCAGCGATGCGGTGCGGATCGCGCGCGACGCGGGCCTGGACCCCACCCTGATCCACGCGGCCAACACCCCCGGATTATTCGGGGCACAGGACATGGCGGACCCCGATCTCATGCTCCGCGACGCCGTGCGGGTGGGGCTGGGCCTGTACGGGCTGAGCCCGTTCGCGGATCGCACCCCCGAGGACTTCGGCCTGCGCCCGGCCATGACCCTGCGGGCCCGTGTGGCCAACGTCAAAGCCGTTCCCGCGGGCCACGGGGTCTCGTACGGTTTCGCGTACCGCACCACCGGGCCCACGCACCTTGCGCTGATCCCGCTGGGCTACGCCGACGGCGTTCCCCGGGTAGCCACGGGCGCCCCCGTGCGGATCGGGGACCGGGTGTACCCCGTGGTGGGGCGGATCGCGATGGACCAGTGCGTCGTGGACCTGTCGCGGGGCGGGGAGCCCGCGGCGTCGTCGTCCGGATCGGAACCGCCCGGAGTGGACTCGTCCGCGGCGGAACCGCCCGTGCGCGTGGGGGACGAGGCCGTGCTGTTCGGGGCGGGGGAGGACCCGTCCGCCACGCGGTGGGCGGATGCCGCGGGGACGATCAACTACGAGATCGTCACGAGGATCTCGCCGCGCGTACCCCGGGAGTACGTGAACGCTCCCGATGCCGACGGCGTTGGAACAGCCGGGAGCGCGGCGGACAGTGCCGCCTGGACCGTGACTCGGCATCCCGACACCGCTCATGACACCCGGGTGCTCGGCGAGCGGGTGGCCGAGCACCTGCGGGCCGGGGACCTGGTCATGCTCAACGGTGACCTCGGCGCCGGGAAGACCACGTTCACCCAGGGGCTCGGCCGGGGCCTCGGCGTGCGCGACGGGATCATATCCCCCACGTTCGTGTTGAGCCGCGTGCACCCCAACGATCCGGACGGGCCCCGCCCGGGCGGACCCGATCTCGTGCACGTGGACGCCTATCGCTTGGACTCCGCGGCGGACGTGGACGACATCGACCTCGAGGACACCGTGGACACGTGCGTGACCGTCGTGGAGTGGGGGACCGGCAAGGTGGAACACCTCAGTGATTCCCGGTTGGTGATCGACATCGTCCGGGCGCGGGGTACGCAGGACGGGCCCGGCTCGGCGGATCCGGTGTCGGACGCGACGGGTGCGGAGTCCACCGTGGGGACCACGGACGGTGAGGACCCCGCGGATCTCCGGGGGGCGGTGCTCTCCGGCGGATCAGGTTCCGACGGAGAGGGCCATTCCCCCTCCGCGGCGGACGTGATCCGCGCCCTCAACGACGAGTGGAAATCCGCGGAGCAACTCAGCGATGAACCGCGCGCGGTGATCGTGCGCGGCTACGGACCCCGTTGGGCGGACCCCCTCCAGTTGTGACCTCGCCACGCAGTGCCGGGGTGAGGGGCGGCCGGAGCCCGGAGTGATGGCGGCGGGCGGTCGCCGGGGCCCGGAGCGGTTGCGGGGCCGGGCTTAGACTGTTCGGGTGCTTGTGCTGAGTCTGGATTCCTCGTCGATCGCGTCCGTGGCACTGTCCCGGGACGGTGAGGTCTTGAGCAGGTTCGACACCGTCGACACCCGATCCCACGCCGAGGCCCTGGCTCCCGCCGTGCACGACCTCATGGCGGAGGCGGGCCTCACCGGCACCGACCTGGACGCCGTTCTCGTGGGCACCGGTCCCGGACCGTTCACGGGTCTGCGCGCGGGACTTGTGACCGGTCGCACCTTGGGCTTTGCATGGGCCCTGCCTGTCCATGGGGTGTGTTCCCTGGACGCGGCGGCGTTCCACGTGGCCCCGGAGGCGCTCGCCGCGGGTCATGCGGAGTTCGTGGTGGTCACCGATGCGCGCCGCAAGGAGCTCTACCGCAGGAGCTACCGGGTGCGCGAGGACGAGCTCGGACCCGTGATCACCCCGCTGGGCGATCCCCGGGTTGGCCCCCCGGAGGACGTTCCCGCGCTGCCGTGCTACGGCTCCGGTGCGGGGCTCTACCCCGATCGGTTGTCGCACGCGGTCCCGGGATTCTCGGACCTGCACCCCTCCGCCGCAGATCTCGCCCGGGCGGCGTGGGCGATCACGAGCCGCGGTCAGGAACTGAGCACCGACACGTCCCCCCTGTACCTGCGCGATTCCGACGCCAAGGTGCCCGCATCCCCCAAGCGGGCCACCCGATGACGGGAGGGCACGCGGCTGCGGTGGGAGCGGCGTCGTCGTTACCGGCGGGCTACGCGCTGCGCCCCATGCAACCCGGGGACCTTGAGGACGTGTACGCGCTGGAGACCGTCCTGTTCCCCGAGGACGCCTGGCCCCGGCACATGTTCCACGAGGAACTGACCCACCCCACACGGCAGTACTGGGTGCTCACCCGGGACCGGGAGATCGTGGGCTACGCGGGGATGATGAGCATCCCGCCGGTCGCGGATGTGCAGACCATCGCGGTCGCGAAGGACCACGAGGGCAAGGGCCTGGGCAGTGCCCTGCTGCGCGTGCTGCACGAGGCCGCGATTCGCAGCGGCGCCACCGAGATGATGCTCGAGGTGCGGGCGGACAATCCGCGGGCACAAGAGCTGTACCGCCACTTCGGCTATCACCACATCCACACCCGGGCGCACTACTACGGGCCCGGCCACGACGCGCTGATCATGCGCTGCGAACTGGTCCCCGCGAAGGAGCCCACCCGCAGCGCGGACGGAAGGACCATTCATGAACACCGCTGAACCGCTCGTCATGGGCATCGAGTCATCGTGCGACGAGACGGGTATCGGGATCGTGCGGGGCACTGAGCTGCTCACCAACACGGTGTCCTCGTCCATGGCCGAACACGTGCGCTTCGGCGGGGTGATCCCCGAGATCGCCTCGCGCGCGCACCTGGAGGCGTTCGTCCCCGCGGTGCGTGCTGCGCTCGACGACGCCGGTGTGACCCTGGACCAGCTCGACGCGATCGCCGTGACCTCCGGGCCCGGGCTCGCCGGGGCGCTCATGGTAGGGGTCGCGGCGGCCAAGGCACTCGCGGTGGCCACGGGCAAACCCCTGTACGCGATCAACCACCTCGTGGCCCACGTGGGGGTGGGTCTGCTCGACGACCGCGGTGAGCTGCCCGACGGCCTGGGCGCGCTGCTCGTCTCCGGGGGCCACACCGAGATCCTGGCCGTCCCCGACATCACGAGTGACGTGCGGCTACTGGGCGCCACGATCGACGACGCCGCCGGCGAGGCCTACGACAAGGTCGCCCGCCTGCTCGGACTCTCCTACCCCGGTGGACCGGCGATCGACAAGGCCGCGAAGGACGGCGACCCGACGGCTTTCGCGTTCCCCCGGGGGCTGACGGCGGGCAAGTACATGGGGTCGGCCGAGAATCCCGGTCCGCACCGTTACGACATGTCCTTCTCCGGCTTGAAGACGGCCGTGGCCCGCGTGGTCGAGGCGTTCGACGCCGCCGGTCAACCCGTCCCCGTGGCGGACGTGGCCGCAAGCTTCCAGGAGTCGGTCGTGGACGTGATCGCGCGCAAGACCGTGCTGGCGTGCACCGAACACGGGATCACCACGCTTCTCATGGGCGGGGGCGTGGCCGCCAATTCCCGGTTGCGGGAGGTCGTGACCGCGCGGTGCGGTGAGCACAGGATTCCCGTGGTGATCCCGCCGCTGTCCCTGTGCACCGACAACGGCGCGATGGTGGCCGCCCTGGGCTCCCGGTTGGTGTCACAGCGCCGTCAGCCCACCGGGATCTCGTTCACCGCGGACCCCGGTCTGCCGGTGTCCACGGTGTCGGTGCCCGCCGCGTAGCCCTGCCAGGCCGTATCCGGATCAGCGTTCCGAGCGGTTGCGCTCCACGATGTCCATGACCACGGCGCGCAGGTCCCCGCCGTTCTCCCGGGCCACGCGCCGTTGGCGCTGATAGCCCACGGCCCCGCTCATCATGGTCTCCACGTGGGCGAGTTCGCGGGTGCAGCCGAGCTCGTCCGCGAGGGGTTCCAGGTCGGTGAGCAGATCCGCGAGGTCCTCCGTGACCAGGCGCTCGCGATTGCGGGTGTCCCGGATCACCACGGCCTCGAGACCGTAGCGCGCGGCGCGCCACTTGTTCTCCTGGTGGTGCCACGGGGGCATCACGGGGATCGTCCCGCCGTCGTTGAGGGAACGGGAGAAGGACTCCACGAGGCACTGCGTCAGTGCGGCGATCGCGCCCACCTCCCGCAGGGTCGAGGGACCGTCGCACACGCGCATCTCCACGGTCCCGAAGCGGGGGACGGGTCGGATGTCCCAGCGGTTCTCGGAGATCTCCTCGATCACGCCGGTCTCGATGAGGTCGTTGACGTAGGACTCGTACTCGCCCCACGTGTCGAAGTGGAAGGGCAGCCCCGCCGTGGACAGCTGCTGGAAGATCAGTGCCCGGTGGGACGCGTACCCCGTGTCCTGGCCGCACCAGTACGGCGAGTTCGCGGACAGCGCGAGCAGGTGGGGGTAGTAGTTGAGCAGGCCCTCCAGGACGGGCAGGGCCTTGTCCCGGTGGTCGATGCCCACGTGCACGTGGGCCCCGAAGATCACCATCTGCCGGCCCCAGTACTGCGCGCGGTCCAGGACCTTGAAGTAGCGTTCCTTGTCCACCACGGGCTGGTCCGCCCACTGGGAGAACGGGTGGGTCCCCGCGCCGAAGATCTCGAGGGACCGAGGATCCGTGATTTCCCGGATCCGGTCCTGGGTGTCCGCGAGCTGGTCCACGGCCTCGCCCACGGTGTCGCACACACCGGTCACCATCTCCACGGTGTTCTGCAGGAACTCGCCCGTGACATGGGGGTGGTCCCCCTCCTCACCGAACTGCGGGTGCTGCGCCACGAGGGCATCGAGGACCTCCTGGCCGCGCGGGGCGAGCTCGCCGCTCTCGCGCTCGACCAGGGCGACCTCCCACTCCACACCCAGGGTGGAACGTTCGGAGCTGTGGAAATCAATCTGCACGGCGTGGTCCTCTCATGGGTGCACCGGGATCGGCGGTCGTGACCTGAACCGGGACGTCGTTGCCGACCACCGGGGTGTCGCGCGCGGTCCGAACACAGGAGTATCAGTGTACGAGGTTTACGGCGAGCACCACGCGCCGTTCCTTCCCCGCCTGCTCGAGTCGCGTCATGACCAGGGTCGCTCGCTGTGTGCCCCGGGGTGCAAGTTGCTTACGCAATTGCTCGGGGGTCACGTCCGTGCCGCGTTTCTTGATCTCCAGCGTTCCCACGTCCTGCTCCCGCACCCACTTCTTGAGGGTCTTCACGGTGTGGGGCAGCACCTCGCGCACCTCGTACGCGGTGGCCAGCGGGGTGTGCACGAGCGTGTCCGAGCTCAGGTACGCAATCGCGGGATGGATCAGCCGCGCTCCGATGCGCTGCGCGAGATCGGTCACGAGCCCCGCGCGGATCACCGCGCCGTCGGGCTCGTAGAAGTACTGCCCCACTGCGCCCAGCAGATCCCCTTCCGCCGCGGGCGACTCCCACGTCGCGGAGGTCAGTTCGGCCGCCGACGACGCCGCGGCACCGTCCCGGGATGCGTCACCGCTCCGGCCGTCCCCGGCACCCGGCGCGTCGCCACCCGGCACGAGCGTGTCGTCGGCGGCGCCGGGAAGGCGGGGTGCGCCGTCGTGTCCGAGGATCAGGGCGGCGCGCGCGACGTCCGGGCGGCGCACGGTGTTGAACCACAGCGCGGCCTCCACGACGTCACCGTGCTGTGAGATCCATTGGGCCTCCGCGGCGCGCGGGACGTGCTCGTGGGGGATGCCGGGACCGAGCTTGGCGCCCACGGCGAGCCCCCGGTCCGCGAGGTCCGTGACGAAGGACAGGGGAGGGGAGAAGGCCTCGGGGTCGAACAACCGCCGCGTGCGGCCGTGACCCGAGACCCGGCGCGCGGGGTCCAGCCACACGCCCTGCGCGGGACCGGACTCGAGGGCGTCCAGGTCCAAGGACTGCGCGTCCGCGCATACGACGCGAGCGCGCGGCCAGCCCGTGAGGTTGACGGTCGCCACGGCCGCGGTGACCGGGTCCCGCTCGACCGCGGTGACCGTGCGCTCGAGCGCGGCCAGGGCCAGCGAGTCCGCGCCGATCCCACATCCCAGGTCCACCACATGCCCGATCCCCGCTTGCGCGAACCGCTGGGCGTGCAGGGCGGCCACCGACCACCGGGTGGCCTGCTCCACACCGTCGCGCGTGAAGACCATATGACGGGCGAAGTCCCCGAACTTGGCGTGGGCCTTGGCGCGCAACCGGGACTGGGTGAGGACCGCGGCCACGAGCTCCGGGTCATGGCCCTGTGCTCGCAGGGACTGGGAGAGCGCGAGCGTGGCGTCCGGGTCGTAGGGGCCCAGCGAATCCAGCAGCCGCATCCCCCGCGGGGTCAGCAGCTGGGCGAGGCCGCGGGTCTCGGCGTCGTCGGGGGCGGTGGAGGCGTTCACGCGTCCATCACATCACGGCGCGGGGAAGCCGCGGCGAACGCGCGGGCCGCGACGCCCGTCACAGAGCCATTTACATTACGATCCGCATCCCTAATTAGGTTAGGCTCACCTAGTGGCTGGCCGCCCGTAACAGACGACCCCGCGAGATTGCGAGAAGATCCATGTCCATGAACCGATTGATCCCCGGTGTGGCGCTGAGTGCCGTGGCGGCACTGGCCCTCGTGGGGTGCGGTGCCAACGCCCAGGACGCCTCCGACACCCAGGCGTCCTCGGCCACCGTGACCGTCACGGACAACAAGGGCGAGCAGACCGTTCCCGCACCGCCGCAGTCCGTGGTGGCCACCGACAACCGGGTGTTCGAGACGCTCGCGGACTGGGGCGTACAGCTCAAGGCCGCCCCCAAGCAGCTGATCCCGAACGGCATCTCCTATGCGAACGACGACGCCGTGGTGGACCTGGGTTCGCACCGCGAACCGAATCTCGAGGCGATCGCCGGGGTGGACCCGGACCTCGTGATCAACGGGCAGCGCTTCACGCAGTACTACGACGACATCAAAAAGCTCGTCCCGGACGCCGCCATGCTGGAACTGGATCCGCGCGACGATCAGCCGCTGGACGAGGAACTCAAGCGCCAGACCACGGCCCTGGGCGAGGTCTTCGGCAAGCAGGAGGAAGCCCGCCGACTCACCGACGGGCTCGACCAGGCCGCCCAGCGCGCCAAGGACGCCTACGACGGCCAGTCCACGATGGGCGTGATCGTCTCCGGTGGTGACATCGGGTACGTGGCACCGAGCAAGGGACGCACGATCGGCCCGCTGTTCGACATGGTGGGGCTGCAGCCTGCGCTGAAGGTCGAGGGCTCCGACAACCACCAGGGGGACGACATCTCCGTGGAGGCCATCGCCCAGTCCCGCCCGGAACTGCTCATCGTGCTGGACCGTGACGCGGGCGTGAAGACCTCCGAGGGTGCCAGCCCGGCGTCCGAGGTGATCGAGAAGTCCGAGGCCCTCAAGGACGTCCCCGCGGTGAAGAACGGCAACGTGGTCTACCTGCCCGCGGACACCTACACGAACGAGGGGATCCAGACCTACACCGAGATCCTCGACGACATCGCGGAGAAACTGGGAGGCCGGAGCAACTGATCCCTCCCACCCCGCACGACCACCGACGCCCCGCGGGAGCCTCCCGCGGGGCTTCGGCATGATCCAGGAAGCACACGTGATGGTCTCCACTGCACAACGTCCGACCCGCACGGGGGTGGCCCGGGACTGGAAGTTCTGGCTCGCCCTGCTGGTGGTCCTGGGACTGCTCTGGCTGTCCCTGGTCACGGGGGTGGCGGACCTTTCGGACGCCCAGGGTGAACAGTTCCTGGGTCTGACCCGGATTCCCCGCACGGTGGCCCTGGTCCTGGCCGGTGCCGCGATGGCCATGTCCGGGCTGGTCATGCAGTTGCTCACCCAGAACCGGTTCGTGGAACCCACGACCACGGGCACCACCGAGTGGGCCGGGCTGGGGTTGTTGCTCATGATGATCCTGGCCCCGGACGCCGGGTTGAGTGCGCGGATGATCGGCGCGATCGTGGCCGCGTTCGTGGGGACCATGGTGTTCTTCGCGTTCCTGCGCCGGGTTACGCTGCGTTCCTCCCTGATCGTGCCGATCGTGGGGATCATGCTCGGGGCCGTGGTGGGGTCGATCTCCACCTACCTGGCGCTCGTCACGGACCGGTTGCAGAACCTGGGCGTGTGGTTCGCCGGCAGTTTCACGTCCGTGCTGCGCGGCCAGTACGAGACCCTCTGGGTCGTGGCACTCGTGGCGGTGCTCGTGGTCATCACCGCGGACCGGCTCACCGTGGCGGGACTCGGCGAGGACATCGCGACCAACGTGGGATTGAACTACAACCGGATCATCCTGATCGGCACCGGACTCGTGGCCGCGGCCACCGGCGTGGTCACGGTGGTCGTGGGCAATCTGCCGTTCCTGGGGTTGATCGTGCCCAACGTGGTGTCCCTGTTCCGGGGCGACGACCTGCGCTCCAACCTGCCGTGGGTGTGCCTGCTCGGGATCGGCCTGGTCACGGTGTGTGACCTGATCGGGCGCACGATCATCGCGCCGTTCGAGGTCCCCGTGTCCCTGATCCTGGGCATCGTGGGCGCTGCGGTGTTCATCGCCCTGTTGCTGCGAAGCCGGCGCCATGTCTGAGGTGACCGCGCTGCGCCACGACCGGGCGCGCACTGGATCGGGGGCCTTCGTCTCCCCGGCCCACCGCCGCCGCTACTGGATCACCGCGCTGTCCCTGCTCGTGGCGGGACTCGTGTTCTGCGCGGGCATCCTCACGTGGGACAACCCCCTGCCGTTCGGCACCCCGGGGTTCTGGCGGATCGCCGAGTCCCGGGCCACGAGCGTGGTGGTGATCCTGATCGTGGCGGTGAGCCAAGCCATGGCCACGGTCGCGTTCCAGACCGCCGCGAACAACCGGATCATCACGCCGTCGATCATGGGTTTCGAGTCCCTGTACGTGCTCATCCAGACCTCGGCGGTCTACTTCCTGGGTGCGGTGGGGGTCAGTGCGGTGCAGGGGCTGCCGCAGTACGCCCTGCAGGTGAGCCTCATGATCGTGTTCGCGCTGGGGCTCTACAGTTGGCTGCTCTCGGGCAAGTACGCCAACGTGCAGGTGATGCTGCTGATCGGCATCGTCCTGGGCGGCGGGCTCGGCGCGGTGTCCACCTTCATGCAGCGCTTGCTCTCACCGAGCGAGTTCGACGTGCTCAGCGCCCGCTTGTTCGGCTCGGTGGCCAACGCGGATCCCGGGTACTTCCCGCTGGCCGTGCCGCTGTGCGTGGTGGCCACGGTGGCCCTGTACGTGCACTCCCGCACGCTCAATGTCATGGCTATGGGGCGGGACGTGGCCACGAACCTGGGCATGGACCACCGCCGGGAGCTGCTGCTCACCCTGTTCTGGGTGTCCATTCTGATGGCGGTCTCCACGTCCCTGATCGGGCCCATGACGTTCCTGGGGTTCCTCGTGGCGATCCTGGCGTACCAGTTCGCGGACACCCACGACCACCGCTACGTGTTCCCCATGGCCGCGCTGATCGGTTTCGCGGTGCTGTCCGGGGCCTATTTCGTCCTGAAGAACGTCTTCTATGCGGAGGGCGCTGTGTCCATCATCATCGAGCTGGTGGGTGGCAGTGTCTTCCTCTTCGTGATCCTGAGGAGGGGCAGACTGTGATCCAGTTGACCGGACTGGTCAAGGAGTACGGCACGGACTTGGCGATCGGGCCGGTGGATCTGCAGATCCCCGCCGGTGGCGTGACCGCGCTCGTGGGGCCCAACGGCGCGGGGAAGTCCACGCTGTTGACCATGATGGGTCACCTGCTGGGTCCCGAGGCCGGCACCGTGGAGATCGGCGGTCACGACGTGAGCAGGACGCCGCCGCGTGAACTCGCCAAGGTGGTCTCCACGCTGCGCCAGGAGAACCACTTCAGCGCGCGGCTCACCGTGCGCCAGCTCGTGGCGCTGGGTCGCTTCCCCTACACGCGTGGGCGGATCACCCGGGACGACGAGCGGATCATCTCCGAGTCGATCGACTTCTTCGACCTGGGACCCCTGCAGAACCGCTACCTGGACCAGCTCTCGGGCGGTCAGCGCCAGCGCGCCTACGTGGCCATGGTGCTGTGCCAGGACACCGAGTACCTCCTGCTGGACGAGCCCCTGAACAACCTGGACATGCGCCACTCGGTGCACATGATGCATCACTTGCGCCGCGTCGCGGACGAGCTCGGACGCACCGTGCTGATCGTTCTGCACGACATCAACTTCGCGAGCCACTACTCGGACTGGATCTGCGCCGTGAAGGACGGTCGCGTGGTGGAGTTCGGCCCGCCCGAGCAGATCATGACGGACGAGACCCTCACGCGCGTGTTCGACACCCCGGTCACGTGCCACGACGGTCCCCACGGACGGCTCGCGGTCTACTACTGACGCGGCACGGACGGCTCGCCGGCCGCGACTGACGCGGCCGCGGGGACGGCGGCGTCGTACCCGCGGATTGTGCCCAGAGACGAGCGCGGCGGGCGCGCCTTGACCGCGCGCGGCCCGTCTCCCTACAGTGATGATTAGCACTCTCATGGTGAGGGTGCTAAAGGCCAGGCGCTCAATCGGCACCGCGACGACGGTTGGCACGCCAACTGGCCTGTGGCGGACGCGGTCATGGGACCCCATGACACGGCGCGTTCGCACACCGTCTCACACGCCTAGAAGAAAGGGAGAGATCGTGTCGGTCTCCATCAAGCCTCTCGAGGATCGCATCGTGGTTCAGCCGCTGGCCGCTGAACAGACCACCGCTTCCGGTCTGGTCATCCCGGACACCGCCAAGGAGAAGCCGCAGGAAGGCACCGTCCTGGCCGTGGGCCCGGGCCGCGTGGATGACAAGGGCAACCGCATCCCCGTGGACGTCAAGGAGGGTGACGTGGTCATCTTCTCCAAGTACGGCGGGACCGAGGTCAAGTACAACGGCGAGGAGTACCTGGTGCTCCCCGCGCGGGACGTGCTGGCCGTGATCGAGAAGTAATCCCCGCAACGACTTTCGTGCGCGGTGCCCGGACGTTCGCCCGAGAACGGGCCACGGGGGCACCGCGCCGTCATTTCCACACCCTTCTCGTTTCGTAAGGAGCACACATGCCCAAGCAGTTGGTGTTCAACGACGCCGCTCGCAAAGCGCTCGAATCCGGTGTCAACCGACTGGCCGACACCGTCAAGGTCACGCTGGGCCCCCGCGGGCGCAACGTGGTACTGGACAAGAAGTGGGGCGCACCCACCATCACCAACGACGGCGTGACCATCGCCCGTGAGGTGGAGCTCGAGGATCCGTACGAGAACCTCGGCGCCCAGCTGGCCAAGGAAGTGGCCACCAAGACCAATGACGTCGCCGGTGACGGCACCACCACGGCGACCGTCCTCGCGCAGGCCATCGTCAAGGAGGGTCTGCGCAACGTGGCCGCCGGAGCGGCCCCGGGCGACATCAAGCGCGGCGTGGAAGCGGCCGTGGCCACCGTGGCCCAGCGTCTGCTCGACAACGCCCGCCCCGTGGAGGGCAAGGACGTGGCCCACGTGGCCGCGATCTCCGCGCAGTCCATGGAGATCGGCGAACTGATCGCCCGCGCCTTCGAGACCGTGGGCACGGACGGTGTGATCACCATCGAGGACGGTTCCTCCACCGAGGTGGAGCTGGACGTCACCGAGGGCATGCAGTTCGACAAGGGCTACCTGTCCCCGTCCTTCGTCACGGACCCGGAGCGCCAGGAAGCCGTCCTGGACGACACCTTCGTGCTGCTGTTCCAGGGCAAGATCTCCTCGGTCCAGGACCTCATGCCCGTGCTCGAGAAGGTGCTGCAGGCCAAGAAGCCGCTGACCATCATCGCCGAGGACGTCGAGGGCGAGGCCCTGTCCACCCTGGTGGTCAACAAGCTGCGCGGCACGCTCGACGTCGTGGCCCTGAAGGCCCCCGGTTTCGGTGACCGCCGCAAGGCGATCATGCAGGACCTGGCCGTGCTCACGGATGCGACCGTGATCACCCCCGAGCTCGGCATCTCGCTCGAGGGCGTGGACGTGTCCCAGCTGGGCAACGCCCGCCGGATCACCGTGACCAAGAACCAGACCACGCTCGTGGACGGTGCGGGCTCCTCGGAGGCCGTGGCCGAGCGCGTGGCGGAGATCAAGGCGGAGATCGCCCGCACGGACTCCGAGTGGGACCGTGAGAAGCTCCAGGAGCGCCTCGCGCGCCTGGCCGGTGGCATCTCGGTGATCAAGGTCGGTGCCGCGACCGAGGTCGAGCAGAAGGAACGCAAGCACCGCATCGAGGACGCCGTGTCCTCGACCCGCGCGGCCCTCGAGGAGGGCATCGTGGCAGGCGGCGGTTCCGCGCTGGTCCACGCTTCCAAGGCGCTCGACGGCACGGACCTCGGTCTGACCGGGGACGCGGCTACGGCCGTGACCATCGTGCGGCGCGCACTGACCCAGCCCCTGCGCTGGATCGCGGAGAACGCGGGCCAGGACGGCAACGTCGTCGCGGCGCGTGTGGCGGACCTCGAGCCCGGCAACGGCTACAACGCCCTGACGGACGAGTACGAGGACCTGCTCGCCGCGGGCATCATCGACCCCGTCAAGGTCACCCGTTCCGCTCTGCAGAACGCGGCGTCCATCGCCGCGCTCGTGCTCACCACGGAGACCCTCGTGGCGGAGAAGCAGGACGACGAGGACTGAGTCCTCCCGATCCTTCCGGCAATCGCTGAATGGCCGGCGGCCCGCCCCTTTCGGGGGGGTGGGCCGCCGGTCGTCTGTGGTGCTGCGACCGGCGACGGTGCTCGACGTCTGCCCCCGCGCGACCGGGTGGCTCAACTCGCAGGCCGTGCGCGCTGCCCACCCACGGAGACGGGTCGGGGCGGAACCGGGTGCGATGTGATCGGTGCGCCCCGCTGCGTTTAGGCCGACCAGATGCGCATTTCCCCAGCCTTGGATCCCGTTGCCGGTTCATCCCCGCTCCCGGTGGGGCAGCGACCCCGGTGGGCTGCCGGATCCTCCTCCGCGCAACGGGTGCAGCGGTACTCGGGGTTCCGCCCAGAGGTGCAGGGGTTGCGGGCGATCGCGGTGCTGCTCGTGGTCGTCTATCACGTGTTCATGGGCCGGGTGTCCGGTGGTGTGGACATCTTCCTGCTGATCTCGGCGTTCTTCATGACGCTGTCGTTCGTGCGGCGGATCGAGGGCGGCCGACCGTTGGGGCTGGGTCGGTACTGGCTGCACACGTTCAAACGCCTGCTGCCCCTGGCCACGGTGATCATCCTGTTCACCCTGGCGCTCATCTGGCTCGTGTTCCCGCGCGCGGACGTCGCAGAGTTCCGGTCCCAGGGCGTGGCCTCGATCCTGTACCTCGAGAACTGGGCCCTGGCTGCGAACGAGGTCAACTACTATGCGGCGGACCACTCGACCGCGTCTCCCTTTCAACACTTCTGGTCCCTGTCCGTCCAGGGCCAGGTCTTCCTGGTGTGGCCGCTGATCTTCGCGCTCGCGTGGTTCGTCAAACGGCGCACGGGGCGTAACAGCATCCCCGTGCTGGCCGTGTGCTTCGGTCTCGTCTTCGCCGCCTCGCTCGCGTTCTCGGTGGTGACGACGGCGACCCAGCAGGAATTCGCGTACTTCGACACCCGTGCCCGACTGTGGGAGTTCGCGCTGGGGTCGCTCATCGCGCTCGCGATCCCGTACCTGCACCCAGGCCGCGTGCTGCGCGTGGTGCTGGGCTGGCTCGGTTTCGTGAGCATGGTCTCGGTCGGTGTGCTCGTGGACGTGCAGGGCGCGTTCCCGGGATGGATCGCGTTGTGGCCGTTGCTCTCGGCGGCGGCGATCATCGTGGCGGGGCAGTCTGGGTCCCGGATCGGTTTCGACCGGTTCCTCTCGCGGGGCCCCATCGTGCGACTGGGGGATGCCGCGTACGCGCTGTACCTCGTCCACTGGCCGCTGCTCATCACCTACCTGGTGCTCCGTGAGCGCCCCGAAGCGGGGCCCCGGTCCGGTGTGGCACTCGTGGTGCTCTCGGTCGTACTGGCACTGCTGTTGACCCGGTGGATCGAGACCCCGTTGAAGCGGTGGGCGTGGCCCGAGGCCCGGACATGGCGCATGGGCCTCGTGATCGTGGTGTGCGTGGGGCTGGTCACCGCGACCGCCGCGAGTTGGGCCGCCATCGACCGGCACCGCGAGGCACAACTCGAGGCGCAGGCGGAACGGAACAACCCGGGGGCGCGCGTGCTCGACCCAGCGTTCGAGTTCACGGGGGACCCGAACGCCCCCGTCCTGCCACAGTCCATGGGGGACCAGTGGGTGGGACTGCCGCAGGAGTGCAGCGGGCTCTACCGCAGCCTCAACGCCACGGCCCAGGGGTTCTGCCGCCAGACGCCGGAGGTGCGGGACCCGGACACGGTCGTGGCCGTGGTGGGCAACTCCCACATGGAGCAGTACATGGGCGCGCTGATCCCCGTGGCGGAAGAGGAGAACTGGCAGTTGATCTCCGTGCTGCAACCGGGGTGCGGCTTCGGTGTGGAGGGCCAGTCCGCGGCGTGCCGTGAGGGCAACGAGGCCGCCCTGGAGTACCTCAAGGCCATGCAACCGGACGTGGTGGTCACCACGTCCACACGGTCCGAGCTCATGTCCGGGGAGGACGAGCACGTGGTGACCGGTCTCGAACAGATCGTCCTGGAGCTCACAGCCGACGACATCACTGTCGTGGGGTTCCGGGACAACCCCCGGCTGGACTTCGACCCGACCCGGTGCGCGCAGGAACGCAGCTCCGACGACCCGTTGTGCTCGGTCTCGAGCAACGACGTGCTCGGGGACCACAACCCCGCCGAGGCGCTCGAGACCATCCCCGGGTTCATGGGAGTGGACCCCACGCCGCTGGTCTGCCCGCGGGGCGAGTGCGTCCCGGTGATCGGCAACGTGGCGGTGTGGTTGGACTCCCACCACCTCACGTGGGACTACACGCGCAGCATGGCCCCGCTGTTGCACGACACCCTGGTCCGCGCGGTCCAGGTCACACCGGGGGTGGACACGGAGTGAGCCCTCGGCGGGCGCCGTAGACTGGTGGGGACATTCTCGCGTGAAAGGGATTATTCGTGTCTGAACCCGTGCCCACGGCCCTCATGGACGACCCGTTCGGCTTCACCGGACTGACCTACGACGACGTGCTGTTGCTGCCCGGCAACACGGACGTGATCCCGTCGGAGGCCTCCACGACCACGCGCCTGTCGCGCCGGATCACGCTGCAGGCCCCCGTGCTCTCCGCAGCCATGGACACCGTGACCGAGTCCGCCATGGCCATCTCCATGGCCCGCCAGGGCGGGATCGGCGTGATCCACCGCAACCTGTCCATCCAGGACCAGGCGGATCACGTGGACCGCGTCAAGCGCAGCGAGTCCGGGATGATCACCAACCCGGTCACGGTATCCCCGGAAGCCACGCTCGCGGAACTGGACCGGTTGTGCGGCTACTACAAGGTCTCCGGTCTGCCCGTGGTGGACGAGTCCCAGAAGCTGCTCGGGATCATCACCAACCGGGACACCCGCTACCTGCCCGAGAGCGATTTCGAGACTCGGCTCGTGCGGGACGTGATGACCCCCATGCCGCTGGTCACCGGCAAGGTGGGGATGAGCAAGGACGAGGCGCACGCGCTGCTCGCGAAGCACAAGATCGAGAAGCTGCCGCTCGTGGACGACCAGGATCGGCTGACCGGGCTGATCACGGTCAAGGACTTCACCAAGGCCGAGCAGTACCCGCTGGCCACCAAGGACGACGAGGGCCGGCTGCGCGTGGGCGCGGCCGTGGGCTTCTTCGGCGACGGCTACGAGCGCGCCATGGCGCTCGTGGAGGCCGGGGTGGACGCCCTGTTCATCGACACCGCCAACGGTCACTCCCAGGGCGTGCTGGACATGATCGCCCGGCTCAAGAAGGACTCCGCCGCCGCCCACGTGGACATCATCGGCGGGCAGGCCGCGACCCGCGCGGGCGCCCAGGCGATCGTGGATGCCGGCGCGGACGCCGTGAAGGTGGGTGTGGGCCCGGGTTCCATCTGCACGACCCGCGTGATCGCGGGCGTGGGCGTCCCGCAGATCACCGCGATCAACGAGGCCGCCCAGGTCACCATCCCCGCGGGCGTGCCACTGATCGCCGACGGCGGGCTGCAGTTCTCCGGGGACATCGGCAAGGCCCTCGTGGCCGGTGCGGACTCCGTGATGCTCGGCTCCCTGCTGGCCGGTTGCGACGAGTCCCCCGGGGAACTCGTGTTCGTGGGCGGCAAGCAGTTCAAGGCGTACCGCGGTATGGGCTCGCTCGGGGCCATGCAGTCGCGCGGCAAGAACACGTCCTACTCCAAGGACCGCTACTTCCAGGCGGACGTGGCCGACGACGAGAAGCTCATCCCCGAGGGCATCGAGGGCCAGGTGCCCTATCGCGGGCCGCTCGCGTCCGTGCTGCACCAGTTGGACGGTGGGCTGCGCCAGACCATGTTCTACGTGGGCGCGCACAGCATCGAGGAGCTCAAGCACAAGGGGCGGTTCGTGCGGATCACGCCGGCCGGGCTCAAGGAGTCCCACCCGCACGACATCACCATGACGGTGGAAGCCCCCAACTACAAGCGCTGATCGCGCCAGCCCCCGCGCTCTCCGCGCGGTGAAAGGATCCCTCGTGAGTTACGACATCGAAATAGGGCGCTCCAAGCGGGCACGCCGCACGTTCAGCCTGGACGAGATCGCCCTGGTGCCCTCCCGACGCACGCGCGACCCGCAGGACGTGAGCACCTCGTGGCAGATCGACGCCTACAACTTCGACATCCCCGTGGTGGGTGCGCCCATGGACTCCGTGATGTCCCCGGCCACGGTGATCGCCCTGGGCCGCTGCGGCGGTCTGGGTGTGCTGGACCTCGAGGGCCTGTGGACCCGCTACGAGGACCCGCAGCCCGTCCTGGACGAGATCGCGGACCTCAGCTCTGAAAACCTGCCGCAGTCCACGCGGCGGATGCAGGAGCTGTACTCCGCCCCGATCCAGCCCGAGTTGATCAAGGCCCGGTTGGCCGAGATCCGCGAGTCCGGGGTGATCGTCTCCGGCTCCCTGTCCCCGCAGCGCGTCGTGGAGCACTACCGCACCGTGCTCGAGGCGGGCGTGGACCTGTTCGTGATCCGCGGCACCACGGTCTCCGCCGAGCACGTCTCGCGCACCCAGGAGCCCCTGGACCTCAAGAAGTTCATCTATGACCTGGACGTTCCCGTGATCGTGGGCGGCGCCGCGGGCTACACCCCGGCCCTGCACCTCATGCGCACGGGTGCGGCGGGCGTGCTCGTGGGCTTCGGGGGCGGCGCGTCCCTGCGCACCGAATCCATCCTGGGCATCCACGCGGCCATGGCCTCGGCCATCTCCGACGTCGCCGCGGCCCGCCGCGACTACCTCGACGAGTCGGGCGGTCGGTACGTCCACGTGATCGCCGACGGCGGTCTGGGCACCTCGGGTGACATCGTCAAGGCCATCGCCATGGGCGCCGACGCCGTGATGCTCGGGACCCTGCTGGCCCGCGCGGAGGAGGCCCCGGGTCAGGGCTGGCTGTGGGGTCCCGAGGCCCACAACCCGCACTCACCGCGCGGTGTGCGCACCCACGTGGGGACCGTGGGTCCTCTGGGCGAGCTGCTCAACGGGCCCTCACGCCACGTGGACGGCTCCTCTAACGTGATCGGTGCCCTGCGCCGGGCCATGTCCACCACCGGCTACTCCGAGCTCAAGGAGTTCCAACGCGCGGACGTGGTGATCCGCAGCTGATCCCCCCGCGCCGGGCCGCGGGTACGCCCGCGCTTCCGGCCCGGAAACCGGCGGCCGTTACGGACCCGTGACCCGTGGCCGTCCCGTGATCGGGGCTGCCCGTACCCCCGCTGATTTGGGAAACGTCCAGCCCGGAGCACTAGGGTTGAGGGGTGCTCAAGACCGCCCTGCGCCCCCGCTCCCTGGCTTTCCTGGCGGTCGCGCTGATCGTGGCGGCACTGTTCGTGGTGTTGAGCATGTGGCAGTTGAACGCTTCCCTGCAGTCTTCCACGGTGGTGGATCCCGCCAAGGACCGGGTCTCGACCCTGGAAGACGTGGTCTCCCCGGGGGAGGCCACGACCGCTCAGCAAGCCGATCACATGGTATCCGCGGTCGGGCGCTACGTCCCCGATTCCACGGTGCTGGTCCCGGGACGGTTGCAGGACGGCAACCCTGGGTACTGGGTAGTCACCCAACTCGCGATCCCCGATTCGCAACAGCGCTGGGACGCCGCCGATAACGACGTCTCGATCGCGGTGGCCCGGGGCTGGGTCGCTTCCGCCGACCGGGTGCCGCGAGCGCCGTCGGACGAGATCCGGGTGATCGGCAGACTCCTGCCCACGGACTCCCCGCTACCGAGCGAGAACGCGCCGGCCGGGCAGGTCGCTTCCGTGGCGTCAGCGCAGCTGAGCAATCTGTGGGACGCGCCCCTGTACTCGGGGTACGTGGCCGCGTTCGCGGAGGACCCCGCGGCGGAACCGGCGCCCGTGACCCGGGAGGGTACGCTCGCGGTGTCGGCCGGGCTCATGGGGGAGGGGCTGGAACCCCTGCAGATCCAGCAGCAACCCGCGGACACCTCCGTGCACGCACTAAACCTGTTCTACGCGATCGAGTGGGTCGTGTTCGCGGGCTTCGCGTTCTTCATGTGGTGGCGTTTCGTGCGGGACGACTACCTGCGCCGGCAGGACCCCGAGAAGTACTTCTACTTCGACGGCGACTACTTCTGGGACGAGGCCGAGCAGTCCTACTACTACTGGGACGCCCAGGACCAGTGCTACTACTACTTCGACGACCAACCCGCGGTGCGCACGGAATCGCGCACCCCGCCCACGAGTTCCACCCCGCGATCCCACGGAGCCAGTCATGAGTGATCACACGCCGCAGCCCGATTCCCAGCCCCGCCCGGTGCGCCGCACCGACGGCGTGCGGGTCACCGCGCCCGAGGACGCCAGCCCCGAGCGCGCGACCGTCCCGGACAGCGTGCGCGCCAAGGCCGCCGCGCTGAAACCACGACGGCGCTTCGGCGGGACCGAGGCGCAGATCCGCGGCGCGCTGACCTTCTACAAGGTGTGCGCGTGGATCTCGGGTACCTTCCTGCTGCTACTCGTCGCGGAGATGATCACCCGCTACGGCTTCGGCTACGACCTGATCGCGGGCGGCACGGACAAGGCCACGGGGCAGAGCGTGGCCCTGGGTTGGCAGGACCTCGAGCTCGAGAACCTGGCCGGGGGCGTGAACATCTCCACGTGGATCCTGATCATCCACGGTTGGTTCTACGTGATCTACCTGCTCTCATGCCTGCGCGTGTGGTCGCTCATGCGCTGGCCGTTCGCGCAGCTGGTCGTGATGGCCCTGGGCGGTGTGGTGCCGTTCCTCTCGTTCATCGTGGAACGCAAGATCCACCGCTCCACGGAGGCCGAACTCGTGGCCAATCCGCGCGCCGCCCGGCGCTACTGAGACCGGGCGAGGGTGTCCGAGCGGTGTTCTAGACTTGTCCGCGTGAGTGAATCCCCTGACACCCTGAGCGAACTGGAGCAACGTCCGGTACTCGTGGTCGACTACGGCGCGCAGTACGCGCAGCTGATCGCCCGCCGGGTACGCGAGGCGAACGTCTACTCCGAGATCGTCCCGCACACCTGGTCCACCGAGAAGATCCTGCAGCGCAACCCCGCCGCGCTGATCCTCTCCGGCGGCCCGGCGTCCGTGTACGCGCCCGGTGCGCCGCAACGGGACGCCGAACTGTTCGAAGCCGGCGTGCCCGTGCTGGGGATCTGCTACGGCTTTCAGATCATGGCCAACGCCCTGGGCGGGACCGTTGAGCGCACGGGTGTGCGCGAGTACGGGGCCACCGCCGCCTCGACCTCCGGGGACGGCGTGGGCACCATCCTGGACGGCACCCCGGACGTGCAGACAGTGTGGATGAGTCACGGTGACTCGGTCACCGCCGCGCCCGAGGGTTTCACGACCCTGGCTACTACGGAGGGCGTCCCGGTGGCGGCCTTCGAGAACCGCGAGCGCAGGCTCTACGGCGTGCAGTGGCACCCCGAGGTCAAGCACTCCGCGTACGGGCAGAAGATCCTGGAGAACTTCCTCTTCGAGGGGGCCCAGCTCACGCCCACGTGGTCCACGGGCAACATCATCGAGGAGCAGGTGGCCGCGATCCGCGCCCAGGTGGGTGACGGCAAGGCCCTGTGCGGGCTCTCCGGCGGTGTGGACTCCGCGGTGGCTGCAGCCCTCGTGCAGCGCGCGATCGGGGACCGTCTCACGTGCGTGCTGGTAGATCACGGTCTGATGCGCCAGGACGAGGTCGCGCAGGTCGAGAAGGACTACGTGGCCGCCACGGGCATCAAGCTCCACGTGGCCCGCGAGCAGGACCGCTTCCTCGCCGCGCTCAAGGGTGTCACCGACCCCGAGACCAAGCGCAAGAACATCGGCCGGGAATTCATTCGCGCGTTCGAGGCCGCCGAGCAAAAGGTGCTCAGCGACGAGGCCCAGGACGGCCAGCCCGTCCGGTTCCTCGTGCAGGGCACGCTGTACCCGGACGTCGTGGAATCCGGCGGCGGTGAGGGTGCCGCCAACATCAAGAGCCATCACAACGTGGGCGGGCTGCCCGAGGACCTGCAGTTCGAACTCGTGGAACCGCTGCGCGCCCTGTTCAAGGACGAGGTCCGCGCCGTGGGCCGCGAACTGGGACTGCCCGAGAACA
This sequence comes from Kocuria sp. PD6, assembly GCF_031844145.1. Lineage (NCBI taxonomy): Bacteria > Bacillati > Actinomycetota > Actinomycetes > Micrococcales > Micrococcaceae > Kocuria > Kocuria sp. PD6. The sequence goes on from NZ_JAUZUS010000003.1 coordinate 265,193, forward strand.
TCGTGGGCCGCCAGCCGTTCCCCGGTCCGGGTCTGGGGATCCGGATCATCGGTGAGGTCACCGAGGAGCGCCTGGACATCCTACGCCGCGCGGACGCGATCGCCCGCGAGGAGCTCACGCGTGCCGGTCTCGACGACGACGTGTGGCAGATGCCCGTGGTGCTGCTCGCGAATGTGCACTCGGTGGGCGTCCAGGGGGACGGTCGCACGTACGGCCACCCCGTGGTGCTGCGCCCGGTCAGCTCCGAGGACGCCATGACCGCTGACTGGTCCCGCTTGCCCTCCGAGCTGCTCGCCCGGATGTCCAACCGCATCACCAACGAGGTCGAGGAGATCAACCGGGTGGTCCTGGACGTCACGTCCAAGCCGCCGGGAACCATCGAGTGGGAGTGAACCCCACCGCGTAGAGAGCCATCGTTAGTTGCGGTGCGCCGGTCCGCCCCATCCCCCGTGGTGAGCAGACCGGCGCACTCGTGAGTAGGAGCACCATGTCGACACCCGCCCCGGACCGTTCCCGAACAACCCCCCAGGACACGGGCGCCACGGGCGAGCGCGAACACCCCCGCGTGTCCCTGCGTTCCTGGACCCAACAGATGGACGCCTACACGGGCCCGGACACCCTGCTGGACTTCAACCAGGTGGACAACGTCTGCATCGATCTCACCGAGGCCAACTCCTCGGGGCAGGCACAGTTGCTCATGGGCCGTCCCACCCGGCTGTCCACGATGATCCACCAGGACAGCCCCGCGTACGAGCGCGCCGTGCGCTCGGCCCGGGCGCTGCGCACCAAGGTCCACGAGCTGTCGGTAATGCACGGTCTGGACGCCTCCTATCTGGCCGCGGGCACGGCGTCGTGGCTCGCCGATCCCGTGGCGGACGGGTTGCGCCGGTTCATCGCCCCGGTCCTGCTCGCCCCGGTCACGGTCAAGTTGCGCCCGGACCACAAGGACTTCGAATTGCACATCGTGGGTCCCGCCCACCTCAACCCGGCACTCGTGCGTCGGCTGCGCGAGGACCACGGCGTGGAACTGGCCACGGCGGAGATGTCCCGGCTCGCGTACGGCACCCGCAAGTTGGACCCCGCGCCCGTGCTGGAGACCCTGCGCCAGCTCGCGGCCCACGTCCCGGGCATGCACGTGGAACACCAGTTGCTGGTCTCCACGTTCGCGGATCTGCACGAACGTCCCGCGGACGAGCACGTGGTCGCGCACACCCAGTTGATCGAGGACCTCGCCCGGCTCAAGAACCCCGAGGTCGGCAAACTGCCAGTCGTGCGCCCCCTGACCGATCAGGCACCCGGTCTCGACGAGCGCGACCCCGCCCAGGAGCTGCTGCTCACGGACCTGGACGCCAATCAGCAGGAGATCGTGGACCTCGCCGAACAGGGTGAGAGCTTCGTGGTCGCTACACCCGTGGGCACCGCCGCGGTGGACACCGTGGTCTCCACGGTCGGCGCACTCGTGCACCGCGGCCGCAGCGTCCTGGTGCTCGGCGAGTCCCGCACCACGCTCGCCGCGTTCAACCGCGCGTGGAACCGCACCGGCCTGGACTCCCTCGTCCTGCCGCTGGGCTCCCACCTGAGCCCGGACGACGTCGCCGAGCGGCTCGTGCGCGCCGTCGCCCGCAACGAACGCGCCGAGCAGCCGCAGCTGGAACAGCACCTGGACGCCCTGCAGCGCAGCCGCGAACAGCTGCGGGTGCACGAGGAATCCCTGCACGCACTGCGTCCCCGCTGGCAGGCCTCGCCCTACGAGGCCATGCAGGCGCTCGCGGAACTGACCGCGCGCACCCCCGGACCGCAGACCGCCGTGCGGTTCCGCCGTTCCGTGCTGGACGCAGTGTCCCACCGCAGCGAGGTGCAGCGTCAGCTCCAGCGCGCCGCGACCCTCGGCGCGTTCGACGCTGCGGCGCTCACGAGCCCGTGGCACGGTGCGCGGCTCGTCAACGACGACGAGGCCCGTGAGGCCCACGACCTCGCCAAGTCCCTGCTGCTCGAACTGACCACCCTCAAGACGGCCATGCGCAACGTCCTGGGGGTCTCGGGGCTGCGCGTGGGCTCGACCATCGGCGAATGGGAGCAACAGCTCGAACTCGTGATCGAGGTCGGGGAGTCGCTCGAGTACCTCACACCGGACATCTACGACCGGCCCGTGACGGACCTGATCGCCGCGACGGCCTCAGCGTCCTGGCGGCGGGACCACGAGATCGAGCTGAGCGGGCTGCAGCGCTCCCGCCTGCGCAAGGCCGCCAAGGAATACCTCCGACCCGGCGTGCACCTCTCGGACCTGCACTCGGCGCTCGTGAAAGTGCAGTCCGAACGGGACAGGTGGCGCCAATGGGCCACCACGCTCGAACAGCCCGCCGTCTCGGACCGCGCCGGGGAGACCCTGCAGATCGATCGCCGGTTCCGAGAGGACCTCGAGGGGCTCGCGATCGCACTCGAGGGCTCCCGCACTGCCGCGCGCCTGGAGACGGCCGGGGTGGACGAACTCCAGGAAATCCTGGACGAACTGATCAACGACGAGGCCCACCTCGCGACCCTGCCCGAACGCACCGTGTTGCTCGACGACCTGCGGGCGCGCGGGCTGGGGGAGTTCCTGCAAGACCTCGAGACCCGCGCGGTACCCGCCGAGCGCGTGGGCGAGGAACTCGACCTCGCGTGGTGGCAGTCCGTGCTCGAGGCCATGATCAGCGGTGATGACTTCGTGGCCATGCCGGACGGTTCCGAGCTGCGCCGCACGGAATCCGTGTTCCGCCGCGCCGATTCCGCCCACATCGCGGCCGCACCGGCGCGACTCGAGTACGCGCTGGCCGAGCGTTGGGCGCGGGACACCAAGCGCAACCCCCGGGAGGCTCGCGCGCTGCGGAACATGCTGCGCAGCGGTCACGTGCGCACCGAGGAGCTGGACCGGGTCCAGCACCTCACGCCGTCGCTCGTGCCCGTGTGGACCGCGAGTCCGCTCGTACTCACCGCCACGCTGGGGGAGGAGCAGTCCGTGGACACCGTGGTGGTCCTGGACGCCGAGTCCACCCCGCTGGCGGCCACGCTGCCCGCGCTCGTGCGGGCGGATCAGGTCATCGCGTTCGGTGACCGCAACGCCGCGGGTCCTCAGCCCTTCACGGTGGCCCCGCACGTCGCGGCCCGGGACACTCCGCAACCCGTCGCGGACATCGACTCGGCGTACGACGCACTGACCCGCGTGGTGGACTCCCGGTCCCTGACCTCGGTGCGCCGGCCCATGGACCCCCGCTTGTTCGACTACCTCAACGACGCGTTCTACGACGGCACCCTGACCCGCGTGCCGCAGGCCTCGGAACTGACGAGCGTGAGCACGGGGATGTCCGCCGAGTACGTCGTGAACGGCGTGGGCGTGCTCACCGCGGGCAGCGAAGGGGTGCAGGCACCCACCGCAGAGGTCCACCGCACCGTGGACCTGGTCTTCGCCCACGCCGAGCGGCACCCCGAGCGGTCCTTGGCCGTGGTCACCGCGAGTGCGATGCATGCCGCCCGCGTGGCCCAGGCCGTGCAGCGTCGACTGCGGGAGACCGGTGAGTCCGCCGAGTTCTTCGCTCCGGGGCGGGAGTCCTTCCGCGTGGTCGAGTTGCACCGGGCCGCGGGGATCGAGCGGGACACCGTGATCTTCTCGCTCGGCTTCGGGCGCACCACGTCCGGGCGCAGCACCCCGCAGTTGGGTGCACTGTCCGAGCGGGACGGGCGCCAGGCGTTCGTGCGCGGGATGACCCGCTCGCGTCGCCATACGCACATCGTCACGTCCATCCACCCCAAGGACACCGAGCCGCGGCGGCTGCAGAACGGCGCCAGGGACATGTACCACATGCTCGAGATCCTCTTTGGGGAGGACACCACGTCGGAGCGCGCGGTGGCTCCCGCCGAGGACACCGACGCCGCCCCGGATGCTTTGGTCGCTGATCTCGCCCGACGGCTGCGGGGCGCCGGAGCCACGGTCCACACCGGCTACGCCCACATGATCGACATGGCCGCGTACGCGGAGACCGAGTCCTTGTCCGCGGGGGCTGTCACCCAGCGTGCGGCCACGGGCGAGCCCGTACGCATCCCGGTGGCGCTGCGCTCCGACGGGTCCGAGCGCAGCCGCGCGCTGAGCGTGAGCGAACGCTCGCGGCTCATCCCGCAACAGTTCGAACGCGCGGGGTGGAACTACGTGAGCCTGTGGTCCGTGGAGGTCTTCACGGACCCGCAGACCGTGGCCGGTCTCGTCCAGCGCTACCTCGGCCTGGGGCCCGATGCGGGGTCCGACTCGGAGACCGACGCGCGGAGAGTGAGCGGTTCGCGTGACGACTGATCGCCCGGCGGGCCGTCCTGAGTCCTCGCGGGACGGCTCGGACGCCGGGGACGGGCGCTCGCGGGACGAGGCGGCGCCGAAGGAGGTGGCTCCGGATCCTGCGCGGGGCCCAAGGCCCACGGATGGCGAGGACGCCCCGGGCGCAGCGGTCACCTCGCCCGAGGGCGCCCCGGATGGCGCCACTTCCGCCCAGCCCGGGGGACGACGCCGCCGCGGCCACCGCCGCGCGACGGGCGGAACCGCGCCGGACGCGGAGTGCGCGCTGCGCACCACTGAGTGGGGTGCGGGCTCCGACGAGCTGGGCGGCGACGCCCCGGACCCCCGGGAGGCTGCCGCGGAGAGCGGCCACGCGCAGTGGTTGAAACAGCAGCGCCCGCCCCACTGGGGGTGAGCCGGCTGCCGGATGGATCCGGTGGTGATTCCACCCGAGTCCGTATGACCTCGACCCGGGGCAGGGTTTTGCATGATCCCGCGTTCCCTCACGACGACACCAGGACGAGGGACACCCGACCCGTCCCGTCGAGCGTGGCCAGTTCCGCGGCGGTCTCACGGGACGCCGCCAGGACCACGAGCCCGGCATCCCCGTCGGTGCCCGACGCGGAGAGCAGGGACGAGGTGTCGGGGGAGCGTGCGGTCGCGGCCCACAGCACGGTGACCGATTGGGCCACGGCGCGACCGCGCCCGTTCGAGGCATCGTCGGTGTGGTGCACCACGTCCACCACGTCACCCGGTCGGACATGTCGTAGCACCGCGGGATCGCTCACCCGCACCGTCGCAGCGGTGGTCCCCTGGGGCTGACCCGTGAGCACCCCGGGGCCCAGCACGGTGGACGGTGTCACGGGTTGCCCCGCGGTCAGGGCGATCGTGGTGGTCTGCCCCGCGGCGTCGTCGGGACTGCTGAAGGCTGACGCGGGGGTGAGGGCGGACGGGAACTCTGCGACCGTGAGGTCACCAGGCGCAAGGGACTGGCCCGCGGGGATCTCCCGGGCCGCCGTGACCACGGGTGTGGTCTGCGCGTTCGGCGGGGCGAGTCGCAGGATCACGAGCGTCAGGGCCAGGGCACACAGCGCCGCGGCCACGAGGCGGTGGCGGCGCCGCACCGCGGTGCGGACGCGCAAAGCCAGCGGATAGTGCGGACGGGATCGGGAGCGCATACCCGGACGCTAGGCGGGTGGCGGCGTCGTCCCGGAGCGGCGTGGTGGATCGGTGGAGACCGGGGGTGGGCTCAGCGCCGAACGCTCACCCGTGCAGTGCGCTCGCCGCGGTGAGAATCAGGCATGCGCCGGTCTGTCGACCCGGGTCCCGTCGTGCCGGGACGCCGCGCTGGTCCGGTCAGCAGCGGGCCCGGCGGAAGTGACCGTGGGAGCGACGTCGACTCAGGACGCGGAGGTCGACCCGCTCGCGGTCGAGGCGGAGGATGAGCTCGTGCCGCTGCCGGAGGTGGCGGACGCAGCGGTGCCGGAGTCCTTGCCTGCGCCCTTGTCCGCGGCCGGGGTCGCGGTGGCATCCGCCGATCCCGAGGTGCCGGAGGAACTCCCGCTCGAGGAGGAGTCCGAGCGCGAGTCGTTGCGGTAGAAACCGGAACCCTTGAATACCACGCCCACCGAGTTGAACTTCTTCCGCAACCGGCCGCCGCATTCCGGGCACACCGTCAGGGCGTCGTCGGAGAAGGACTGGCGGATGTCGAAAGCATGGCCGCAATCTTTGCAGGCATAGGCGTAAACGGGCACGGGTGTTCCTTCGAGGGGTGAGGGTGGTTTACCGACCTCACATCCTACTCGCCCGTCCACGGCTGCGGTCACTGCCCGGAGGGCCCCAGGGGCACGACGCCGCGTTCCGTGAGGACGCTGCCGAGCACGGCATCGTGCGCTTCGCGGGGGACGGTCCCCGCCGGCAGCACCTCGTCCGCGTAGCAGCAGGCCATGGCCTCCAGCCGGTGCTGGGTCCCCGTAATGCGCGGCAGGAACCGGTCGTAGTACCCGCCCCCGAAGCCCAGCCGTACACCGGCCTCGTCCACCGCGACCACTGGCACGAGCAACACCCGCACCGCCGTGAACACCTCCGCCCCGTGCCGTTCCCCGGCGGGTTCGAGCAGCCCGGGCAACGCCCCCTGGACCAGAGGGGCATCCGGGTGCCACTGCACCCAGCTCAACTGCCGCAGGGGTTCCACCACGGGCAACCAGACCCGGTGGCCGCGGTAATGCGCCTGCGTGAGCGCGGACAGCAGGGGCGGCTCGTCCGGCAGCGGCAGGAACGCAGCGAGGTCACCCGTCCCGGTCCCGGCGAGGACGCGCGCCAGGTGCTCCGCGAACCCCGTCTCCGCCCGGTGCCGTGCGGCCGCCCCACGACGACGCCGCCGCGCCAGGATCCGTGCGCGCAATCGCGCCTTGTCCTCGGGGACCGGGGATGCGTCCGCGGGGGATGCCGTGGGGTCCATGCGTCGTCGACCGTCCTTCCCTGTTCACCGTGGGGAGTACATTTCCCGAGAATTCTCGCATTCCCGGTATCACACGGGCGTTGGAACGCGGGCGCTCGTGTGCGGTCGTTTACCCTGATCCCATGAGTCGTGAAGAGACCAAGCGCGTACACAAGGCCGTCATCCCCGCCGCGGGGTTGGGCACCCGATTCCTGCCCGCCACCAAGGCCATGCCCAAGGAAATGCTGCCCGTGGTGGACCGCCCGGCCATCCAGTACGTGGTGCAGGAAGCCGTGGATGCCGGCCTGGACGACGTCCTCATGATCACCGGCCGCTCCAAGCGTGCCCTCGAGGACCACTTCGACCGCGTCCCCGCCCTCGAGGCGCAACTGGATGCGTCCGGCAAGAAGGCCCTGTTGGCCGAGGTCGAGCACGCATCGGACCTGGGCGAGATCCACTACCTGCGGCAACAGGACCCCAAGGGGCTGGGACACGCGGTGTTGCGTGCCAAGACCCACGTGGGCGACGACCCGTTCGCGGTGCTGCTGGGCGACGACCTGATCGACGAGAAGGAAGACCTGCTCGCCCGGATGATCCGCGTGCAGGAGCGCACCGGCGGTTCCGTGGTGGCCCTCATGGAGGTGCCCCGCGAGAACATCAGCGCGTACGGCTGCGCAGACGTCACCGCCGTCGAGGGGGAGGACTACGTCCAGGTCAACGGCCTCGTGGAGAAGCCCGCGCCGGAGGACGCCCCATCCAACCTCGCGATCATCGGCCGCTACGTGCTGCACCCGGAGATCTTCGAGATCCTCGAGAACACGGCCCCCGGTCGCGGTGACGAGATCCAGCTCACGGATGCCATGCAGACCATCGCGGACCGCGGGGATGCTGCCCACGGCATGTACGGCGTGGTCTTCAAGGGCCGCCGCTTCGACACCGGAGACAAGCTGTCCTACCTCAAGGCGAACATCGAGCTCGCGTGCGAACGCGAGGACCTCGGTCCGGGCCTGCGCGCCTGGATCAAGGACTACGCCCGCGACCTCGAAGGCTGAGGTCCCCACCTTCGTGAACACGGCTGCCGAATGGCCGGTCACCCTTCAGTGGGCGCAGCTCGTGCTGCGCCCACTGGCCATGAGTGACCGCGGTGAATGGGACCGGGTGCGCTACCGCAATAAGCAGTGGCTCGAACCATGGGAGGCGAGCAACCCCGAGGCGGACGGCGCGGCGCCGTCGTTCCGTGGTTTCGTGCGCTCCATGACCAAGCAGGCGCGGGAAGGGCAGACCCTGCCGTGGCTGATCACCGAGCAGGACCCCGGGACCCGGCGCCACGAACTCGTGGGGCAACTGACCGTCTCGGGCATCACCCTGGGCTCGTTCCGCTCCGCGACGTTGGGATACTGGGTGGACGGCGCGCAAGCCGGACGCGGGATCGCCCCCATGGCGGTGGCCATGGCCACCGACTACTGCTTCGAGCACCTGAACCTGCACCGGATGGAGATCAACATCCGGCCCGAGAACGCCAAGTCACTGCGGGTCGTGGAGAAACTCGGTTTCCGGGACGAGGGACTGCGGCGGCGGTTCCTGCACATCGCTGGGGACTGGGCGGACCACCGCAGCTTTGCGCTCACCGCGGAGGAAGCACCGGAGGGACTCGTCCGTCGCTTCACGGGGGAGGACCGCGGGATCACGGTCCGGCGCGCGTCCCGCTGACGGCTGCCTCGTGCGGTATCGGCCGGCGTCATGACAACATCGATTTACATTGATGTGAGCAACACGCGCCCCCGTTCCGAGGGATCACCATGCAGTGACCTACCCTGAAACGGTGGGATTGTCGTGGGTGAGCAGTTCGGCCGTGTTGGCCGTTATCATCGTGCTGTGCGTCGTGTGGTTCGCGCCGCGCGTGGCTCGGCGCACCAACGCTCCCGTACGTGCCCAGATGGAGGCCCCGGATCTGCAGACCGAAGCCGTGATCCACAGGCGGGAGCGCGTGGGCGCGGAGTCCACTACAGTGCACACAGTAGCCTCATCACACGTCCACGAACGGGAGACGACAGCCATGGAGACAACGGCACCCGCGCCGGCCGCGACCACAGTCCAGCGCGGTTCCCTGGCGGGGTTGCGGATCAAGTGGGACCGCACGATCATCTTCCTCACCGGTGTGCTGTTGCTCGTCGCCGCCGTGATGAGTGCCCTCGCGGCACCGTTGACCGCCGTGTCCTGGGCCGTGCCCGTGGTTCTGTTCCTGCTGGGTGCGGGTTGCGTGGCCGGTCTGCGCTACCTCGCCGTGACCGATCGTGAGGAGCGTACCGCGTCCCGTCCCGCGATCGCTGACGTCGCCCCCGTGCAGTACGCGATCTTCGACAACGAGGACGAGGACCGCCAGGAAGCCGCTCAGCACGACCGCGAGCTGCACGCGTCCCTGGATCTGCCCGTGGACGGTGAACAGCCCGCCACCGGAACCGCCGAACGTCCCGCGGAACCCGCCTACACGGTCGCCGAATTGCGCGCCGAGGCCCTCAAGGTCGCTCGCAGCACCGCGTCGGCCGGGTCGAGCGCTGCCACATGGCAGCCGGTCCCCGTACCCAAGCCCCTGTACACGCAGGCGCCCGTGGTCGAGCGCAGCGAGCCGGAACCCCTCCGGGTGCCCGAGCGCCCGGCTGCGCGTTCCACGTCCCTCAAGGAAGCCGTGCGCGCCAGCGAGCAGGAACCCGCGGCGCTGAACCTCGACGACGTGTTGAAGCGACGTCGGGCCTGAGAGCTCTGCAGAAGAATCGTTGACAGCAACGCGCCGCGGGACCCGACCAGGGCCGCGGCGCGTTCCACACAGGGAGCACCATGGTCACCCAGCAGGTCGAGATCGAACGCAAGTACGACGTCGCGGGGCAGCGCACCCCCAAGCTCAAGCTGCACAAGCTCGAGCACTTCACCGTGGGTGAGCCCGTGGAGCACGAGATGAGCGCCACGTACTACGACACCGCGGATTTCGCGCTCGCGCACGCGAAGGTGGCCGTGCGGCGTCGCACGGGTGGCAGCGACGACGGGTGGCACGTCAAGTACCAGGCCGGGCACGTGCGCGGCGAACTGCATTACGAGCCCTTGAAGACCTCCGCCCGGCGGATCCCCTCGGCCCTGCGCAAGGTCCTGCTGGGCCTGACCCTGGGGGAGGACCTCACCCCGGTGGCAACCATCAACACCCACCGCACGGTGTACCCGGTGCTCGGCGAGGACGGGCAGTACGCGGAGCTGTGCCTGGACGCGGTCAGCGCGCGCGACGAGCGCGGCGGGGTCACGCGCGAGTGGTCCGAGTGCGAGGTCGAGCTCACGCGCGACGACCTCACCCAGAAGCAAGCCCGCACGGTGTTCGAGGCCGTGGAGGCCGTGCTGTACGCGGCGGGGGCGGCGCCGTCCTCGTCGGTCGCGAAGATCGCCCGGGCCCTGGGCCAGGACGGTGGCGACTCCGTGCGGGTCGTCGCCCCGGAGCACGCCGCACAAGCCGGTGCGCCCAACGACGCCGCCCTCCCGGACCACGCCAGTTCCGGCACCGATCACGCCACGTCCTCGGACGGTGGTGTGAGCGAAACAGATGCCGCGAAGGCGTCGGCGGAATCGGAGCGGGGTTCGGCCACGAAGTCCGAGATGACGGGCGATGCGGAGACGGACAAGGGCTCCGGCAAGAAGCCGGGCAAGAAGGCCAAGGCGGAGAAGTCCGGGAAGAAGTCGAAGAAAAAGACCGAGAAGAAATCGGGGAAGTCCTCGGACAAGGACTCTCAGGTCCCCGCTGCGGCGGAGCCGGAGCCCGAAACGGAGTCCGAGCCGACCGGAGCGGACGTTCTCGCGGCGATGCTCGCCCGCCTGACCGGGGAGCTGCAGCGGTGGGACTTCGCCGTGCGGATCGACGCCCCGGACTCGGTGCACCAGTTGCGGGTGCGCTCGCGGGCGTTGCGGGCCGTACTGCAGGCCGCGCGTGGGTTCGTGACCGAGGACGTCGTCGCGGATCTTGAACAGCGCCTCAAGGGTGTTGCCAGGGTCCTGGGTGATGCCCGCGATCAAGAGGTCGCCCGTCAGCGACTCGACGTGTTGCTCGAGGCCCAGCCCTCCGGCGTGGTGACGGAGCAGGCCAAGCAGGAACTGCGTGCCGCGGCCGACCAGCTCGGCGTGGTGGCGGGCCGCACCGTGCGCCGGGAACTCGACGGTGCCGCCTACCTGCAACTCGTGCGGGACCTGCGAGTGCTCGCGGCGGGCCAGGACATCACCGAGGACGCGGCGCAACTTTCGGCCAAGGACTTCGCCAAGACCGTGCTGGGTGCCGCGTTGAACCGTGTGCTCGTCTCCGCCAACGCCAAGGTCCCGGACGCCGATGTCGCGACCGACGTCAGCGACATGGCTGCCGAAGTGGGTCGACGCATCACCCTCCCGGGTCTGGACGCAATGCAGACCGCCGCGGCGTTCGACGTGGTCCACGAGACCCGCAAGGCCGCCAAGTCCGCGCGGTACGTGTCCGAGGCACTGGGGCACGCCCACGCCACGGCGGGCAAGAAGCGGGTCCGTGCGGCCGCGGTGGCCAAGGACTACCAGGACGATCTGGGCGTGATCACGGACGCCGCCGTCATGGAGGAGTGGTTGGCCCGGGCCAGCCGGTCCTTCCAGCGCACGGGCAAGGACCGCTACGCGGTGGGTCTGCTGCACGGGATGGAGTTGTCCGACCTGCGGGACGGGATGCTCGAGGCGCCGGAGATCCTCGAGGATCTGGTGGAGGACCTGTGCGAGGTACTGCCGTCGGAGGACTGACGAGCACCGCCCCGCCCCTGGGGTGGATCCCAGGGGCGGGGCGGTGCTGTCGCGCGGTTGCGGGCCCGTGATGTCGGGCACTGCATTCGTGGCGGGGCCGTCTCGCCTCAGCGCCCGCCCGGTCAACGCGGAGCGGCTGGTCCCGGGGTGCGAACGGCGTGCACCACTCGGATCCCGGAGCGCTCTTTCAGGCCCGGTGGCGCGGCGCCGGGCGGCCACCGCGTCGGCCTCTGCGCGGCGGGCGGGCCGCGGTCTGCCTGGCTGCCGACGCCTGCGAGGTCTCCCGGGTTCGCGGGGACTCAGAGGCGGCACTGTCCGTCACGGTCCCCGGCTGACGAGGGGATTCTGCGGGGCGGTCCGAGGCGCCCACCGCCGCCTGCGCCTCGGTGGCGGTGGCCTCGACCGTGGAGATCTCGCCCGTGCTCAGGTCCACGCGGGTGGCCAGGGGCTTCTCCTCCACGAACAGCAGCAGCACGAACGCGAGCACCGCGAGCGGGATCATGAACAGGAAGATGGGCAGCAGGGCGTCGTTGTAGGACTGGATCACCGGGTCGCGGAACATGACCGGCAGCCCGTGCACGCTCTGCGGGGTGAAGGAGTTGGCGTCCATCGCCCCGGCGGACTTGCCCGGGATCTTGGGCAGGTTCTCCGCCAGCAGGTCCTTCAGCCGGGAGATGAACAGCGAGCCCACCACGGCGGAGCCCACGGTGGCTCCCACCTGGCGGAAGAAGTTGCTGGAGGCGGTGGCGGTGCCCACGATCCGGTTGGGCACCGAGTTCTGCACGATGAGCACCAGGATCTGCATGCTCAGCCCGATGCCCGCGCCGAACACGGCGAGGAACACGCACATCCGCACGGTGGAGTCCGAGACCTCCAGGGTGGACAGCAGCCACAGGCCGACGCCCATGATCACCATGCCCACCAGGGGGAACAGCTTGTACCGACCCGTGCGGGAGACGATCTGGCCCGAGACGATCGAGGTGATCAGCAGGGACGCCATCATGGGGGTCATGAGCAGACCGGCCTGGGTGGCGTCCACACCCTTGACCATCTGGATGTAGGTGGGCATGTAGCCGATCGCGCCGAACATGGCCACGCCCACCGCGAGCCCGGACACGGTGGTCAGGGTGAAGTTGCGGTCCTTGAACAGGGACAGGGGGATCACGGGGCTGCTCGCGCGGGTCTCGGCGATCACGAAGGCGATGGCCCCGGCCAGGGTGGTGGCGCACAGCAGCAGGATCTGCGGGGAGTTCCAGTCGTACTGGGTCCCGCCCCACGTGCACACCAGGATCAGGCACGTGGTGGCACCAGCCAGCAGGATCATGCCCAAATAGTCGATGCGTTCGCGCTCCTCGCGGGGCCGCCGGGGCAGCTTGAGGAACACGGCCACCGCGATGATGGCCAGGATGCCGAGCGGGATGTTGAAGGAGAACGCCCAGCGCCAGCCGGGACCCTCCGTGATCCAGCCGCCCAGCAGCGGCCCGGCCACCGAGGACACGGCGAACACGGCGCCCATCACGCCCATGTACTTGCCGCGCTCACGGGCGGGGACCACGTCCGCGATGGAGGTCTGGGCGAGGATCATCAGACCACCGCCGCCCAGGCCCTGCACCACGCGGGCGGTGATGAGCCAGCTCATGGTCCCGGCCGCCGCACCCAGGGCGGAGCCCGCGATGAACAGCACGATGGCCGCGATCAGCACGGGCTTGCGGCCGAGGAGATCGGAGATGCGGCCGTAGACCGGCATCATCACGGTGGACGCCAGGATGAAGCCGGTGATGACCCAGCTCATGTGGTCCACACCGCCCAGGTCTCCCACGATGGTGGGCAGAGCGGTGGAGAGGATGGTCTGGCCGAGGGACGCGAGCAGCATGACGACCATGAGGCTCGCGAACAGCAGTCCGAGGTGGGGTGGTTTCTCGTCCACAGGAGGGCTGGATACAGCCCGGGTGGCGGTGGCGGTCATGAGATCTCCTTGAGAGCGGTGCGGAAGACGCCGATGGCGTGGTCGAGCGCGCGCTGGATGGCGGCGTCGTCGGGTGTGGTGGCCAGATGCGTGTTGGTACGGAACACGAACTTGATGACCGAGCCGGCCAGCAGGACGAACGCGTGGGTCGTCTCCTCCGAGCGGGGAGGGGTGTCGCGCGCGGAGTGTTCGGTGACGGTGGAGACCACGAGGTTCTCCACCGCGGTGATGTGCATCCCAATGCGCCGTTTGAGTTCGGGGTGGGCGCACACCAGTTCACGACGGCGCGTGGCCAGTTCCGGGGGTCCTGTGGCGTCCCGGAGGACGTCTACGAACAGGCGCACGGTGCGAGCGAACTCGTCCCCGGCGTCAGGATCCGTATAGCGCTCGCGAGCGGCCTCGGACAGTCGCGGCGGGGTGAGCCCCAGCATCGCGTCCTCCTTGGACGAGTAGTAGTTGAAGAACGTCCTGCGGGAGACCCCGGCACGTTCGGCAATGGCTTCCACAGCGGTGTCGGCGTAATTCCCCGACGTCGCGAGCTCCAGCGCGGCGCGATGGATCTCCGCGAGGGTGCGAACACGGTGGCGTTCACGCAGGGAGAGATGGGATTCAGGCACGACGAAAATCCTATGCACGAGTGCAAAGTTGCACAAGTGCAACGAGTGCACGGGTGAAGTGAGTTCCGCCACGACGTGCGGGGTGTGACCGGCAGCCAACCCGGGTCCTTTAAGACGCATGCGATGCCCACCCGGGCCCTCTCGGACGCACCCGGTACCCACCCACCCGCCCGCTCCTGGCCGCCGCGGCAGCCGGACTGCACAACACCTGGGGCCCGAAAATGCACGGATTCTCGAATCCACGTGTTGTTCCGGGACACAGATGTTGGGGGCCGGATGGATGGCCGGGTCGATACAGTGGGGCGGTGACAGTTCCCCTCCTCGCCTGTGTGGGCCCGGCCCAGCACGGTGTCCGCATGCATGCCGAGGCACTCGCGCGGCACACCCCGGAAGCCCGATCGGTGTCCGGCACGGTCGACGAACTCCTGCCCGGCCTGCTCCGCGACGACGCCCCCGTGCACCTGCACTTCACCGACCGCGTGTTCGGCGATTCCACCACGGCCGCCGCGGACACGATCGCCCGTTTGGCTCGGGTCCGGCCCGTCTCGGTGACCCTGCACGACATTCCCCAGCCGTCGGACGGCCACGCCTTCGAGGCGCGACGTGCCGCCTATGCGCGCGTCGCGGACCTCGCGCGCACCGTGATCGTGAGCAGCACGTCGGAACGTCGCCAGCTCGAGCGGTTCGTCGCAGCCGATGTCACCGCCGTTTTCGTGGACCCGCTGCCCATCGATCCGCCGGAGCCGGGGGAGTGGGCGGCCGCGCGACGTCACCCGGCGAACGGCACTCCGAGCGTGGCGATGCTCGGCTTCCTGTATCCGGGCAAGGGCCACGACCGTGTGGTCGCGGCCCTCGAAGGTGTGCTCACCCCGGTTGACGTCGTGGCGCTGGGCCGCCCCTCGGACGGTCACGACGACCTCGTCCCGGCCCTGGACGCCGCGGCCCGTGCGCTCGGGCATTCGTTCAGCGCCACGGGATTCCTGCCCGACGCCGCCCTGACCCGCGCCGCGCAAGAGGTCACGGTCCCGGTGGTCGCACCGTCCCACGTGTCGGCGTCCGGATCGGTGGGCCGGTGGATCGCGAGCGGACGCAAACCCCTCGTGACGCCCCACCCGTTCTTCGAGGAACTCGCGGCGCGGGCCCCATGGGCGCTTACGCTTACCGATGACCTCCCGACGGCGCTGGCTCGCGCACTCGAGGATCCCGCCGCCACGTGGATCGATCCCGCCGCGTGGGATGTAGCTCAGGTCCCCGGCACGGCTGCTGCCGCCGCAATGCAGTGGGAGCGGATCACGGGGGATCGACTCACACCTCGGCGAGGTGCGCTGTGAGCGCGCCGTCGATGAGCGTCATCGTCCCGTACTTCGAGAACCAGCGCGGCCTGGACCGCCTGCTCGCCGCATTGGCGCAGCAGGACCACCCGGTAGAAGAGGTGGAGGTTGTGGTCGCCGACGACGGCTCCGCAGAGGCCCCCGCGATCCCGCCCGTCCCGTTCACGTGCACCGTGGTGCGCCAGGAGGACCGGGGCTTCCGCGCGGGGGCGGCGCGCAATCTCGGGGCGCGCACTGCGCAGGGTGATGTGCTCGTGTTCCTGGACGGGGACATGATCCCCGAGCCGGGGTTCGTCTCCGCGATGCTCACCGGGCTCACCCGTGCGGATGACGGCCACGGCGCGCTCGCGGTGGGCGCTCGCCATCACGCGGCGCTCGACGGCCTCAACGTGCCCGCCGTGCTGCGCTGGGTCGCGGGCGAGGACGTCCCCGGCGCACGTCGGCTGCAGGATCCCGTGTGGCTCGCGGACGGCTACGCCCGCACGGCGGATCTGGCGGACGCGGGGACCGAGGACTTCCGGCTCGTGATCAGCGCGCTGCTCGCGATGGACCGCGCACTCTTCGAGCGCTGCGGTGGCTTCGACGAGACCCTCGTGGGCTACGGCGGCGAGGACTGGGACCTGGCGTACCGCTGCTGGCAAGCGGGGGCGCGCTTCACCCACGTACCGGGGGCCGGGGCGTGGCACGACGGTCCCGACCTCGCCGGCCGCAGTGCCACGCGCGCGGTCAAGGACGCCGAAACTCTCGCCCTCGCCCGGCGGATCCCACTGCGCAGCACGCGCGGGTCGGGTGTCGCGTTCGGCCAACCGTGGGCGGTCGTGCAAGTGCACGGGCACGACGACGCCGCCGAGGCCTACCTCACCGCCGCCCACGTCCTGCGCGACACGGATGCCGGGGTGTGGTTCGTGGACCGCGCGGAGGTCCCGGACGCGCTCGCCGAGGACCCCCGGATCCGGATCGGTGCACCACCGCAGAACGTGCTCGACCGGGCCGTGGTCCTCGCCGATGTCCACGCGCCCCTCACTCTGGACGTGCCCCTGCGTCGGTGGTGCGAGCGCGGGGAGACTTATGTGCCGGGGCTGCTCACGGTGCGTTCCGTGCGTGCCGTGAACCGGGCAGAATCGAATCCGGTGGACGTGGACCCGGACGATCCGCAGGTCCCGGTCCACGCCGCGGACACCGCACGACGACTCGAGGACAGGGTGGGACATGACCACTGAACCGACGAACGACGCACACATCGCGGGCCGCCGGGTGCACTACGGGGACTTCTACGGGCTCAACGGACTCCCCGACGTCCCGCTGTTCGCGGTGTACGGCAACTGTCAGGCCGAGTCCCTGCGCGTCCTGCTCCACGGCGCACTGGCCGGTGCGTGGTACGGCGTGCGCCTGCCACCCGTGCACGAACTGACCGAGCAGGACCTGTCCCACCTGCACGCCCTGTTGCCGCGGCTCGCCCTGTTCGTGACCCAACCGGTCGTGGCCGGATACCGCAGCCTGCCCCTGGGTAACGACGACGTCCTCCCGCGCCTGGCCGACGACGCCCGGGTCGTGCGCATCCCGGTGATGCGCTGGACCGCCCTCATGCCCACGCTCGCGATCGTGCGGGCCCCAGGCGTGGGGGACCCTCCCGTGGCTCCGTACCACGACCTGCGGGTGCTGACCGCCGCGGCCCGGGGTGAGTCCACGGTGGAGCTGACCAGCCCGACCCCGGAGGCAGTGTGGGCGGCACGGGAAGAGTCGCTGCGACAGCTGCGGGTGCGGCAGGACGCGCACCGTGCCCTCGATGTCGCCTCGATCCTGGATGCCGCCGGCCCCAATGCCGTGCACGTGATCAATCACCCGGGTAACGGTGTGCTCACGGAGGTCGCTGCGGCGATCCTGGCGGAGGCCGGCCTCAGCGCGACCGTCCCCGATCCCGGGCGGGTACTGCTCGGTGGGATCCGCGCTCCCATATACGCGAGCACGCTCGAAGCCCTCGGTCACGATCCAGACGACTTGATCGGGGGTCCGCACGATGACTGGATCATCCACGGGGAACACATCCCGGAACAGGACATCGCGGCCGAACACCTGCGCTGGTACGCCCGGAACCCTTCCGTGGTCACGGCCGGTCTGGCGCGCCACGAACAACTCATCTCCCGCCTGGGACTAGACGGGGGGCTGCGCCGATGACCCCGGAAAAGAAAGACGCGGCGACCGCGGCGTCGTCGGGCCCCGAACGCACTGCGGACGGGCACCACATCGTGGTCAACGGGCGCACATGGCGCGCCACGGACCCGTGCATCCCCGAGAAGTTCCGGGAGGAACTCGTCCGCGAACTCATGAGCGCCCGGCGAGCCGTGAAGTCCAAGGACGAACACGCGCGCGAGCGGGTCCAGGACGCGAAGGTCGCGCTGGGGGAGCGAGGTGACCCGTGGTGGGAGAGCCCCTCGGAGTCCGGACTGCGGGAACGGCGTGCGGCCACGATCCGTGCGTTGCTGCGGCACCGAGCGGGCACGACGATCTGCCCGTCCGACGTCGCCCGGGCCCTGGGCGGGGACGAATGGCGGGACGACATGCCCGGGGTGCGGGCGGTGGCCCGGGAACTGGCGGACGTGGGGGAGATCACGGTGCAGCAAAAAGGTGAGGCAGTGGACATCACCACAGCCCGTGGCCCGGTCCGGCTCGCGCCGGGACCGGAACTCACGGGGATGCCGGCGGACGGGGACTGAGACCGCCCGCCCGGACCGAGGAGGTCGCGTGACGTTCCTGGACGACGCGACATCACTGCGGCCCGACCTGCACACCGCTGGTCTCGTGGGCGCGGCCACACCGCTGAGCGCTCGCCGGGACGACCTGTCGGGCAACGTCGTGTTCATGGTCCAGCCCGGCGAGGAGGGACCCGGCGGAGCGGCGCCCAGGTCGCGGCCCTCGCCGAACTCGCGTGGGAGCGTCTGGCGCGCGCCTGATGTTCCTGCCGGGGGCCGGGGCGGTGCGCCCCGCTCAGCGCACCCGTTCCCCGGCCTGCCACACCCCGCGGACCCGGCCGCGCAGTTGCGTGACGCCCTCGCGGTGGAGATCGCCCTGGAGTAGGACCAGATCCGCCGTGGCGCCACGCTCGAGGTTGCCCAGGCACGGTTCCTCGATGAGCTGCGCGGCCGTGGATGTCGCGGCACGCAACGCGTGAGCCGTGGACATCCCGTTGGCCGCCATGAGCTCGATCTCCTCGAGGTTCTCGCCGTGGGTGCCCACGCCCGCATCCGTGCCCATGGCGATCTTCACGCCAGCGTCGTGGGCCTTGGCCACGGACGCGCTGTGGGCTTGCGCCACGCGGCGGGCCTTCTCGACCACGCCCGGGGGCATGGGCACGCCCGCCTCGTGGGCCGTGATCACCGCGAGCGGGGCCTGCAGCGTGGGGACCAGGAAGGCGTCGTTCTCCAGGAGCAGCTCGATGGCCTCGTCGTCCAGGAAGATCCCGTGTTCCACGGATCGTGCTCCGGCGCGCAGGGCGTTCTTGATCCCGGGGGCACCCTGCGCGTGGGACATCACGTAGGCACCCTGTGCGCGGGCCTCGGCCACGATGACCTCGATCTCGTCCGGGCCGAACTGCGAGTGCTGCGGATCGTCGTCGGGGGACAACACGCCGCCCGTGGAGCAGATCTTGATCTGGTCTGCACCGGCCCGCAGGATCTCGCGGGCCTTGCGCCGCACGCCGTCGGGACCGTCGGCCACGCCGTCGGGGCGGCCGGTGTGCGGCGCGAGCATGGGTGAGCACGCACCCGAGAGCAACCAGCTGTCCCCGTGGCCCCCGGTCTGGGACATGATGCTCACCGAGAGTTTCACGCGTGGTCCGCGGACCAGCGCGGTGGCCAGGGAGTGCTTGAGGCCGGCGTCCGCACCGCCGGCATCGCGCACGGTGGTCACACCGGCGTCGAGCGTGCGGCGCATGTTGTCCACCGAGCGGTAGAACTGCGTGGAGAACGGTTCCGCGAAACCCGCGAGGGACCCCGCGTTGCTCACGGTCAGGTGTACGTGGCAGTCGATGAACCCCGGGGTGAGCGTATGTCCCGAGCCGTTCACCGTGCGCGTGTCCTGCGAGGCCTGGATCTCACCGTGCGAGGCCACCCGCTCGATGCGTCCCTCGCGCACCAGGACGTCCCTGGTCCCGGAGTGGAAGTCCGTGCCGTCGAAGACGACGACGTCCGTGAACAGCGTGCTGGTGGGTTCCCTCATGGTGTCCTCCCGGGGCGTGGACGTTGCGGCGGAGTCAGGCGTGCAAAACCTCGTGGGATTCCGAATCGCGAATGTCCGCCGTTTCGATCTGGAACGTGGAGTGGTGTACCGACACGTCGAAGTGTTCCGCGACACACGTCTTCACGTCCCGGAGCAAGTCTGCCGCATGCCCATCCCGGAAGCACTCGTCCTCCACGACCACGTGCGCGCTGATGGTGGGCAAGCCCGTGGCGACCGTGGAGGCGTGAACGTCGTGCACGTCCACCACGTGGTGCAGGGCCATGATGTGCTCACGGAACAGGTCCAGATCCAGGCCGCGCGGCGTGAACTCCATGAGCACCGCTGCGGTCTCGCGCATGATCCGCACGGCGCGGGGGAGGATGAGCGCGGCGATGAACAGTGCCGCCACGGTGTCTGCGCGCTGGAACCCGGTGGTCGCGATCACCACGGCGGCCACGATCACGCCCAGCGAGCCCAGGGCGTCGTTGACGACCTCCAGGAACGCGGCACGCATGTTGAAGTTGCTCTCCCGACTCGAGGACAGCACCAGGATGGCCACCACGTTGCACGCCAACCCCACGGCACCGAAGACCAACAGCTCCGTGGGCGGTACCTCGCGCGGTTCCACGAGCCGCCGGACACCTTCCACAGCGGCGAAGATCCCCACGCCTAGCAGGAGGGTGGCCTGGCCGAGGGCCGCGATCACCTCCACGCGCCGGAAGCCCCACGTGTGCTTGGAACTGGCCGGGCGCGTCATCAGGTGCGCCGCGACGAGCGCTACGAGCAGCCCGATCGCATCCGTCAAGGCGTGGACGGTGTCGGTCAGCAGGGCCAAGCTCCCCGTGATCACCGCCCCCGCCGCCTGGGCCACGACCATCCCCGCGGTCAACCCGAAGGCCACCCGCAGTCGCCCCGGGTGTCCTGTGGCCCCCGCGTGGGTGTGCCCGTGTACGTGTCCGGCGCCCATTACTCGGCCTCCCGTCCCGACGACGACGCCACCCCGCCACGCGCTGCAGCGGTCCCGGTGGCGGGTCCCTGCGGGGGATGACGCAAGTGAGCGCACAGCACCGCGTCGGTGCCGGTGGCGTGCAGGATGGGTTCCGCGGCTGCGATCAGGGCCGCGAGTTCATGGGGGCGGGTGAGCGAGTACCACGTGGCGCGCCCCTCCGGCCGTGCCTGGATCAGGTGGCACTCCACGAGGAAGCTCAGGTGCTTGCTCACCGTGGACTGGGCCAGGCCCATGTGCTCCACGAGGTCCCGGACCCGGTGTTCCCCCGAGGCCAGGTGCTGCACCACGGCCAGCCGGGTCGGTTCACTCAGGGCCTGGAACAGGTGCGCGTACGCCGCGGTGGCTCGTGCATCCAGCGTGGGGAGCTCACTCACTTCAATCGCCATGGAGCGATGATATCGTTCCACGCCGCATGCGGGAAAGCGTGGGACGATGTGTCGCCCTGGCCGCCGCGAACGACGCCCACCCCGCGAGCCTGCCCGGCGTCGTCGAGCTCCAGAATCCTGGCTGAGTCGCGCTCGCTGACCAGGGGAGTGCCCCCGTGGAAGGCAACGGGCCACGGCGCGTCCAAGTTTTCGGTCAGGTCCGGGGCTCACCCAACGACGACGCCGCCGCGGCCGTTTCGCTCGGGTCGGTTCGGACGTCCGGTCGCCGTTGCACGAGGTCAGAAGGAAAAGGCCGGACACAAGGAACGCGGTGGCTGCGGGACGCGATGTGGACACCATGCTGAGCTCCTTTCGGGGCCGTGGCGTGGATCCGGCCTACCGGGGCTGTTCAGGCCGACTGCGATCCTGACTCGAGGGCGACGGCGTGGACAGCGGCCGCCAGCGCGTGTGCGAGGTCATCGAAACTCAGCGCTGAATCCGCGGGGGTGTGATCCGGGTCGGTCTCGGCACCGATCCCCGCTGATCCTCTCGACCTGACCGCGGGTACGTGGATGAACGCGGCGGGCAGATCCGTGCGGTGCAGCGCGGTCCAGAAGACGGCGTTGCACAGGAAAGCGCCTGCGTCGTCGGAGACCTCGGCCGGGATGCCCGCGTCCCGGACGGCATGGGCGAGCGCGGAAGGGTCAATGCGGGACTCGAGGCGCTCGGGACCCTCGGCGAGGGGAGCGGCGTCGCGGACCCCGCCGGCGTTGTCCGGGATGCGCCCGTGCCCAAAGTTCCTGGCCCACCGCTCAGGGGTGACGGCCGTTCGGCCGCCCGCTTCACCCACGGCCACGACGGCGTCGGGCCGGTGTTCCTCGACGGCCCGCAGCAGCGCGGGACCCGCGCCGGACCACGTGACGGGGAGGATCGCCGTGGCGATGCGTACGCCGTCGCTCGGCGCGAACTCGCGGAGCATGTCGACGGCGACGCCGCTCGCGTTCTCCGTCTCTCCACCGAAGGGCTCGAAGCCGGTCACGAGGATCTTCATGGGCTCACAGTATCCGCGCGCGGCGGGTCAGCCTCGGAGGATCTTCTCCATGGCAGGGGCGTCGGTGAAGAAGGTATGGAAATCGACGTCGTTGTCGAGCTGGCTCCGCAGCTGCTCGGGGGAGTATCCGGTGAGCCAGCAGATGATCTGGTCCACCTCGTCCTTGGTGCGGCTCTTCTTCCCCGCCTTGGTCACGTAGTTCGGGTACACGCTGGCGACGCTCGTCGTGTAGCTGCGGTGCTGGGTCATGGGGCCATTCTGCCGGGGTAATGGGTGGGGATACACGTGTGCCCCGAAAAGACACGTCCCCGGCGAATCGCATGTCTTCACGGGGCACAGATGTTCGCGACGGTCCGGCGGCCGCGCTCCCGACTCCATCGATCGGGAGCGCGGCGCGCGGACAGCAAAGATCCCGTGCCCTTCCGGACACGGGATCTGAGAAGAATGTGGAGCTTAGGGGAATCGAACCCCTGACCTTTTCATTGCGAACGAAACGCTCTACCAACTGAGCTAAAGCCCCGAACAACAGGGAACACTCTAGCCCTCCGCGCCGGTTTTCGCACATCCGTGCGCCACGAAGCCGCACGTATCACTCGGATGGGCCTGCACGCCCAGCTCGGACAGGCCCGGACATGGCGCACGCACGGGTGCACTTAGGGTGGGAGCATGACCGCAGCGGACACCCCGACACCCCCCTCTGAGCCCGCGGAGCCGGGCGCGTTCACCGTGGGGTACGTCCCCGGTGTCATGCCCGGCAAGTGGTTCGGCCGGTGGCGCGAGCGCAGGATGCACCCCGAGCTGCGGGACGTCCTGGTCCCGGCCGCGGAATGGCGCTCGGCGCTCCACGACGCCGCCGTCACTGCGTGCTTCGTCCGGCTCGGCTGGGCGCCGGGGGATCCCTCGCTCGAGGACCTGCGGGTCACCCACAATGCGGTGCACCTGTACGACGAGCTGCAGGTGGCGGTGCTGAGCACCGACGACCTCCTGACCGTCCTCGACTCCCTCACCCTGGCGCAGCTCACCGAGGAGTCCACCCCGCAAGCGCACGCCGACATCGACGACGCCGCCATGGCCGTCGAACTCGCCGCCGCCGGCGTGGGCCCCGTGGTGCTGCCGATGTCCGTGGCGCGCCTGCATGCCCGCAAGGACGTGACCTTTAGAGAGCTCACGGACGCCCCCACCGTTCCCGTGGTCCTCGTGTGGCCTCGCGGCCTGGATGACGAGGGCGAGGACACGGTGCAGCGGTTCGTGGGGATCGTGCGTGGCCGTAAGGAGTCCAGTGGCAGGGAAGCGCCGCGAGACGGCGGCCGCACCAAGGATGGGGCCCGTGACAGGGACAGGCGAGCAGCGTCATCGGCGGGGAAGCGTAGCGCAGCGAAGCCGGGACGCGGGCGGCCCTCCCGGGGTGGGGGAGTCCGCCGGAAGCGGAGCTGACGGCCCGCGCTCAGCCGTCCCCGCGGCGTTCCGCGGACGTGGTTCCCTCGCCGGACTCGTCGCGGCTGGGGGTGCGGCCGTCCGGGGTGTGGCTGTCCACGTCCACGGGTTCGGGGCGCACCGGGGTGGTGCGCAGCTTGCCGGTCGTAGGCACACGCGGCACGGGGAAGGACGTGGTGGGTGCTTCTCCCTGTGTCTCGGGCTCGGCCCCCGTGCGCACCGTGACCTGGTTGGTCAGCGGGATGCGCAGCCCGTCCCGGTCGAGCATTTTTTTGATCCGCACCCGCATCACGCGGGCCACGTCCCACTGCTCGAGGGGAGCGGTCTTGACGGCCAACCGGATCGTGATGCTCTCACCCGAGATGTTCTCCACACCCCACACCTCG
The DNA here is from genome assembly GCF_031844145.1 of Kocuria sp. PD6. NCBI lineage: Bacteria > Bacillati > Actinomycetota > Actinomycetes > Micrococcales > Micrococcaceae > Kocuria > Kocuria sp. PD6. The sequence goes on from NZ_JAUZUS010000003.1 coordinate 289,092, forward strand.
GGGTCCGCGACGATGCTGGGACCCACGTCCGGATCGTCACGCACGAGCCGGGCTTCGTGTTCGATCATGTCCGCGATCAGGTCGATGTTGGTGTCGTAGGGCACGGGGATGTCCAGGACACAGCGGGCCCAGCCCTGGGACTGATTGCCCACGCGCAGGATCTCGCCATTGCGCACGTGCCACAGGGTGCCCTTCACGTCCCGGACCTGGGTCACGCGCAACCCCACGTTCTCCACGGTGCCCACGGCCTCACCGAGATCCACGGAGTCACCGATGCCCAATTGGTCCTCCGCGACCATGAAGATCCCGGAGAGGTAGTCCTTGACCAGGGACTGCGCACCGAAGGACAGCGCCACGCCCGCGATGCCCGCGGAGGCGAGCACCGGCCCGATGTTGTACCCGAGTTCCGAGATGATCATGAGGATCGCGATCGCCCACACCGCCACGGTGGACACGGACGAGAGCACCGCTCCGATGGTCCTGGCCCGCAGGCTCTGGCGTTCGGATGCCAGCCCCGCGTCCTGCACCCAGCGGGCCTGGCCGTGGTCGAAGCGCTTGATGATCCGCGATTGGGTGCCGCGTGCAATCCCCCGGGTGATCTTGCGGATCAGCAGGCGCACGAGCGCGGAGACCACCACGGCGCCCAGCAACACGAGCACCACGCGGAACGGTTTGTCGAGCCAGAATTCCCAGTTGTCCATCCCCGCCAGGGTAATGGCCCGGGATGCGTGCCCGCTCAACGCGGAGCGGGAGCGGCCTCCGAGAGGGCCACCGGACGACGTCGCCCGCGGACGTCACCCGCCGACGTCGCCCCCGGACCGTCCCACCGTGCGGCCCGTCCGCGCCCCAGTGAACCAACGTGCTGCGCGCCTCACAGCCAGTTCTTGACCTTGAACACCGCGTAGAGCACCACGGCCACGAGCAGCATGAGACCCAGGGACATGGGGTAGCCCAGGCGCCAGTCGAGCTCGGGCATGTGGGTGAAATTCATGCCGTAGATCGAGCCCACGATGGACGGCGCGAAGAGGATCGCCGCCCACGAGGAGATCTTCTTCATCTGTTCGTTCTGCTGCATGGCGGCCTCGTTCTGCCGCGCCGTGGTGAGGGTGGAATCCACGCTCATGGCATCGGTGAGCGAGGCCCGCATGGATTCGAGCTTCCCGCTGACCTGGATCACGTGATCCAGCACGTCCCGCAACCGGTGCTGCAGTTCCTCGTGCGTACCGTACTTGGTGAAGCCCGTGAAGTAACGCTGCATCACGTGGCTGAGCGGGGCCACCCCGCGGTGGAAGTCGTTGATCTCCCGGGCGAGCTCGTAGATCCGTTGCGAGACGTTCGGCTGCCCGGCGAACAGGGCGTCCTCGATCTCGTCGATGTCGTTCTCGAGACCGTCGAGCACTGGGAAGTAGTCGTCCACGATCTGGTCCAGCAACGCGTACAGCACGCCGTCCGGACCGAAGCACAACAGCTCCCGGTCCTCCTCGACCCGCTTACGCACCCGCCCCACGCCGCTGGACTCGGAGTGGCGGATGGTGATCACGAAATGGGGTCCGGTGAAGATGTGGATCTCGCCGATCTCCACGGTCTCGGTCGCGTCCTGGTAGACCGCCGGGCGGATCACGGTGAACAGCGTCTCGCCGTAGCGTTCCATCTTGGGGCGCTGGTGCGCCTGGACGGTGTCCTCGACGGCGAGCTCGTGCAGGTGGAAGTGCTCGGCGAGCGAGCGGACCTCGTCGGGTTCGGGCCGGTACAGACCGATCCACGCCACGACCGTGTCCCCGCTCTCGGACGCTGAGGGCTCCCCGGGATGCTCCAGCATCCGTTGCAGCAGGTCGTACGTCTCCTCGAGGGACCGGGGCGACTCGACCCTGCGCCCGTTACGGTAAATGGCGTTCTCCACGATGCTCACCCGGACATTATGGGCCCCGCCCGTGCGCGGCACCGACCGCACCCTGCCGCGCCCGCACCGCCCCGGGGAAACCGGTCCGCTGTCAGGGGTCACCCGGAACGCGTCAGTAGACTGGCGCCCATGAGCAAGCCGTTCGATTCCCGCGTGGGCGCCTATGCCCTGATCACCCGCGACGAGCACGTGCTGTTGACGCACTGGAACCCCCGTCACCCGGGGTTCGACGGCGCGTGGACCCTTCCCGGCGGCGGCATGGAACCGGGGGAGCAGCCGGAGCAGACCATGATCCGGGAGGTCTTCGAGGAGACCGGTTTCCACGTGGAATCGGATGGCCTGGTGGGCGTGCACAGCTACTGGATGACCCCCGAGCAGCGCCTGGACGGTCAGCCCCGGGGCAATCACGCGTGCCGCGTCCTGTACACCGCCCACGTCACGGGCGGTGACCTGGCGGTCGAGCAGAACGGTTCGTCCGACGACGCCGCGTGGTTCCCGATCGCACGCATCGACTCCCTCAAGCGCCTGGACCTCGTGGACCAGGGCCTGCGACTCTCCGGGCTCACGAGCGCCGTTGCGGACCCGGACACCCCACCCGAGGACATCCCCGAGCAGGACGTGGCCACCGAGCCCGGCCGGGACCGGTGAGTCACGGGGTGCGGCTGCGCGCCGTCGCCGCGCTCGCGAGCGGCGCCCTCCTGCTGAGCGCGTGCGGCGCGGGTGGCGGGACCGGCGGGCCGGACACGGGAACGGCGAGCCAGGCGTCGTCGTCGAACGCCACGGGGGAACCCACCGTGAAGATTGCGACCGGCGTGGACCTGCAGACCCGTGTGCTGGCGCACCTGTACCAACAGCGGCTGGCCGCGGACGGGATCACCGCGAGCGTGGTGGACGTGGGGACCACGCGCGAACAGATCGTGGACGCCCTGCAGGCCGGCCACGCGACCATGGTCCCCGACTTCACCGGGGATCTGTACGTGTACACGCGGCAGAACGAGCGGCCTGCCTCGCCGCAACCGAGTGCGAACCCCTCGTCCACGCGTTCCCCCACCCCGGACACGGGCGCCCCGCGCGGGCTGCTGGACTCGCTCGGGCAGTTGCTCGGCATCACGGGGGAGACCGGGCCGTCCGACGACGACGTGTACCGCGCCCTGCCCGGGGCACTGCCGCGCGGGCTGACCGTGCTCGATTCGTCGTCCGCGCAACGTACGGACCGCGTGGTGGTCACGGCCGCGACGAACGCGCAGTTCAACCTGGGGGGCCTGAACACGATCGGGGAGCACTGCCCCGAGATGGCCGTGGGGATGGCCCGGGGCTACGCGGACAGCGCCCAGGGAGAGCGCGGGCTGAAGGCCTATTACGACTGCGCGCCCAAGGCGGCGCCGGAGTTCGCAACCACCGGTGAGCTCGTGAATGCTCTGCTGAGCGACGAGGTGCAGGCCGCGGTGCTGCGTTCCTCCGAACCCGCGATCGACGACGACGGGCTCGTGGAACTGGACGACCCGAACCGACTGTTCCGCCCGGAGCGCGCGGTGGTGCTCAGCTCCGAGGGCGTGGACGACCGGGCGGTGGCCTCGGCGAACGCGGTCTCGGCAGATCTCACGTCGGAGGACCTGACGACCATCACCCGGCTCGCGGGCGGGTCCGATCCCGCGATGAGCCCCGAACAGACGGCGACGTTCCTACGCGAGCAGCCGCGCTGACGTGATCCGAGAAGTGCTGACGTGCGACGGGAGGCAGCGAGCGACGCCGTGGGCCCTTGAGCCGTGGAGCACCGCCGCGTGCCGACCGAATCGGGATGGGGGCGCCGAGTATGGTGACCCCATGGCTAAGGTGAAACAGTCCGACAAACTGAAGAACGTCCTCTACGACATCCGCGGGCCCGTGCTCGAGCAGGCGGAGAAGATGGAGGCCGCGGGTCAGCGCATCCTGCGCCTGAACATCGGCAACCCCGCCCCCTTCGGCTTCGAGGCACCGGACGCCATCCTGGTGGACATGATCAAGAACCTGCCGAACGCGCAGGGCTACTCGGACTCCCGGGGCATCTACTCCGCGCGCACCGCGGTGGTGCAGTACTACCAGACGCGCGGGATCATGAACCTGGACACAGACGACGTCTACCTGGGCAACGGTGTCTCCGAGCTGATCACCATGACCCTGCAGGCACTGTGCAATCCGGGCGACGAGATCCTCATCCCCTCACCGGACTACCCCCTGTGGACGGCGTCGGTGGCGCTGTCCGGCGGCACGCCCGTGCATTACACGTGCGACGAGGAGAACGGGTGGAACCCGGATCTCGAGGACATGGAATCCAAGATCACCTCGCGCACCAAGGGCATCGTGATCATCAACCCCAACAACCCCACGGGTGCGGTCTACTCACGCGAGACCCTGCAGAAGATCGTGGACCTGGCCAAGGAACACGAGCTCATCCTGTTCTCGGACGAGATCTACGAGAAGATCACCTACGACGACGCCGAGATGATCAACACCGCGTCCCTCGCCGGTGAGGACGTGCTGTGCCTGACGTTCTCGGGCCTGTCCAAGGCCTACCGGGTGGCCGGCTACCGCTCCGGGTGGCTCGCGATCACCGGACCGAACTGGCGCGCGGAGTCCTACCTGGAGGGCATCAAGCTGCTCGCCAACATGCGTATGTGCGCCAACGTGCCCGCTCAGCACGCGATCCAGACGGCGCTGGGTGGATACCAGTCTATCAACGACCTCGTCCTCCCCGGCGGGCGGCTCAAGGCCCAGCGGGACATCGCCCACCGCAAGCTCAACGAGATCGACGGCGTCACGTGCGAGCAGGCCCGCGGTGCGCTCTACCTCTTCCCCAAGCTGGACGTGGAGAAGTTCGGGATCGTGGACGACGAGCGGTTCGCCCTGGACCTGCTCAAGGAACAGAAGATCCTGCTCAGCCATGGCACCGCGTTCAACTGGGGCAAGCCGGACCACTTCCGTCTGGTCACGCTGCCCTCGGTGGACATGCTGGACACCGCGCTGGATCGACTCGGCGAGTTCCTCTCCGGGTACCACCAGTAGCCGGTTCCTGACCCCGACAGCGGTCCGGGCGACGTCTCACCACGGGGTGACGTGGTCGGGCCGCTCCGGGGGTTTACCGGTGACCGGACTCCACTGCGTCCGTCCGCCGACGGCGCGTCAGTCCTCCGACGCCGCCTGCTCCCGGTTCTCCTCGCGCCGGGCGCGGGCGGCGTCGAGGCGTTCGCGGGCGCCGTCGAGCCACTGCTCGCAGCGGGTGGCCAGGGCCTCGCCCCGTTCCCACAGGTGGAGGGACTCCTCCAGGGTGGTGCCGCCCGCTTCGAGCCGGGCCACGGTCTCCACGAGCTGCTCGCGGGCCTGCTCGTAGCTCAGACCGTCCACGTCCGAGAGATCGGGGCGGGTTCCGGCCGAGCCGCCGAGGCGGGAATCGTCCTGTCCGGTGCTGGGCTGCTCGCTGCTGTTCTGCTGTGCCACGGTGTGTCCTTCCGGTGGGGTCGAGGAGATCGAAGGGCGGGGTTCAGTGGTCCCCGGGCTGGCGGTTGGTGCGGGAGGTGACATTCACCCCGAGTTCCCCGGCGGCCAGGCGCACGGTGAGGTCCTGCCCCTCGGAGGCGTCGCGTGCATCGGTGAGGACCGAACCGTCCGGGGTCTGCACGACCGCGTAACCGCGCTCCAATGTCTGCTGCGGGGACAGAGCACGCACGCGGGCGCGCATCTGGGCCACCGTGTCCTGCGCTCGCACGGTCTGGGCGTTCACCGCGGACCACGCGCGCGAACGCCAGCGATCCAGGTCCTCCTCACGGACCAGGATCATGGAGTCCGGCTGGGCCAGGGAGGGCCGCGACCGCATGGTCTCGAGCCCCTGGTGTTCGCGCTCGATCATGGTGGCCACGGCACGGTCCAGGGCTCCGCGCGCCTGGGCAATGCGAAGGCGTTCCTCGTGCACGTCCGGGACGATGCGTTTGCCCGCGTCCGTGGGGGTGGAGGCGCGCAGGTCCGCGACGTAATCCAGCAGCGGTTGGTCGTTCTCGTGACCGATCGCGCTGACGACCGGCGTGTGGGCGGCGAACACCGCGCGCAGCACGGATTCGTCGCTGAACGACAACAGGTCCTCGAACGCGCCCCCGCCGCGGGCGATCACGATCACGTCCACGGCGTCCATGGCGTCGAGTTCCGCGAGGGCTTGGACCACGGCGCGCGCCGAACCGGCTCCCTGGACCGGAACCTCGCGGATCTCGAATTGCACACCCGGCCACCGGTTGGTGGCGTTGCGCACCACGTCCTTCTCGGCATCGGAATTGCGCCCGGTGATCAATCCGACCCGGTGGGGCAGCACCGGGAGGGGTTTCTTGTGGGCAGGATCGAACAGACCCTCTTCCGCGAGCGCTCGCCGCAATCGTTCGAGGCGTTCCAGGAGGTCCCCCAGACCCACGGGGCGGATGTCCCGCCCGATCATGGACAGCCGCCCGGTCTTGACGTACAGATCCGCCTTGAGGTTTACGATCACCCGGGAGCCCCGTTCGAGGGGGCGCTCCAACCGGGACATCTCCGCCTTGAACATGGTGACGCTGACCGAGACCTCGTCGTGGAGGTCGCGCAGCGTCACGTAGGAGACGCGGGCGCGATGGTTGACCTCGATCACCTGACCCTCGACCCAGGCCGCAGGTGCGCGTTCGATCCACCCATGCAGCCCGTACGACAGCTTGCTGAGCGGCCACGGATTCTCCGGGGTGGTGTCCCGCGCCAACCGGGGCGTCTCGGCGGGGCGTTCCGGTGCGCCGGTGTCTTCGCTCGGGGGCCACGTACTCATGGGACATAAGTATCACCCGACGGGGACACGCACAGCCGGTTCTCCGTACATTGGAGTCGTGAGCTCATTTCCGTCATCCCGTCCCGCGGCGCTGCTGCGCAGCCTGTGCGCCGCCCTGTGCGCGATCCTGGCCGGTGCGGGGTTCGCCGCGTGGCTGGGGCTGACCTGGATCCAGGACCATCTGCTCTCGCCCTCGGGGTTCCAGGACACCGCGGCGGCCGTGGTCACCGAGACGACCTTTCAGGACGAACTCGTGCGCACCGTCCTGGACCGCGCGACGTTCAACGCCCTGAGCGACGTCGAGGTCGGGATCGAACCCGTGGACCAGGCCATCGAGCGGGTCCGGGAAACGGCGGTCACCGCCGCACAGTCCTGGCTCACCGCCCCCGAGCAACAGGGGACGTGGATCCAGGTCCTGCAGGACACCCACGACGCGAACGTACCCCTGAGCGCCGATTCCGCGGACGCGCCCGAACACCTCGTGGTGGACGCCACCGCGTTGGGCGCCGCCGTGGATCACCAGGTCGAGGACGTCATCGGGATCTCCCCGGGGATCGCCCGCAACGATCTGACCCTGACGGTCCCCGGCGCCGAGACCGGTCGCGTGCTGGACGCCCTGGTGGGGCTCGCCCCATGGCGGTATGCCCTGCCGTGGCTCGTGGCGCTGCTCGCGGCGCTCGCCGTGGTGGTCAGCCCGCGGCGGTGGCTCGCGATCGCCGGGGTGGGGCTGGCCGGTGTGCTGTTCACCGGTGTCCTGCTCGCCGTGGTGCTGTGGGCCGCGAGCTCCGTGGTGGACGCGTCCGGTGTGGAACCCGTGGCGCACCTGGTCACGGAACAGATCATCACCCTGCTGCGAGAATCCTTCGTGGGACGCAGCGTCACGGGCATGATCGGTGCCGCGTGCGTGGCCCTGGTGGGTGTGATCGGCGCCGTGGTGCGCTCCCGTATGGTCACTTACCATTAAGGACATGTCCACTGTGGTTGACCTGTCCATGCCCACCGTTCCCCGGGTTCGTCGCACCCCCCAGGAAATTGCCGACGCCGCTCCGGTCACCGGAGAGCGCAAGGTCCTGTTGGCCGCGCCGCGCGGATACTGCGCGGGCGTGGATCGCGCGGTGATCGCCGTGGAGAAGGCGCTCGAGCACTACGGTGCTCCGGTGTACGTGCGCAAGGAGATCGTGCACAACAAGTACGTGGTCCAGACCCTCGAGGAGCGCGGTGCGATCTTCGTGGAGGAGACGGACGAGGTGCCCGAGGGCTCCCTGCTGGTGTTCTCCGCCCACGGGGTGTCTCCGGCCGTGGTGCAGTCCGCCCACGACCGCAACCTCCACACCATCGACGCCACGTGCCCGCTCGTGACCAAGGTGCACCGCGAGGCCGTGCGCTTCGCCAAGAGTGACTACGAGATCCTGCTCATCGGTCACGTGGGCCACGAAGAGGTCGAGGGCACGTTCGGGGAGGCCCCCGAACACATCCAGATCGTGAACTCCCCGGAGGACGTGGACAGCATCGAGGTCCAGGACCCGGACAAACTCGTGTGGCTGTCCCAGACCACGTTGAGCGTGGACGAGACCATGGAGACCGTGAACCGGTTGCGTGCCCGGTTCCCCAACATGATCGATCCCCCCAGCGACGACATCTGCTACGCAACCTCAAACCGCCAGGCGGCGATCAAGGAGATCGCCCCGCAAGCGGACCTGGTGATCGTGGTGGGCTCGGCCAACTCGTCGAACTCCGTGCGCCTCAAGGAGGTGGCCCTCGAGTACGGGGCCCGGCGCGCCGAACGCGTGGACTTCGCCCATCAGGTGGACGAGTCCTGGTTCGAGGGTGTTGCAACCGTGGGGGTGACCTCCGGTGCTTCGGTTCCCGAGGTCCTCGTGCGCCAGGTCCTGGACCTGCTCGCCGAGTACGGCTACGGATCTGTGGAGGAAGTGGAGACCGCCCAGGAGGACATCCTGTTCTCCCTGCCCAAGGAACTGCGCGCCAAGCTGGCCCAGGACGGGGACACGTCCCGTCGGTTGGGCGGCCGCGGGGCCAAGCCCACCCGCTGAGCCGCGTCAGTCCTCCACGAATTCCGTGGCCGTCAGCGGCCGGGGGACCGAGTCCACGGGTTTGGTGTCCAGGGCATCGGCTCCCGTGCTCGTGGGATCCAATTCGGCGATTTTCCGGGCCGAGGGCAGCACCCGGGACTCCAACGACCCCACGAGTTTGTTGTACCCGTCCACGGAGCGCCGCAGCGACCCGCCCATGTCGGACAGGTGCTTGCCCACCGAGCCCATGCGGTCGTAGAGCTCCCGGGACAGTCGGTACAGCTCTCGCGCGTTGTCCGTGAGGGTGGCCTGGCGCCAGCTGAATGCCACGGCCTTCAGAGACGCGAGCAGGGACACCGGTGACACCAGGGCCACGTTCTGCTGCGCGGCGTAGTCCAGCAGGGAGGCGTCCGCGTCTAGCGCGGCGGCGAGGGCGGACTCGACGGGCACGAAGCACATCACGAGTTCGGGGGAGCTCTCCTCCGCGGACCAGTACTTCTTGGAACCCAGCGTGCTCACGTGCGAGCGGAGAGCCTTGGCATGGGCCGCGAGTAGCTGGGCCCGACGAGTCTCGTTCTCGGGGGAGCCGTCCGCGGGGACGGCCTGGGCATCCAGGTAGGAGTTCATGGGGGCTTTTGCGTCTACCACCACGGACTGTGCACCCGGGAGGTTGACGACCATGTCCGGGCGCTGCACCCCCGAATCGGTGGTGCGGACGGCCTGCTCGGTGAAGTCCACGTGGCGGGTCATCCCGGCGGCCTCCACCACGCGGCGCAGCTGCATCTCGCCCCACGCCCCGCGTGCCGTGGTGGAGCGCAGGGAGGACTCCAATGACCCGGTGGCCTGAAGCAGCTGCTGGTCCGTGGTGCGAGCGGCCTCCAGCGCCTGGGCCACGGCGCCGAACTGCGCGGCGCGATCCCGTTCCAACTGGTTCACGTGCCGCCCCACGGTGGAGAGCTGCTCGTTGAGCGGAGCCAGGGCACGCATGACGTCCTGGTCCTGCACGGCGCGGGCCTCGAGGGACTCCACGCGCTCCGCCAGCTGCTCCTGGGCCGAGCGGGCGGCCGCGGCGTCCTGCAGGGCGGCCATCCGCTGGGCCTGGACCTGCTCCAGCTCGTTCTCGAACCGCTTGCCCTTCACAGCCGCCACGACGTACCCGAGCACACTGCCCACCACCAGGGCGAACAGCGCCCACAACCACCACACCTGAGCCATCACGGAAGCGTCCATGCGCTCACTGTGACAAGGCCGTCCGACACGCACAAGCAGCGCGGGGCGGCGCCATGGCCGCTACAGCCACCCGTTGCGGGCGGCCACCGCCGCGGCCTCGGCGCGGTTCGTCGTGGCCGTCTTGCCGATCGCCGAGGACAGGTGGTTGCGCACCGTCCCCGCGGAGAGGTGCAGGGCCCGCCCGATCTGCCCCGCCGAAGCCCCGTGGGCCGCCTCGCGCAGCACGTCCTGCTCCCGCGGGGTCAGGGGGTTCGGCCCGGCCAGCAGGGACTTCTCCGCCAGCGCCGGATCGACCACCCGCAGCCCCGCGTGTACCTTCCGGATGGCCTCCGCGAGCTCCGCAGCGGGGGTGTCCTTGACCACGAAGCCGGACGCCCCGGCGTCGAACGCGCGCCGCAGGTAGCCGGGGCGGTCGAACGTGGTGACCATCAGGCACCGCGTCCCGCGCCCGGCGGCCACGATCCGCTCGGTGGCCTCCAGGCCGGTGAGCCCGGGCATCTCGATGTCCAGCAGGGCGACGTCCACGGGGAGTTCCCCGGCAAGAGCGACCGCCTCGGCGCCGTCGGCGGCCTGGGCCACCACGGTGATGTCCGGTTCCAGGTCTAGCAGAGCGGCCAGTCCGGCGCGCACGAGGGCCTGGTCGTCCGCGATCAGCACTCGGATCTCGGTCATGCCCGCCTCACCTCCACGATCGTGCCGCCCCGGGGATCCCGCGCGACGGTCACCTCGCATCCCGCCGCCCGTGCCCGCTCCTTCATGCCGCGGATGCCGTTGCCCTCTCGCAGCTCCGGTTCGGTGGCACCGCCCCCGGTGCTCGCCTCGGGTCCGGAGCGCGACGACGCCGCCTCACCGCGGGCCCCGGCACGCACCGGCCGCGGCGTGTCCGGGCCGACGTGCCCCACCCCGTTCCGATAGGGAGCATCCGCCGCGGCGTCGTCGGGGCGCGGGCGGCTCGTCGAGGGCGCCTCGCCGCCCGGACGAGCGACGGTGTCGGTTCGCGCTGAGCGGTGAGTGGAGGCACCCGCGGCCCGTGCGCCGTCGTCCGCGATGCGAAGCGACGAACCGGTGAGCGTCACGCGGCAGTGCGCCGCGCCCGAGTGGCGGACCACGTTGGTCACGGCCTCGCGCAGGATCCACGCGAACGCGGAACGGGTGGCGGCGTCCAGGGGCGGGGCCGAGGACGGCAGGTGCGGGGTGATCCCGGCGGCGCGCAGGGCGGCGCGCGCCTGGACGAGCTCGACGCCCAGGTCCAGGTCCCGCAGTTTGCCGACCGTGGAGCGCACGTCGGTGAGGGCTTCGCGGGACAGGGCCAGGACGTCGTCGAGTTCGGCGGCGGCGCGGCGCGTGTCCGTCTCCACGAGCCGCTGGGCGAGCTGCGTCTTGACGGTGATGACCGTGAGGGAGTGGCCCAGGATGTCGTGCACGTCCCGACCCACGGCCTCGCGCTGCCGGGAGATCTCGAGCTCGCGGGCCAGGCGCTCGTGGGTCTCGGAGCGATCCACGGCGAAGCGGGAGAGCAGGATGATCAGCCCGGGCAGGACCAGGCCGAACAGCGGCCAGAACCACTGTTCACGGGGGAGCAGCATGAGCAGCGGAACCAGGGCGGCCGTCTCGATCAGGAGCGAGGCCAGGATGCCCTGGCGCAAGGGCAGTCGGAACGCGCACACGGCCACGAAGAACGGTGCCGTGTAGGCCATGCCCCATGGGGAGGCCGGCAGCAACAGGGTGAGCGGCACCAGCAGGACCGCGCACCACAGCACGGCGTTGCCCAGCACGCTCAGGCGCGGGACCAGGATCTGCCGGATCCAGGAGACCGTGTAGAGCCCGGCGAAGAGCACCAGTCCGAGCAGTCCCAGGGCAGTGGCCCAGACCGACTCGTCGCTCTGCAGAAGTGCCGCGGCGGGGATGACGAGGAACACGAGCCAGACGGTGGCGAACAGCAGGTCGGACCAGTCGTGCTCGGGCTCCTCGGTGCGCGGGCGCGGGGCGGTCCGCGTGGCGGCGCTCATCGGCGGCCCGTGGACGTCCGGGCGGCCAGCAGTGCGATGCCCCCGAATACGGCGGCCCAGGCCACGGCGTTGACCACGAGCCACAGCAGGCTGTCGGTCTGCGGGGCACCGCCCATGGTGGCCACCTCACCTTCGGTCACGGGATAGCGGGCAATGCCCACGATTCCATACATGGGGGTGAAGCGGGCGACGGTCAGCATCCCGCCGGAGAGCGGCATGAACACGTTGCCGAAGAACGCGAACACCACCAGGGCGCCGGAGGCGGCCCCCACGGCGGTGTCCGAGCGGAAGATCAGGCCCGCGGCGAGACCGTAGAACGCGAACACCACGGAGACCACCACGCACAGCACGGCGGCCAGCGCCCAGCGCCAGAGGTCGTCCATCGAGGCGTTGGTGAACGCTCCCACCAGGAACACGATGACCACGGGCAGCACGGCGATCAGCAGAGCCACCGCCACCTTGGTGGCCGCGTAGCCGCCCGTGCCCATGGGGGTCAGGGCGAGCTGCCGGCCCCAGCCCTGCAGCCGTTCCACGGCCGCGCCGGCGGAGATCGCGGTGGTGGCGGTGACGGCCCCGTAGACGGCCATCGACACCATCACGTACGCGGACACGTTGCCCCCGGGCAGGCGGGCGTCGGACCAGCCCTGCACCGCGCCGAACAGGATGAACAGCACGGCGGGCAGCAGGGCCACGAACACCAGGTTGGGGATCGAGCGGAGGTTCCGCCGCACGTCGTGGGCGGTGTAGGTCAGGGACATGACGGGCTCCTTGGGGTCTGGGTGCGGTTATGGGCGCACGAGCTGCGGGGCGAGGGACGGGCGGGAGAACGGTGCGGTCACCCGCGGTGCGCTGCGCGCGGGTTCAGGCGGCCGCGTCGTCTCGATGGATCAACGCCGCGAACGCCTCGTCCAGGCCGCCGCGGGAGATCTCCAGGGCGCTCGCGGGGGTGCGGGTCAGCAGCTCGCGCGCGAGGGCGTCCGCGTCCTCGGTGCGCAGGTGCACGCGGGACTCCGAACGGCGCGAGACGGCGGCGCCCGCGAACTCGGGCAGTGGTTCGGCCGTTGGCCACACGAAGGACACGGTGTGGTGCCGAGACGTGGAGCGCAGCTCGTCCACGGATCCGTCGAACGTGACGCGCCCAGCGTCCATCAGGACGATCCGCTCGGCAATGTCCTCCGCCTCCTGGAGGTAGTGCGTGGCAAACACGACCGTGAGACCGCGCTCGGTCTCGGCGCGCATCGCGTCCCAGAACTCGGCGCGGGACTGCACGTCCATGCCCGCGGTCGGCTCGTCCAGCACGAGCAGCTCGGGGCGCGGCAGCAGGGCCAGGGCGAAGCGGACGCGCTGCTGTTGCCCGCCCGAGCACTTGGCCACCTTCCGCCGCGCGAACGACGCCGCCCCCGCCCGTTCCAGCGCTTCGTCCACGGGCAGTGGGTCCGGGTAGAGGGACGCGATCATGGTCACGGTCTCGCGCACGCTCAGGTCCGCGAGCAGCCCGCCCACCTGCTGCACCGCGCCCACCTTCCCGTGGGCCACGGCCGCGCGCGGGCGCTCGCCGCACACGCTCACCGCGCCGGAGGTGGGCTCGCTCATGCCGAGCACCATGTCCAGCAGGGTCGTCTTCCCCGCGCCGTTCGGCCCCAGCAGGGCGACGACGCCGCCGCGCGGGACCTCCAGCGAGACACCCTGCACGGCGCGGACCGTCTCGGAGCGGGTGCGGAAGGTCTTGACGGCGTCCTCCACCTGGATGGCGGGGGAGTGGGGCTGCGGTGGGTGTGTGGTGTTCATGAGTCCAGATTCCCGTGCGACGGGTCGGCGCTGAACTGCTGATTGTCACGAGTGGGGCGTGACATGTGTCAGGGGTGCGGCGGGGCGCGGAGTCGCGTGGCGGCGTCGTCGGGCGGCCCCGGTAAGATGGCGGACCGTGGCTCTTACTATTGGAATCGTCGGTCTGCCGAACGTCGGAAAATCAACCCTGTTCAATGCGCTCACGCGCAACACGGTGCTCGCCGCGAACTATCCGTTCGCGACCATCGAGCCGAACGTGGGCGTGGTGAACCTGCCGGACGAGCGGCTGGACAAGCTCGCGGAGCTGTTCGACTCGCAGAAGATCGTGCCGGCCACGGTGTCCTTCGTGGACATCGCGGGCATCGTGAAGGGCGCGTCTGAGGGGGAGGGGCTGGGCAACCAGTTCCTGGCCAACATTCGTGAGGCGCACGCGATCGCGCAGGTGATCCGTGTGTTCGACGATCCGGACGTGATCCACGTGGACGGCAAGATCGACCCGGCCTCGGACCGCGAGACCATCAACACCGAGCTGATCCTGGCGGACCTGCAGACGCTGGAGAACGCGATTCCCAAGCTGGAGAAGCAGGTCAAGATCAAGAAGGGCTCGCCCGAGCAGCTCGCGGCGTACCAGGCCGCGGAGAAGGTGCTGGCGGAGGGCCGCACGATCTTCGAGGCCGCCGGGCCCGAGAAGCTCGACACCGACAACCTGCGCGAGTTGAACCTGCTCACCGCCAAGCCGTTCATCTACGTGTTCAACGCGGACGAGGGCGTGCTGTCCTCACCCGAGCGTCAGGCTGAGCTGGAGGCGCTGGTGGCGCCCGCGCAGTGCGTGTTCCTGGACGCGAAGCTGGAGGCTGACCTCGTGGAGCTCTCCGAGGAGGAGGCCCGCGAGATGCTAGAGATGGAGGGCCAGGACGAGTCCGGCCTGGACAAGCTGGCCCGCGTGGGCTTCTCCACCCTGGGCCTGCAGACCTACCTCACCGCCGGCCCCAAGGAGGCCCGCGCGTGGACCATCAACCAGGGCGACACCGCGCCCAAGGCCGCCGGGGTGATCCACTCGGACTTCGAGCGGGGCTTCATCAAGGCGGAGATCGTCTCCTACGACGATCTCATGGCCGCCGGGTCCATGGCCGACGCGAAGGCTGCGGGCAAGGTGCGCATGGAGGGCAAGGAGTACGTGATGCAGGATGGGGACGTGGTGGAGTTCCGGTTCAACGTCTGATGTGCCCCGGTTGTTGAGTAAGTTGCAGGTAACGTAAAGGTGCATATGCTGGTTTTGTGATCGACGAGTGGCTATGGGTGCACAAAGAATCGACAATGGTGGGGTGGGACTTCTCCGCTCTCTCTGGTCGATTCGCTGCCGACGTACCATGGTTGGACTTCGAGCAGGATTGCCGCTACGCCACAATTCGTGCCGGGAGAGGAATCGCGGACCTAGGGGTAGGCCGGTGCTGAGAGGCTGCTGAACATCCTCGGGCCGGAGTACAACGCTGATAAGAGCACTATTGCTACGGAGGGCTGGGAGCCGAACGTCCCGGTAGTGCGCCACGCTCTCGATCTGTGGGGCATCGAAGTCGTCAAGTGCAACTATGAGCAAGACATGCGAAAACCGTTTGCCGACAGCAGATTCGTTTTGGCGAGTCTCAGTTATATTGAGTTCGAATGATAAGCAACGGAGGATAACGAACCGTGGCGTTAAAGAAATCTGACCTCTACAGCTCTCTGTGGAAATCC